>JARXAF010000025.1 GCA_029865985.1 Verrucomicrobiota bacterium
CCACGGCCGGCGGGTCTCCTCGAAGGGATCGACCAAGTCGCGGGTGGAACCCGGCGGCAACTCCGCGATGGCCGTCAGGCGGGTGCCGAAGGGCACATTGATCCGGGCCTTGGCGTTCACGGCCCAACCGTTGGCATCGAGGATGGGACCGAGGTTGCGCTTGCGCAGCTTGATGTAAGTCATCACCAGCGACGGTCCCGAGATGAGGAGCATGATGCCCAAGATGGCTCCGACCATGGCGAAGACACCCTGCGCCCACAGGTCCTTGCCCAAAGTGGCGACCGCCGCGAAGAAGCCCCCGATGGCCCCGAATGCCACCCCCAGGGCGGCAACCGTGCCGACGTCAACCTTCTGGGGAGCGTTGGTCGCCGGTGCCACCGCCGACGCCGCTCCCTGGGCCACCACCGCCGTCGCTGCGGCCGTGAGCTTCTGGCTGGCAGCCGCATCGGCCTCGGCCGCCCGCTTGGCGATTTGCTCTTCGACCCAGCGAACGAAGCGCTTGTAAGGCTGCCAGAAGGCCTGACGGAGGCTGATGGGGTTGGCCACGATCTTGGTGATGGTGGCGTCGTAATCGAGCCCCTTGCGGTCGTAGAACACACCATTGCGACCCACCATGAGGTTCTCGTCGTCCCCCTGCGAAAAGACGGCCACCACGGTCAGTTTCTGTCCGGTCGCCTTCCGCACGCAATCCACGTAGGCCAGATAGGCCCCCGCCAGGCTGGCCATCACCGCGTGCTTGGCTGGATCCACTACCGTGATGCAGAGATTGCAGGACCGCTGATCGAGGTAAAGGACACCCGCCTGGAAAATCGCCGGTGACCCGCCGTCGTAGAGGTCGCGGAAGTTCACGAAGTTCGTGGCGAGCATGATCAGGTCGCGGTGGAAGCGGACGAGTTTTTCGACCGAGGCGACCCCAGACGCCTCCGCCTCCAACTCGCGGTCGCGGGCGATGAGCGCGGCGATCGCGGTCTTGGCCGGCCCCTGAAGGATTTCCCGCACCCGGGTGATGCCCAAGGTCTCGACTCGGATTCCGGCTTTGGCTCCCAACCAAGCAGCATACGGAGCCAATCGATTCTGAAGCGTCTGCCAGTCTTCTTCAGTGAGGCTCTCGCGTTCTCCGAGGAGCGGCAAGACGGCCACCGACCGGAACGTGGCCATGGCGCTGGCATGGGCCGGGTTGAGACCGCCGATCAAGGAGAGCGGTTGGCCCGGAACGATCCGGGACACGGGGAACCCAGCCACCTCCTGCGCCGACACGGTCAGGTCCTTGGCTAGGAGCGCCTTGTAGTCGTCTTCGGTGCGGTTGAGCAGCGACGACAGGCGCCCCTCGAAGGCCGCCAACCGACAGCGCCCGAAGTAGTCGTCGATCTTGACCTTCACCGTCTGCATCGCGGCCGCGGCCGCGGCCGTCGCCGAACCAGCCGGAAGGATCTTCGTTGCCTCGGATTCCGAGGCGCTCACCCAGGCATCAAACCGGGTCAATTCAACGAAGAACTCCTCCAATTTCACCGCGTCGATGCCCGGCTTTCCACTCCGGTCCATCACCGACCCGACCGCCGCGATCGCCTCGCGGACGACCTGCTGGACCGCGGTGTCATCGGCCGATTCCGGGATGATCACCCCGTCCCCATTGAAGACGGTGTTGGCGAAGCTCTTCGTCGCCGCCGCGGCGTCTGCGACGGTGATCACCGCCGCCTCAGCCTTGCCCAATTGCCGGAGGATCACCCGGGCCGAACCCAGGATCTGGCGCCCCTCCGGAATGCTGTCGTTGATCGCAGCGAGAGAAACCCCGTCGCGCCCCTTCACGAGGTCGTCGGCGTCCTTGAGCATCGAACCGGCCCAACGAATGGCGCAGATGAGTTCCTGCGCCCGGATACGACCGTCTCCGTCGGAATCGATGAGCGCGGCGGTCTTGGGATCGAACTCGATGCCCGTGGTCGGACAAGCCAGTGCGACCCAAAGCTTCTGGTCCAGCTGGTCCAGGTTCATCAGGTCGGCACCGGTCTGAAGTTTGACCTGATCAAACCCGCCGGCTCGAAAGAACTGCCAGGGGTGCGGTTTCCGGGATGCGGGGGCGGACGGAGTTTGCATGTTCGGACAGCAGCGTTGGTGACAATCTATACCCGTTGAATAGCTCGGACGCTACCCAGCGTATTGGCTGATGCTGGGATCGAATGTTATCCCGGGATCCTGATTTCTGGCGGAGGCGGGGATTCCTTGAGCTGGCGATGCGTCTCAGGATCCGAGCGCTTGAGGATTTCAAGGCGTTCTACAAGACCACTCCCTCCGACTCCACCGCTGTGACAGGCATCCAAACGGGTGTAAGGCTTGAAGGATTGAGGCAATCCAATCACCCGCGCCCGATCCGGAGACCACTCGGTCACGGCACGCCGGTCGAGAACCATCCAACTGTAGGGTAAGCTGCGCAGGTCCACACCGGCGCGGCGGCCAAATTGGACCCACTCCCCATCGGTGAAGGCTTCGGTCGGGGCCTTGGCGAAGAAGTGGCACCAGTCGGTTTCCCGGCCAGCCACCTGAAGGCCACAGGTCTGACGATGCGGGCAAGGAGCCACTATGTTGAATTCTTCCCGCAACTGCTCACGCAACGTGATCAGGCCGCGACTGCAGGCATGGGTACCGGGCTCCAACCACAACACGCATTGGGCCGCCCGCACGGCCGTCATCAGTCGAGGCAGATCGTCCCGATGCAACTCGTTGAGCACATGACTGATGACCAACGTGGTGCAGGAGTCCGCCCCGGACGGATCAGGCTCTGCTCGAAGACCCGGGAAACGCTCCCGAGCCCTGCGGGCTGCGAATTGCATAGCCAAGGCGGAACGGTCGTGTAGGCGGACCTCGGAGAATGTCGCCGACTCAAAGGCATCGACCACGCAACGCGAGGCCACTCCACTGCCACACCCCCAATCCAGCACCGGACCCGAGGGCGGAGCCCAGTTCAGACGCTGCAATTCGGACAAGGCCGCGCCCCACTTCCAGGCGATGCGCTGGGCGTAGGTGAAATCGTAACTCGCCAGGTCTGACAAGGTGCGCCAGTAGGGCTCTCGCACCGGTTCCGAGCGCAGGAACAAAGCCCGCAATCGTTCCAAAGAAGCCCAGTCCACCTCGTCCCAGGTCATGACACCGTCGGGGTTTCGCGCGAAACCGCAGCCTCCGATCCGACCAACGCGAAGCCCAATCGCTCGGCCAGACGCTGGCGAACAATCCCGTGGAATGCCGCGAACTCCGAGACAGCACGGGCGCGCGCCTCGGTATCACCCGGGGTTTTCCGGCGAATGGCCGCGATCATTATGTTTTTGCCGGTGTGCTCGGTCGAAATGAACTCGAAGACGCGAGTGTCATAACCGGCCCATTCGAGCAACAGGGCCCGCAGCGCATCCGTGGCAAACTCGGCGTGCCGCTCGCGAAAGATTCCGTGGCGCAGCGAGCCGGCCAACGGAGCGGGCACCGACAACTGAGGGCGAACCTCCTGATGGCAGCACGGCGAAACCAATATCAGCGGGGCTCCCGACTGAACCCCCTTGGCCAACGCCTCATCGGTCGCTGTATCGCAGGCATGCAAGGCCATGACCACGGAAGCCGAGTCCAAGCGGCTCGAAGCGATATCTCCCGCCTCAAACTTCAACTGAGCAAATCCGCAACGACCGGCCACAGACCTCCCCTGCTCAACCAGGCCGGGCCGCACCTCGACCCCGGTGGCTGTGACCGCTCCGGTGCGGGTTTTGGAAAGGTGTTCGTAGGCCGCGAAAGTCAGATAGGCCTTGCCGCACCCCATATCCACCAGGTGCAACGGCGCAGCCGGATCGAGTTGGGCCGCAACCAACAAGGGCTGCAGCACTTCGACAAAGCGATTGATCTGGCGGAACTTGGCTTCCATGCCCGCCTTGACCGCACCCTCGGCGGTAGTGACACCCAATTCCTTGAGCCACGCCGAATGACCCGGAACCGGACGCGGCTTGGCTCGGTCATGGGCCAGATCGGGCACTTCATCCACTTCGGGTTTACCCAAGAGCATTCGAGTCTGACGCCCTTTGCGGAACGTCAACTGGGCGGTGCCAGTAGTGGTCGAGAGGAAGCCATTGAGAAACTGCTGACCCAACAGGTCGCGCAACAAATCGATCGCCTCGTCGTACGGGAAATTCTTGGTCACATCCCGCGTCGGGTGCCGGTACACGAACGACAGCACCGGGGCGTCTTTCAAGCGCACCGGGCGGATGAACACATTGCGAATGCCGTCGGGCTGGATCGACGCACCGAGGTTCAGCCGGACCAGGGTGCCGTCCTGGGCGCTCTGGCGCACGCGGTCCAGGAAATCATCCACCGTCTTGGAACTCATGGGCACGAACCTTAACCGGTCACCGGTGCCGGGGACAGGATGGTTTCCGAAGGCAACGGACCCGCCAGGCGAAGATCGGCCACACATTCGACATGCTGAGTCTGAGGGAACATGTCCAGCGGGATGACCGTCTCGAGTCGATAGCGCCCGTCGGCACACAGAATTTTCAGGTCCCGGGCCAATGTGGCTGGGTGACACGAGACATAGAGGATCTGCCCCGGTCCGGTCCGGCGCAGGACTTCCAGGCTGGGAGGGCGACAACCGACACGCGGTGGGTCGAGCAGCACGGCCGTCTGGGCCGGGTTCCATTTGGCCAGCAAGCTCGGTAATACCTGGTCCGTGTCACCGGCCACATAGGAACCGTTGCGGATGCCGCGGGATTCCTGATTGCGCCGGGCCGCTCGGATGGCCGGCGCATCGAGTTCGACGCCGACGAAACTCTCGACCGCATCGGCCACCTCGATGCTGAAGAAGCCCACACCGCAGTAAGCGTCCACCAGATGCTGTGCCCCATGACTGCGCAGCCGCTCCTTCACCACCCGCACCAACTCGGGCAAGAGCAGGAAGTTGTTCTGGAAGAAGGAATGCTCCGGCACTTCCCAACCCGGGGCTTCCATGCGGAGCACCGTCTTGATCCCGCCCTTCGGAGGCGGATTGCGCCGCCACTGCGTGATGGCCTCGTTCAGCGACGGTTCAGCGATCGCACACGACTCGATGTCGCACACCAAGCCGCAGTCGGTGCGCATGAAGCCCAGATTCAATTTCTGGGCCGGCTTGTTCCATTGGCTGCGGACCAGGATGCGGTTGCGGTAGTGATAGGGGTTGGGACACGGAATCACCCCCTGCACGATGGACGGATCAAAGCCGCCGACGCGCCGGAACAGTTCGCTGATTTGCCGATGTTTCCAGCGGAGCTGGGCCGCGTAGTCGATGTGCTGGTACTGGCAGCCGCCACACTCACCAAAGTAGGTGCATTTGGGTGTTACCCGCTCGGTGGAGCCGGTGATGATCTTCACCAGTTCGGCCCGGCCGAAACTCTTCTTCACCTCGGTGAGCTTGGCCTCCACCACATCGCCCGGCGCGGTGAATGGAATGAACACCACAAATTCACCCACACGAGCCACCCCTTCTCCGCCGAAAGCGAGGTCCGTGATTTCCAGGCGCAGTCGCTGGCCGGCGACGGGCAGTCCGTTGGACAATGTTTCCACCCCGCCGAATTGCCACGAATCGGGCCTCCGACAAAAGGACGGACTTGAGCGAAGTGACTATTCGCCGTTCGGATAGGACCCGAGGATTTTCACAAAACTGCAGTGCTGACCCAGCATCTCAATGGCCTTGGCAACCTTGGTGTCCTCGGCGTGACCGTCGATGTCGGCAAAGAAGAAATACTCCCAGGCCTTCCGCTTCGAGGGTCGAGACTCGATCTTGGTCATGTTGATGCGGAAGCGACGGAAGGGAGCCAAGGCCCGATGCAAGGCACCGGCCTCGTCGCGCAGACTGAACATCAGGCTGGTGCGGTCGGCTCCGGAACTCGGACCACATTGACGGCCCAGTACCAGGAATCGGGTGGCGTTGGCCGAGTTGTCCTGGATGTCCCGCTCCAAGATAGGAACCTTGTAGCGCTCTCCAGCCAGTTCACCCGTGATGGCCGCCGCGTATTTTTCCTTCGCAGCCAATTCGGCCGAACGGGCATTCGAACTGGTCTCAACCACCTCGGCCTGCGGCAGGCAGCGTTGGATCCATCCACGGCACTGGGCCAGCGTCTGGGGATGGACGTAGAGTTTACGAATGTCTTCGCGACGCCCCTTGGCGGCCAGGCAGTGGGAAATCTTGAGAACGATTTGCGAGACGATCTTCAGGTCGCTGTCCACGAACATGTCCAGCGTGTGGGTCACCACGCCCTCGGTGGAGTTCTCGACGGGCACCACGCCGTAGTCGGCCTGCTGGCGCGACACCTCATTGAACACATCGGCAATGGTTCTCTGCGGAGCATAGGCCAGCGACGCACCAAAGCGGCGCAAGGCCGCCTGATGGGTGAAGGTCGCTTCAGGCCCGAGATAGGCGATGGTCAAGCTCCGCTCCAAGGACAGAGCGCAGGACATGATCTCACGATAAATGGCCCGGAGCCCTTCGTTGGTGATCGGCCCCTGATTGTGGCGAAAGACCTTCTGGAACACGGCCCGCTCCCGGTGCGGTGCATAGATTTCCTGGCCGTGACGGGTCTTAATCGCCCCGATCTCCAGCACGTGACGCGTACGCTCGTTGAGCAGACGCACGATGTCGGCGTCCAACGCATCGATGGCCTGACGGTGTTCCTGCAAGGACATGGCTTGGGGCACGATGCCGAAACTCGGCGGCGGGGCGAAGGAGGTTTTTTGCCGTGCCGTCAGGAAATGTCTAAGAGCCTGTCTGAAAATGGGGAGGGGTTCTGCGGCTGGGGAATTCTGGTTTGGGCAAGGCGGTGAGCGGCGGGGCAGACCTCCTACGGTCTGTTCCGCCCGAACCAACGCAGTCCAAGCCGGAAAGACCCGCCGCCCGGAGGGTTTGGGAGGGAAGGGCCCGCTGGCGGCGTTGCTTGTCGGTCACAGACCGCTGCGGGTCTGCTCCCTCCTCGCGCCTTGCCAATCGAACCCTTC
>JARXAF010000043.1 GCA_029865985.1 Verrucomicrobiota bacterium
CCGTAGCCTCGAGCCCCATGCCCGACCAATTCCTAGATCCCACAATTTACCACCGAGGCACCGAGGAGACTGCATTTGATTTCACAGTTCTCTGCGAGCGAAGGCCCCTATCTTTCCCGCCGCCAGCGGAGCGGGACTCGGATCGGAGCGAGCATTGGAAGCGATCCAACCCTTCCCTCGCGCAAAGCGCGAAAGCTGTTTCTTCGCCGAGCTTCCCTGCGAGCGCTGACCTTCCTACCGCAAGCGGAGCGGGACTCGGGCCGAAGCGAGCATTGGAAGCGATCCAACCCTTCCCTCGCGCAAAGCGCGAAAGCTATTTCTTCCCCGAGCTTCCCTGCGAGCGCTGACCTTCCTACCGCAAGCGGAGCGGGACTCGGATCGGAGCGAGCATTGGAAGCGATCCACCCCTTCCCTCGCGCAAAGCGCGAAAGCTATTCCTCGTCCGAGCTTCCCTGCGAGCGAAGATCCGAGTCCCGCGTAGCCCTCGTTTGCTCTTTCGCCCCCGCCCCCTTCATCGCAGAATTCACCCAGTCATGGGCAACACGTTTGGAAACCTCTTCCGCATCACCACCTGGGGCGAATCGCACGGCGGCGGCGTCGGAGTGGTCATCGACGGTTGCCCGCCGCGTCTCCCGCTCACCGAGGCCGACATCCAGCCAGACTTGGACCGGCGTCGCCCGGGTCAGTCATCCATCGTCACCCCGCGCAAGGAGACCGACACAGTCAAGATCCTGTCCGGAACCTTCGAAGGACTCACCCTCGGAACCCCCATCTCCATGTGGGTCAAGAACGAGGACTTCCGCTCCGAGGCCTACAACGAAATGGCCGAGAAGTTCCGCCCGTCCCATGCCGATTACACCTATCACGTCAAATACGGGCATCGCGCCTGGCCCGGCGGCGGACGCACCTCGGCTCGCGAAACGATTGGCCGTGTCGCCGCCGGTGCCATCGCCAAGAAACTCCTGCGCGATTTCTGGGGCGTCGAAGTGTTGGCCTGCGTGACCCAAGTCCAGCACCTCAAGGCGAACGTCGATCCTGAGAACTTCACCTCTGAAGCCGTCGAATCCAATATCCTGCGTTGCCCGGATGCCGCGGCCGCCCCGGCGATGATCGAACTCATCGAAGAACGGCGCGGTCAGGGCGACAGCGTCGGCGGAGTGGTCCTCGGCGTGGCCCGGAATGTCCCTGTTGGCTGGGGAGACCCCGTCTTTGACCGCCTGGAGGCCGATCTCGCCAAGGGCATGATGTCCCTGCCGGCCACTAAGGGCTTCGAAATCGGCTCGGGCTTTGAGGGTATCCTCCTCACCGGCCTCCAGCACAACGACGCCTTCCGCAACGTGGACGGCAAGATCCTCACCACTTCCAACCGGTCCGGCGGCATCCAAGGAGGCATTTCCAACGGGGCCACCATCCACTTCCGGGTCGCCTTCAAACCCGTGGCGACGGTGATGCACGAGCAGGATACGATCGACGTGCACCTGCAGAACACCACACTGCGCGGACGCGGTCGCCATGACCCTTGTGTGCTGCCCCGGGCCGTTCCGATGGTCGAGGCCATGACAGCCCTGACCCTCATCGACCATGCACTCCGGCACGAGGCCCAGTGCGGCCACCGCGAACGCTGGGAACCCTGACCCTCACTCTGGCTGGCGGGGCACTGATTTGACGGCGAAAAAAACTTTCGCCCAGCCGGGACTGCGATTGACTGTCGGACATGTCCCTCACGCTGTCCCCTTTCCGGCACCTGACACTGACAACGGCCACCACCCTGAGTCTCGGTGCCTGCCTTGCTGCGTTGGCGGCCGATCCTAAACCCGGTCCGAAGCCTTCCGGGCCGCAAATCGACGGCGCGTTCCACAAGGTCATTCTCGACACCGACCGCGACCAGGACGGCGATGGGCAAGCCGAAGACACCGTGGTCAACCCCATGGAAATCGCCGTGGCTCCGGACGGGCGGGTCTTTTTCATCGAGCGCAGTGGCATCCTCAAGGTGTGGAACCCCGCCACCCAAACCTCAACCATCGCCGGCACCCTGCAGGTGTTCACGGAATTGGAAGACGGCCTGCTGGGCATCGCGTTGGATCCCAAATTCGCCAAAAACTCTTGGATTTACCTGTTTTACTCCGACCCACAAACCCGCACCGACGACACCAAACACAAAACCGGCGACAACCGGGTCTCGCGATTCACCCTTCGCAACGGCGTGCTCGACATGGCCAGCGAAAAGATTCTCCTGCGCATCCAGACACAGCGCGACCAATGCTGCCATTCGGCCGGATCCCTCGCCTTTGACGGCTCCGGCAACTTGTACGCTGCCACCGGCGACAACACGCATCCCGGCGAATCCGATGGTTACAGCCCCATCGATGAACGCCCCGGCCGCGAACCTTGGAACGCCCAGAAATCCGCCGCCAACGCCAACGATCTTCGCGGCAAGATCTTGCGCATCCATCCCGAGTCCAACGGAACGATCACCATTCCCAAGGGGAACCTGTTCCCAACCGGAACGCCCAAAACCCGCCCGGAAATCTATGTCATGGGCAACCGCAACCCCTTCCGCATCAGCGTCGACAAGGCCACAGGCCACCTTTATTGGGGTGAAGTAGGTCCCGACGCCGGCGGCCCGAACGACAAGCGCGGCCCCGCCGGGTTTGATGAAATCAACCAAGCGCGCGCGGCCGGCAACTTTGGTTGGCCGTTCTTCGCTGGAGACAATCGCCCCTACCACCGCTACGACTTTGAAACACGCCAGACTGGGGAACCTTGGGATCCGGCGCATCCCATCAACCCGTCACGATTGAACACCGGCCCGTCTGAATTGCCTCCGGCCCAACCCGCGTTCATTTGGTATCCCTACGGAGCCTCCACCCGTTTCCCCGAGGTTCGCAATGGTGGCCGGACCGCTTGCGCAGGCCCTGTTTACCGCTACGACGCCCGATCCAAATCCCCGCATAAACTGCCCAAGGAATTCGATCGTACGCTCTTTATCTACGAATGGTCCCGCAACTGGATCCTGGCCGTTCACCTCGATGAGGATCACAAGATCGCCAAGACATCGGATGGCAAGCTTCGAATGGAGCGCTTTTGTCCAAACATGACCTTCATGCGCCCCATGGACCTCGAAATCGGCCCAGATGGATGCCTTTATGTCCTCGAAAACGGCTCGGCCTGGGTAGGAAACAAAGACACCCAATTGGTTCGCATTGAGCATCACCAACCCGCCGGCCAACCGTCCCAGCCGTGATTTCGAACACCTGTTTTAAAGCCAACTTCGATTTTTCTCAAAAAACGTATTGCACGGACAACGACGGTTGCTAAGGTCCGCGCTCCCGTTTCCGTCGCTACTGACGGAGGCGATAACCTTTCGGCATCGATGCCTACGATTAACCAGTTGGTCCGCAAGGGCCGCACCAAGATCATCTACAAGTCCAAGTCTCCGGCCTTGGAAAATGCGCCCTTCCGTCGCGGCGTCTGCTTGCAGGTCATGACCCGCACGCCCAAGAAGCCGAACTCCGCCATGCGGAAGGTCGCCAAGGTTCGGCTGACCAACGGCTTTGAAGTGATCGCCTACATCCCTGACGAGGGCCACAACCTCCAGGAGCACTCGATCGTCCTCGTCCGAGGCGGCCGCGTGAAAGATCTTCCCGGTGTCCGCTACCACATTGTCCGCGGAACTCTGGACGCCGCCGGCGTCGAGAAGCGCCGCGTCAGCCGTTCCAAGTACGGCGTCAAGCGTCCGAAGGCCGGAGCCGCCGCCAAGAAGAAATAACGCAGCGGCCAACCAGCAGAAACAAACTCACTCTCCGATCTTTGTATGTCCCGTCGTCGTCAAGCCATTAAGCGTTCCGTCATCGCGGACGCCAAGTACAACAGCGTCCTCGTCGGCCGCCTGGTGAACACCGTCATGTTCAGCGGCCAGAAGAACGTTGCCCGTCGCATCGTCTACGGCGCCATCGAGGCCCTCGCCGAGAAGACCCCGGGCGTTGATCCCCTGGAGATCGTCCAGCGCGCGATCGACAACGCCAAGCCCCGCATCGAGACCAAGGCCCGCCGCGTCGGTGGTGCCACCTATCAGGTTCCGATGGAAGTCACCCCGGATCGTCAGACTTCTCTGGCCATGCGCTGGATCGTTGGATATGCGGATGACCGCAAGGGCATTCCGATGAAGCAGGCTTTGGCCACCGAACTGCTCGAAGCCTACCAGGGCCAGGGCAATGCCATCCGCAAGCGCGACGACGTTCACAAGATGGCTCAAGCCAACAAGGCGTTCGCACACTTCCGCTGGTAAGTTATTCCTTTATGCGACGCCCCGATGCCGAGTCGGGGCGTTTTTCATCTCCAAAAACGACGATCTTTCCCATCCATGAGCGATCCCGCGGCCATCAACACGACACTCAACTCTCCGCAGCGCCAGTATCCTTTGGAGCGCACCCGTAATTTCGGGATTTGCGCCCACATCGATGCGGGTAAGACGACGACGACTGAGCGTATCCTTTTCTACACCGGATTGATCCACAAGATCGGTGACGTCGATGATGGCAACACCGTCACCGACTGGATGGAACAGGAGAAGGAGCGCGGCATCACGATCACCTCGGCAGCCGTCACCTCCTTCTGGACTCAGAAGAAGGACACCGGTCTCTTCAAGAATTTCGAAGGCATCGCTCACCGGATCAACATCATCGACACCCCGGGACACGTGGACTTCACCGCTGAGGTGGAGCGTTCCATGCGCGTTCTCGATGGCGCTGTCGCTGTGTTCTGCGGCGTTGCCGGTGTGCAGCCCCAGTCCGAAACTGTCTGGCGCCAAGCCACCAAGTACAAGGTTCCCCGCATCGCGTTCGTCAACAAGATGGACCGCACCGGCGCCAACTTCGACAACGCGCTGAGCGACATGCGCAAGAAGCTCGGAGCATACGCGTTCCCGATCTTCCTGAACATCGGAGCTGAAGACAAGTTTGCTGGCGTCATCGACGTGGTGAACCAGAAGGCCATCATCTGGGGCGAGGGTGACCTCACCAACGAAGGCCTGAAGTACGAAGTCACCGATATTCCTGCTGCTCATCAAGAGCGCGCCGCCGCCGCTTTGGCCGAGCTCATCGATGCCGTCTCCAACAAGGACGACGCAATCGCGGAGCTGATTCTCGAAGAGAAGCCCATTTCAGTTCCCGTCCTTAAGGCCGCCATCCGCCGCCTCACCTGCAAGATCGAGCTCATCCCGGTCCTGTGTGGCACCGCTTTCAAGAAGAAGGGTGTCCAGGTTTTGATCGACGCCGTCATCGATTACCTGCCCTCCCCGCTGGATATTCCTCCGGCTCAGGGCATGGTTCCCGGCACCGAAGACACCCTGGAAGTCCCCCCGAACGACAACAGCAAGTTCTGCTCGCTCGCGTTCAAGCTTTGGACCGACCCGTACGCCGGCAAACTGGTGTTCTTCCGTGTCTATTCTGGCCAGCTCAAGAAGGGCGATTCGATCTACAATCCCCGCACCCGCAAGCGCGAGCGTGTGAGCCGATTGATGGTCATTCAGGGCAGCGAGCGCAAGGACGTGGACTCCGTCTACTCCGGCGACATCGCGGCCCTCGTTGGTCTGCGCAACATCACTACCGGTGACACCCTGTGCAACGAAGACTTCGACATCGCCCTCGAGCCCCCAACCTTCCCTGAGCCGGTCATCAGCATGGCCATCGAGCCGAAGACGAAGGCCGACCAAGACAAGATGTCCCAGGGCCTCCAGCGTCTGGCTGAAGAAGATCCGACCTTCCGTTGCTTCACCAACGAAGAAACCGGACAGTTGATCATCGCCGGCATGGGCGAGTTGCATCTGGAAATCATCCGTGACCGTCTCAAGCGCGAATTCTCCGTCGAGGCCGACGCCGGTGCTCCCCAAATCGCCTACCGCGAAACCATCACCAAGCCGGCCGAGGGCGAGGGCAAGTTCATCCGCCAGTCCGGTGGTCGCGGCCAATACGGTCACGCCATCATCGATGTCGAGCCGAACGAAAAGGGCAAGGGCGTCGAGATCGTCAACAAGGTCGTTGGTGGTACCATCCCCAAGGAGTACATCCCGGCGGTCATGAACGGCATCGCAGAGGCCATCAAGTCCGGTGTCTACGCCGGCTTCCAGGTGATCGACATCAAGGTTTCCGTCAAAGATGGATCGTTCCATGAAGTCGACTCGAACGAGTTGGCATTCAAGATGGCCGGCATCTTTGCGCTCAAAGACGCTTTTGCTCAGGCCGGTCCGATCCTCTTGGAGCCGATTATGAAGGTCGAGGCCACCACCCCTGACGAATATCAGGGCGATATCTTGGGTGACATCAACCGCCGCCGCGGCATGATCCAAGGTGTGGATGGCAAGAATGGACAGACCGTTCTCACTGCTCAGGTGCCGCTGGCCGAAATGTTCGGCTACGCGACCGCCATCCGCTCTCTTTCCAAGGGCCGTGCCTCCTACAGCATGGAACCGCTCCACTTCGAGCAGGTTCCCAACAGCGTCCTCACCACGGTGATGGATGCCGCCAAGAAGCGCCCTGCCGCCCGCAGCTAATCTCCCTCCTAAAAACCTAAAACTGTTCTTTGCAATGGCTGGACAACGTATCCGTATCCGACTCAAAGCCTACGACCACCGGGTCATTGACGCCTCCGCGAGCGAAATCGTGGAGACCGTCAAGCGCTCTGGTGCCCGTGTCGCTGGCCCCATCCCCCTCCCGACCAAGATCGAGCGCCTGACCGTGCTTCGTTCGCCCCACGCGGACAAGAAGTCTCAGGAATCGTTCGAGCAGCGCACCCACAAGCGCTTGCTGGACATCCTCGATCCCACTGCGAAGACCGTGGACGAGCTCAAGAAGCTCAACCTCCCGGCCGGCGTCGACATCCAAATCAAGATCTAACTTTCCAAGCCATGCCTCTCGGACTTATCGGACTCAAGGTGGGTCATACCCGTGTGTATGACTCCAACGGCGTACTCGTGCCCGTCACGGTCGTCCATGTCGGCCCCAACCGGGTGCTTCAGGTCAAGACCCAAGCCTCCAAAGACGGCTACAATGCCGTTCAACTGGGCTACGGTGATCAGAAGCTCGGCCGCCTGACCAAGGCTGTCGTCGGTCACCTCGCCAAGCAGGGCGTCAAGGTGGACGCCCCAGGACAGGGCGGCGAACAGCCGGTGCTCACCGGCGTCAAGCGCATCCGCGAATTCCGCGACTTCTCCAAGGAAGTGAAGTCCGGAGACACCGTTGGCGCCGATCTCTTCCAAGTCGGGCAGTTCGTGGACGCCATCGGCACCACGAAGGGTCGCGGTTTCGAGGGCGTCGTCGCCCGCTGGAGCTTCCGCGGCGGTGATTCTACCCACGGCGCCAAGGGCTGGCACCGTCGTTCGGGCGCCATCGGTCAGCGCCTCTTCCCCGGTACCGTCATGCGCGGCATGAAGATGCCCGGTCACATGGGCGTGGTGCGTCGGACCTCACAGAATCTGGAAATCATCCAGGTTCGTCCTGACGACAACGTGCTCCTCATCAAGGGCAATTTCCCGGGCAGCGAGGGAGACTATTGCATCATCCGTGAAGCGAAGAAGATCTCCATCAACTCCGCTCGCCTGAAGCAGATCACCGACGCCCGCAAGAAGGCCAAGGATGCTGCCACGGCCAAGAAGGACGACAAGAAGGCCGCCGCTGCCGCCAAGAAGAAGTAACTAAGGAACCTGTTCCATGAAACTTTCGATCAAAGACTCCAAGGGAAACGCCGCTGGCGAACTCGATGTCCGTTTCGAGTTGATTGCCGACGGTCGCGGTACCCAGGCCGTCCACGACACCGTGGTCGCCTACAACGCTGCCCAGCGCAGCGGCACCGCCTGCACCAAGACCATGGGTGATGTTGCCGGAACCGGCAAAAAGCCCTGGCGCCAAAAGGGAACCGGTCGCGCACGCGCCGGCTCCTTCGCCAGCCCTCTGTGGCGCGGCGGCGGCGTGGTGTTCGGCCCCAAGCCCCGTGACTTCTCCAAGAAGGTCAACAAGAAGGTCAAGAGCCTCGCCCTCCGCAAGGCGCTCAGCGAGCGTCTGAAGTCGGGTGATGTGGTCCTGATCGACGACCTGAAGCTCACCGCTGCGAAGACCAAAGACTTCGTCGCGGTGCTGCAGGCCCTCGGACTCGACGGCAACACCAACCTCGTGGTTGTGGGTGCGGCCGACAAGTCCGCCTACCTCGCCAGCCGCAATGTGTCCGGCGTGGAACTCAAGACCGCTGATCTGGTCAACACCTACGACCTCCTCAAGTACGACAAGCTCGTCTTCACCAAGGCCGGCTTCGAGGCGGTTGAGGCTCGCATCGCCAAGTAACCAGAAAGGGAAACCAACATGACCATTTTCGATACCATCAAGACGGTCCGCATCACTGAAAAGGCGGCCCTTCAGACCGAAAAGTTCAACAAGTACACCCTTCTGGCCGACCGCCGCGCTTCTGCGCCGCAGATCAAGAAGGCCGTGGAGCAGCTCTTCAACGTCAAGGTGACCAAGGTCAACACGGCGAACTACGAGGGCAAGGCTCGTCGCCAGATGACCAAGGCTGCCGGCAAGAGCAGCGACTACAAGAAGGCTGTCGTCACCCTCAAGAAGGGCGACAAGATCGCCTTGGTGTAATACATCCGATCCGTTTGCTTCAACGGCGCAGGACTCGCAAGGGTCCTGCGCCGTTGCTTTTGACCCCTTCTTTCGCAACCGGATCTTTTCCCATCGAGAGCCTGTCCCTACTGTTGAGCCGTGTCGCAGTCGAACCTCTTTGAATTGGGCGGCGCAGCAGGCGTACCAAAGCCGGCCAACCCGGATGGCATGAGCCCTCCCCCGGTTCATACGGAACGATCCATGTCCGTCGCTCCCTTGGCCTCGCGGATGCGACCCCGGACCCTCGATGAATACTCCGGACAGCGCCACTTGCTGGCCCCGGGTCTCCTGCTCCGCCGAGCCATCGATGCCGACCGCATCCAGTCCCTGATCTTCTTTGGGCCGCCCGGAACCGGTAAAACCACCCTGGCCCAAATTATCGCGGCACGCTCGAAGTCCCGTTTCGAAAAGCTCAATGCCGTCGAATCCAATTTGGCCGAAATGCGACGGGTTTTGCAGGGGGCCAATCATCGGCTTCGCAACACCGGTGAATCCACCCTGCTCTTCATCGACGAAATCCACCGATTCAACCGGGCCCAACAAGATGTCCTGCTTCCCGACGTGGAAAGCGGCGCGGTGAAGCTCATCGGAGCGACCACCCACAACCCGTTCTTCTTCATCAATTCACCGCTGGTGTCCCGATCCCAGGTCTTCGAACTCCGAGCCCTCGAAGAATCCGACCTGCTGGATCTCCTGCGACGGGCTCTGTCGGATTCCGAACGCGGTCTGGGACACCTGCGCATCGAAACCGAGCCCGAGGCTCTGGCGCACCTGGCCAGAGTGTCCGACGGGGACGCCCGCAAAGCCCTCAACTCGATCGAGATCGCGGCCATGACCACGCCTCCGGGCAGTGATGGGGTCATCCGGATCGACCGATCCGTGGCTGAGGAATGCATCCAGCGCAAGGCCGTGGTCTATGACGGAGACGGCGACGCCCACTACGACACCATCAGCGCCTTCATCAAGTCGATGCGCGGGAGCGATCCCGACGCCACGCTCTACTGGTTGGCCAAGATGATCCATGCCGGCGAGGATCCCCGGTTCATCGCTCGGCGCATCATGATCCATGCCGCCGAAGATGTCGGACTGGCCGACCCGATGGCCCTGGTGCTGGCCACCGCCGCTTGCCAGGCCGCGGAAGTCATCGGATGGCCCGAGGCGCGGATCCCCATCGCCGAAGCCGCCCTGTACATCGCCACCGCCAACAAGAGCAACTCGGTGGTCAAAGCCATCGATGCGGCCTTGGAGGACATCCGTTCTGGCCGAACGCTGGCTGTGCCGAACCACTTGCGCGACGGCCACTACGCCGGATCCAAGGTCCTCGGCCACGGCGAAGGCTACCGCTACGCCCACGACTTTCCTGGGCATCATGTCGCGCAAGATTATCTGGGGGCAGCCCGTCG
>JARXAF010000046.1 GCA_029865985.1 Verrucomicrobiota bacterium
CCATTCCCACCGGCCACCGCAGCCGCGTAGCCACAATGCCGGTATTCCTTCGGATCCTCCACCAACCCTGCCCGCACCGGATTCAAATCAATGTACGACGCCACCGTCTGCACCGCCTTCGGGCAATCCTCCACCAGCACACTCTTGAAGCGTTCCGCCCACAGCGTCCCAAACCGTTCGCTCTGGCGGTTGAACCAACGACTGAACCGCTGCTTGAACTCCTTCATGAACACCGACACATCACCCATCCGCCCCAGCAGCGTCTCCCGCACATGCCCATCAATCCGTCCCCGCTGCTCGACCCCTTCCCGTGCCAGCACGCTGAGAAGCCCCTTCTTCCCGTAAAACCCCTCTGCTCGCTCCAGCAATTCACCGTCAGACAGTTCTAGTGCAACCGGCACCCGAATCAGCACATGGAAATGGTTGGCCATCATGCAATACGTGATCACCTCCAGGCCACAGAACGCCGACAGCGCCATCAAAATCTCCGACATCTTCTCCCGACACGCCTCATTCAAGAGCTTCTCCCCAGCCACAGTCCGCGAAATGCAATGGTACACCGCCGCATTCCCAGCCTGCCCCTTGATCCGCGCCAACCTCATACCCCCAACCTAAGAAGAAGCTCCAAGCTGTCAATTACTTTGAACCTGTCACTTTATTTTTTTGGAACTTTTGCTTGAGGGGTGGGGTGGGCGAAGGTTTCATCTCCTCGTCTTTGAGTGCGTGCTTAGCTCAGTGGTAGAGCACTTCCTTCACACGGAAGGGGTCGCAGGTTCGAACCCTGCAGCGCGCACCATTCTTCCTAACTCCCCTCGGCTATCGCTTCAGTGATCCTTCAGGGTCACTACAAACCGACAAACGAATCGGCAGCAGCACATGATCCGCTCGGCTATCACAGTTTCCATCGTTCCTGAGTCCAAGGGTGGTCCGTTCGTGTTCCACGGCGGTTTAGAGACTGGGATCGCAAGCGCTGCAGGCACTGGGTTCGATGGGGTTGAGATTTTCCCGTCCCACGCAGACGATATTGATGGCTACCTGCTCCGTGGATGGCTCGAAAAATATTCAGTCCAGTTGGCTGCCATGGGAACCGGGGCGGGTTGGTTGACGCGAAAACTTCGCCTGACTGACCCAGATCCTTTGGTACGGGCTGCCGGGCGGGATTTCATCGGAGCCATCGTGGACTTCGCCGGAGGATTCGGGGCGCCAGCCATCATCGGTTCGATGCAAGGACGTCATGGGGATGGGGTTTCCCGAGAGCAGGCGCTGGAATGGTTGAGAGCTGAACTCAATCAATTGGGTCCGCGAGCCCACGCCCACGGTGTACCTCTGCTGTATGAGCCGCTGAACCGCTACGAAACAAATTTGTTCAATACGCTTTCCGAGGCGGCCGCGTTCCTGGAAACCCTCAAGACTCGAAACGTGAAACTCTTGGCCGACCTGTTTCACATGAATATTGAAGAAACCGATTTGGCCGAAGCCATCCGAATCAACGGGAAATGGATCGGTCATGTGCACTTCGCCGATTCGAACCGGCGTGCCATCGGCTTGGGCCATACCCAAATCAGTCCGGTTGCCGAAGCGTTAATCGATGTGGGCTACGACGGCTACGTCTCGGGTGAAATCTTCCCATGGCCAGACGCGGAGACCGCAGCGACTAAAACACTGGAGAGTTTCAGGAAGTTTTTCCCCCGCTAAAGATCGGAACTCCCGCAAAACTGCCAGCCCCCGCCAACGTCCCATGCTGAAGCACCAACTGATCCACCCCGAAATCAACGCGATTCTCGGAAGGGCCGGTCACCACTCCAAGATCCTCATCGCGGATGGAAATTACCCCGCATCCACCAAGAAGGGTCCGAATGCATCTCTGGTATGCCTCAACCTTTCGCCTGGAGTGGTCTCGGTAACCGAAGTCCTTCAGGCCATCCTGTCTGCCGTGCCGATCGACCATGTCAACGTGATGGGAATCCCATCCGATGACCCCTATGCGGCACTCGGGGAACCACCCGTATGGCAGGAGTTCCGCAAGGTCCTACAAAACGCAGGATCCAATCTCACTTTGGAACCCATACTGAAATGGGACTTCTACCAACACGTTGAGTCACCGGATCACGTCCTCACGGTTCAGACCGGAGACCGAGCCCTTTGGGCCAATGTGCTCCTCACTCTGGGCTGCCGGACCGAGTAAATCCCCCGCGGTCTTGAATCGTGTTCCGACCGATACATTGCGCTCGAATCGGAGGGTAGGAACTTCAGCTCCTCGAACGAGATCAAGCACCAGACCGCACGCGAAAACCCGCAACGCATCACCACGATCCCGATCCCGATCTCGTGTTTCGTTCCGCCTTGCGCGGGATCCTGTTTAACCCCTAATCCCTAAGCCAATCCTCACGCTTCCGACCCGCGGGTCACGGCTTGCTGGTGATATTATCCCAATCCATGCCGGATTTCTCCGCGTAGTGGGCCAAGGCTTTCCCGTGGAGGATCAATACCGCTCGAGCCACACTGGAATCATCGGCATGACCCATGATCGGCACATGGTCCGGGATGAGATCAGTCTTCTTGTGCGCGTAGGTGATCGCGAAGACGGCGGCGGCCAACGCACTGTAGGGCAGGTCTTTGTAGACTCCTTCTGCCACGTCTTCGACCAGATCCGCCAAGAACTCGAGCTGGTTGACCAAGTGGGGGAAATGCGGCGCGTTGATTTGCGCAAACTCCACCTTCCACATGGGGAGACTCCGCAGAACTTTATCTAAAGTGGCTGGAGTGATCTGAGCGGCTCCATGAGCCACATAGCTGGCGATCTCGGACATGGCCCAAACCTATCCAGAAGGATCGCTCAAGGCAATGGATCGCAGAGGAGTTGTCCCAAACGAGTTTGCTGAAGCCTGCTATACGGCTTTGCCTCTAGGCTACAGCACGCGCAGTATCCTCAATAAAACTTGAAGACCCGCATTGATCAAGCGCTGGTGGACCGCGGTCTCAGCGAATCCCGCTCGCAGGCACAACGCTCGATCATGGCCGGACAAGTCCGCATCAACGGGCACCCGGCCCAAAAACCCAGCGATTGGGTCCGTGACGGTGACACCATCGAGTTGCTCGGCGCTGATCGGTATGTTTCACGGGGCGGCCACAAGCTTGAGCACGCATTGAAACACTTCGCCCTGTCCGTGCAGGGTTTCCAGTGCATCGATCTCGGTGCTAGCACCGGAGGTTTCACCGACTGCCTTCTCCAACACGGAGCGGCCTCTGTGCATGCGGTCGATGTCGGTCATGGACAATTGTCTTGGAAACTCCGGCAAGACCCCCGGGTGATCGTCTTGGAACGAACCAACGCACGGAGCCTGACCCTCGATCACCTCGGATCCCCTGCTCCATTGGACGTCGCTGTGGCCGACTGTTCCTTCATCAGCCTGCAACTCATCTTGCCACCCATCCCCGGATTTCTGCGGATCGGCGGCAGCATTGTCGCGCTGATCAAACCCCAATTCGAGGCCGGTAAGGAGGAGGTCGATCGCGGAGCGGGTGTCATCACCGATCCCGAGATCCACGCGCGCGTCATCGCTTCGCTGGAATCCTTTGTCGCCACCGAACTCCCCTCGCTGGCTTGGCGTGGGGTCACTGAATCTCCCTTGCGCGGCCCCGCCGGAAACAAGGAGTTTCTGGCTCATCTGGAACGAATCGCGTGAAAAAGACCGCAGATGCCCTACGCAGGATCGGCCTCGTCGCCAATCCTGAAAAACCCCGCAGCATCGCGGTGATCCGAAAGGCCGTCACCCAGCTCAAGCGCCTGGGCCGGGAAATCGTCTGCGACTCCACGACCGCACAATTCGCGCGCCTCAAGAGCGTCCCGACAGTCCCCGACCTCGGCACACTGGCCGACCGTTGTGACCTCCTTCTGGTCTTCGGCGGCGACGGCACCATGCTGCGCGTGGCCCGCGAAACAGCCGGTTCCGGGGTCCCCATCCTCGGCATCAATGCGGGTCATCTCGGCTTCCTGGCAGCCGTCCAAGAGGCGAACTTGGCCGAGGCACTCCGCACGGTGGTCGCCGGAAAATTCCGCATCGAAGACCGCGCGCTGCTCGAGGCCGTCATCCATCGGAATGGTTCATCGTCGATTCAGACCGCGTTGAACGACTTCGTCCTCAGCCGCGGACTGGCCTCTCGCCTCATCGAACTCGAGGTCGCGGTGAATGGTGAACTCCTCACCCGCTACCGCTGCGACGGACTCATCGCCAGTTCACCCACCGGATCCACGGCCTATTCACTGGCGGCCGGTGGCGCCATCGTGAGTCCCGACGCCGACGTGCTGACGCTCACGCCGATCTGCCCGCACACGCTCTCCATCCGACCTGTGGTGATGAGCCTCGACTCCGTGGTTCAAGTGACCCTGCTCAGCCGACGCCTTGAAGCCACCCTCGCCGCCGACGGTCAACAACAGACGCATCTGAACACTGGCGACCGCGTCCTGATCCGTCGCAGCAAGCAGGCGGTGAAACTCCTCCGTCCCGAGGGCAGTAGCTTTTTTGCAACCCTCCGCGAGAAGTTCGGCTGGAGCGGCGGCAACCTTTGACATCCTGAGCGCTCAGAAATCCCTCCCCAGGAGCCCCGCCCACCGAACAACGCTTCCGGCAGGTCCTTATCGCGATTCACGGCGGTCTCCGTGAAATAAAAGGCCGGCACCACCTGCACAGTGGAACCGGCCTCATGCGAATTTCCAGTCGATCAGCGGTACGTGATCACCAGTGTCTCACCCACCAACCGCACCCCAGAAATCGTGAGCGATGACGCTCCCGACACCTTGAAGAATTGCGTCTCGGACGGGCGGGCTAGGGTGATGGTCTTGGCCGATGGATCCACCACCGCACCGGCCAGCGCGGCGTAGGTTTCACTGAGGCTCGCTGAACCCAGCAACTGAACCGCTGCCATCGGTGCCTGAGCACTGGTGTAGGCCTTGATGCCTCCATCGGCATTGATGAGGGTCCGCTTGCCGGAGACAGGATCGACGGTGAACCATTCCACAAAGGCTCCCCCTCCGCGTTCGAACCAAATGAGCCGGAAGCCATAAACACCAGCCTGGGGCACCACCACATCGAAGGTGTCGTTGGCGACCCCGTTGAAGAACGACAACGCAGGAGTCGATGCGTCCAGGGTGACACCGGCGGCGACCTTGTAGCCGTCATCGGATTGCACTCCGAACCGCACAACGCCGGCGGGAAGGTCCAGATAAGTCACAGCAGCCATCGCCCAATTGTCGGTGCCGCCCTCATCACTCTGACCCGGAATGCCTTCGTCGCCCTCGATGGAGCCGGCGAATCCACCGGCGAACCCCTCCTGCGAGTAATTGATCACCGAGGCGATCACGTTGGTCTCATAGGCCCTCGCAACGGTGGATCCGACAGCCAATTGGGCTTCGGCTCGAGCCAAGCTGTTCTCCAGCAAACCCGCATCGACGGGAGCCTGGACCACTTGGACCTTAATGCCTCGCGTGGTCCCTGGAGCCGCCATTCGCGCCGCTGGATCGAGCGTCAAATAGCGGAAGGCGAAGCTCCATTCATTGGTCTGCAAAAACCCATCGGTGTCGGCGTAGATCAACCGAGCGGCCTGAACAGCGCCGACGGCCGGAAGCTTCTCGAGCGTGTATGAAACCCGGGCGCCGGTATCCGTCGGCGTCACCGTGGCTGCGACGCTGGTCCCGTTGATGGACAATTTCACACTGGATGCGGCGACCTTGGTGTCCCGGTTCTGGATCACCGCCTCCACCTTCGGAACAACCGTGTCCGCCACTGAATTGTTGGCCGGTGTGAGGGCCGTCACAGCCGCACGCTGGGTTCCGGCATCAGCCACGGGAACCAGCACCAAATAGTTTTGGCGGCGTTGCTTGCTTTCCGTGTCGGCCGTCACCTGACGAACCCGCAGGGTGGTGACCCCGTTGAAGCGCACCACCGTCTTGTTGCCCGAACCGTCGGTCAGCGGCGTGTTGCGGAAGGTGAAGCCAGTCAGCGTGCCCAGGAACGATCCCAGCGTCTTGACCGTTTGATTCGACTGCGACGGATCCGATGTCACCTGCTCCAGCACGCTCTCACCGGCCTCCATGTTGATAAGCGCCTGCCGCAGATAAACTTCATAGCTGCCCGGCGGCACGGTCCGGGTGTAGTTGAGCCACTCGCCTGAATCGATGTCACCGACCGCATAATCATACACCTCGGCCACGGCCCCGCCGGCCGTCACGTACTTCGATCGGGCCACATCCAACGTCCGCTCCATGCGCACCGCATCCTGGTTTCGCCACGGAGCCTCTTGGCTGCGCGGAGCCGTACGGGTGTCGTTGAAATCAATATCCTGCACGCCAGTCTGATTGGCGTACGAGTCAGACTGCGGACCACCGCCCTCGGCGATGGGCAGCGGGTTGTCGATGAATCCGCCACTGAAATTGTAGTCCTCCGATTCGATCACCAGCACGTTTCCGGTGAATGTATCAAATTCGAGACGCTCCCGAGTGGTGAGTCCGCCGGCATCGGTCACCTCGAAGACGGCGTTGTAATTCCTGTTCGCCTCGAGCTTGGCGAAGGTGGCCGTGCGGTTGTTGCCGGTTCCAGACACCGTCAGCCCATTGGCCTTGGAGTAGCGGGTGCCATTGAGCACCAACGCCACACCGTCATCGCTGAGTGGTGCGTCATCGGCCGCCTTGAAGGACACGGCGGTACTCGCCGGCAGAAAATTAGCAAACTTGCTGGGAGCGAACTCAGAAAGGATGGGGGCCACGTTGACTTGCACCGGGGCCGCGGCGACAAGGGCGTTGTCATAGATGGCTTGATATGGGCTTTCCGGAGCGCCTTTGTCGAAGTCCTGATAGAGATAGAGTGTGAAATAGCCTGCAGTGATGTAGGGAGCGGCCGGATCATCTTTGCCCGCGACCAAAACATCGGCCGCGGCGCTGTCCACCACCTTCTTCTCCCAGATCACTGCGTTGTTGGCGTCCTTGTCCAAGACCCGGGCATGGATGAACACGCTGCCCCCACGCACGGTGAGATTGAGGTTCAGGGTGATGTTGTTCTGTTTGAGATTGGCGGCAGGCCCATCTTCCGCGACGAAGTACTTGTTGATGCCCTTGGTAATGAGGATGTCGGTAGTGGACTTGGCCAAACCATAGCCGCCGAGTGTCCCCGGAGAATTGGCCGCTGGAATAAACGCCAAGATGGCGAAGGAGTCCTTCGCGCCACCTTGGACGACATCGACGCTGAAAGAAACAGACTCACCCTCGACCAAAGTGAAGACGCGTGAGGTCTTCTGACTAGCGCTGAAGATGGATCCGCCAGAGGGTGAAACAGTCTGCTGGAATTGAAACTGTCCGCCCACCTCGGTCGGAAGGCCGAAACCCGGCACGAAGGTGAAGTCGGCCCATCCGGTCTTGGTGTTGTCATCGAAACTGTCGAGCACCGCATCATCGGTAATAAACACCTCCGCATTGTCGTATATCGCCTGATAAGGATTCTCAGGCGCGCTCTTATCGAGATCCTGATATAAATATAGAGTGAAGTAACCCGAAGTAATGTAGGGGGCTGCTGGATCGTCCTTGCCAGTCACCAGCACATCGGAGGCGGCAGAATCAACCGCGGTCTTCTCCCACAGAACCGCATTGTTGGCATCCTTATCGAGCACCTTGGCGTTGATGATCACGCTGCCGCCACGGACCTTCAGGTTGAGCACAAGGGTGACATTGTCCTGTTTAAGATTAGCAGCTGGCCCGTCATCGGCCGCAAAGTACTTGTTGATCCCCTTGCTGATGAGGATGTCCGTGGTGGATTTGGCCAGTCCATAACCGCCGAGTGTGCCTGGCGAATTGGCAGTTGGAATGAACGCCAGGATGGCAAAGGAATCCGCGCCTCCGCCTTTGATCACATCCACCCGGTACTCGATGCTTCGACCCTCTTTGAGTTCGAACGGGTCGGATGTTTTTTGGCTTGCCGAAAAAATAGCCCCGCCAGAGGGCGAAACGTTCTGTTTGAACTGGAACTGTCCACCCGCTTCGGTGGGCAACCCGAAACCCGGCACGAAGGTGAAGTCGGTCCAACCGGTCTTGGTGTTGTCGTTGAAGTTGTCGAGCACCCTGGCCTGAAGGGACAGGCTCAGCGATGCAACGACGGCGATGGCGACTCCGGATCGAATCCATCCAGAAATCCGCCGGAACAAGGATTCCTTTGAGGGCTTTGCAATGAAGAGAGGCATGGTTTTCCTGAGTTAAAGGGCCTGCGCGGGGTAACATTAAGATTCAGGCGCCCGAGGTTTCATTTTGTCAACAGTCCGGCTTCAACACGGCAATAAGCCATCCAGTTGGCTCTCACAACACTCAGATGCTGCATAAAAAAACGCGCGCAGATGCGCCGAATTATCCGCTTCCGGATGAAAGATTGGTCGGGCGTCCTGCGAATCCTGAGGCAGACGCATGAATGCTTCGCCTCGCGGATTACGAACCCACCTTCGGCTCAGAGCCATACACCCTGCGGCCCCATCAGCCCGGGCTTTCACTCTGCTCGAATTGCTGGTCGTTCTAAGCGTGGCAGGAATTCTCACCTTGCTGTTGCTGCCGGCCTTGGCCCGAACCCGAGACACGGCCCGCTCCAGCACTTGTCTCTCACACCTCAAGCAATGGGGCATCGCCACCCAGCTTTATGAGGTCGATTCCGGCGGATGGCTGCCTGCCGACGGGGCCCCCAACGGCATTTCCACCCGCAACGCTTGGTACGCGGATTTGCCGCCGTTGATGGGAATCCCCGCCTATCACGAAGAAGGACCGTGGCGAACCAACGCCCAGGCTCCACTGGGTTCGCCCGTCTGGTTCTGCCCGTCCAATCCGCGGCGCAGCAATGGCCATTTACTGTTTCACTTCGCCCTCAACCGTTTCATCAATGGCAGCGGTCGAGATTCCCGCCGAATGCGCCTCGAATCGGTGCTTGCGCCGTCCCGCACCGTCTGGCTCTTCGACAATGCCCAGCGCGCCGCAGTGGCCGGCCCTCGCAACTTGCACCGAACAGCGCATCGAAGCGCAGCCAATGTCCTCTTCCTCGACGGAGGAGTTCGCCGTGTCTCCTCGGCATCAGCGGGTTCAGCGAGTTCAAGGGGCAACGGAGAGGAGATTTTATGGAATCCCTGACCGGCATCGATGGTACACTGCAGAGTCTGCGAGGCTTAACTCCAGTCCCTCCATTTTTCACACGACTCAAACCACGAGACCGTCCCTGCGTTGTTGGTGGAAAATTCAATGGCCCCCCGCATCGGAAGTCCCGAAACTCCCTCTACATGGACGTCACACCGACCGCATTTGGCACCTGGAATGGGGGCCGGTTTATGAACTACGGCCAACCGCTGGACGACGGTCAGTGGATCGCCATGGTGCGTCAGGCTTGGGACCGAGGCATCCGCACCTTCCTGACAGCCGATGTTTATGGATCCGGTCAGGCAGACAGCCTCCTAGGACAGGCGTTGTCCGGGGTGCCGCGCGACAGTTACTGCCTCGTGGGTTGCATCGGTCATGATTTTTATTCCGCACGGCGCGATGGCGCCAAGGGGTTCCCGCGCTTCACCCAACCGGGGCTACGTGTGTCGGCCGACTTCGCGTCTTACCTACGCATGGCCACCGAGAAATCGCTGGAACGATGCCAAGTCGACCAGTTCGACCTGCTCCTCCTGCACAATCCCGACCGCACCGGCTACACCAGCGACCGGGTTTGGAACGGCATGGCCTCCCTGCGTGATGCGGGCCTGACTCGATCACTGGGCGTGGCGCCTGGCCCTGCCAATGGTTTCACCCTCGATCTCATCCAGTGCCTTGAACGCTTCGGTCCGCTCATCGACTGGGCCATGGTCATTCTGGGCCCCTTGGAACCGTGGCCCGGCCGGCTGATTCTTCCGGCAGCGCTTCGCCACAACGTCCAACTCATCACCCGCGTGGTGGATTACGGTGGCATTTTCCATGACGACGTTCGTCCCGGACACCGCTTCGGCCAGTCCGACCACCGATCCTTCCGACCGGCAGGCTGGGTCGAGGCCGCTGTCGAAAAACTCGAAGCCCTGCGCCCCATTGCCCAACGCCATGGCATCACTCCGTTGCAATTGGCCTGTTCCTGGAACCTGCACCAAACCGCCGTCCACTGCGTGATCCCGACACTCATCCAAGAGTTGGGCGATTCAGCGCGGGCGATCGGTTCCAAGATCGATGAATTGGCCGCCTTGAAAGCCATCCGACTGACCCCGGATGAATTAGCCGAAATCGGCCGAATCGGTGACAACACCGGCTGCATGACCCTGAAAGGCGCCAACCGCCGTCATGTGGGATCCGACCTTCCAGACCAATGGGAGCTGACCCCTGATCTCGAAACCCTCGCCACTCGCTGGCTCATCAACCCAGACACCGACTTGGCTCTGACACACTCCCACTAAAACCGATCCCAACCCCACTCAGACTCTACCCAGCTTTTTCCACTCATCCAAACCGACTTACTTATGGCCGAAAAACTCCCAGAAAAGAAAGCCACCGCCACCGAAACCAAGCCCGCAGAGGTCAAGACGACCGCCGCCGCAGCTGAGGTGCCCAAGATCTCCGCAGCCAAACAGCGGGAACTCGATTCCGCCATCGCCACCATCACCAAGGCCTACGGCGAAGGGGCTATCATGCGCCTCGGCTCGCAAGTTTCACGACCGATTGAAGTCATTCCTACCGGTGCTTTGGCCATTGATCTGGCGTTGGGTGTGGGTGGTGTCCCCCGGGGACGCGTCATCGAGATTTACGGTCCAGAATCCTCCGGCAAAACCACGCTGATGCTGCACCTCATCGCCAATGCCCAGAAGGCCGGTGGTGTGGCTGCGTTCATTGATGCCGAGCACGCCCTCGACCCCTCCTACGCCAAGAAGCTCGGAGTCAACGTCGACGAACTGCTGGTCTCCCAGCCCGACTCCGGCGAGGAAGCCTTGACGATTTGCGAGACGCTCGCCCGTTCCGGCGCCCTCGACATCATCGTGGTTGATTCGGTGGCCGCACTGGTGCCGAAGGCTGAATTGGAAGGCGAAATGGGCATGGCCACCATGGGCATGCAGGCCCGACTGATGAGCCAAGCGCTGCGCAAGCTCACCGCCATCCTCAACAAGGCCAAGACCACTTGCCTGTTCACCAACCAGATGCGCGAGAAGGTCGGCGTCATGTTCGGCAGCCCAGAAACCACTCCGGGCGGCAAGGCGCTGAAGTTCTACGCGAGCGTCCGCATCGACATCCGCCGCAAGGAGGCCATCAAGGACAGCTCCGGTGCCGCCATCGGCAACCATGTGAAGGTGAAGATCGTGAAGAACAAGGTCGCCCCGCCATTCGCCGAGGCGGAGTTCGACATCTTTTTCAACCATGGCATCGACAAGGAGGGTTCCTTGCTCGACGTGGCGCTGGATGTCGGGACCGTCGACAAGAAGGGCGCTTGGATCCAGTTCCAGGGTGAACTCATCGGACAAGGCAAGGATGCCGCACGCAAGACCCTCGCCGAGAAACCCGAACTGGCGAAGAAGATCCAAGAGGCGACTCTGGCCAAACGTCTGGCTGAACTGACAGCCGCCACGGCTGCAACGACCCCGGCAACACCCGCTGGGGCTCGATAAGTACCGGTGTTCGTCCCTCCGTTCCCCTCAAGGCTCGGGAACGGGGGGCGCGGCGGCCGACTTGAGCTTCTGGAGCGCCAGCAGGGCTGCGTGACTCTCCGCCGCCTTCTTGCTCCGACCCACGCCACGAGCCAACTCCACGCCACCATGCAGGACAGCGCATCGAAATGTCCGGTCGTGATCAGGTCCTGATGTATCCAGCAACTCGTATCGTGGGGCATCAGGCGAGGAAGACTGCAAGTGCTCCTGAAGATCGCCCTTCGGGTTGTCGAGATTCGGAACCTCCTCCATCTGGGTCCCACCGTCACGCATCAGGGCCAAGAGCATTTGACGGGCTGTCTCGAAACCGCCGTCGACATAGACGGCGCCGATAATGGCCTCAAAGGCATCCGCCAAGGTGGAACTGCGGGCGCGCCCGCCGCTGGAATCCTCGCCGCGACTGAGGATCAAGTGCTGTCCCAACTGAAGCCGACGGGCTTGCGCTGCCAGCGAGGTTCGATTCACCAACTGAGCGCGCGCCTGAGTCAAAGCACCCTCACCCAACCCCGGAAAACGTTGGTACAACTCCGAAGTGATCGCCAACTGGATGACCGCATCTCCCAAAAACTCGAGACGCTGGTTGTGATTCTGTTCTCCACCCTCCTCGTGTACGACCGACGGATGGGTCAACGACAGTGAGAGCAACGCGGCATCCCGGAAGCGGTAGCCCAGTGCGGTTTGAAGATCTTCGAGAGCGGGCATGGGAAACGGTAAAACTCCTGCAACTGGAATCGTCGACCCTCAACGTCGACCGGATTTTGAACGGGATCAGGCCGGTGCCAAAGACGGGATCTCACTCGGCGCATTGAAGGGTTCTTCGGTGGGCTCCGAGACAGCCGCAGCGACCGCAGTGACCGCTGCCATTTCGTCCTTAAGACCATGCTCCAGAAGGTTGGCAACGTCACATTGAACGGCTTCCAACTGGTTCAATTGAAGGTCGGGATCGGCGATGGAGAACAAATCACCCGACTTGGGGTGTTCATAGACAAAGATGCGGCGACCATTGTCACGCGACTGCCCTTTAACCCGGAGGATGCGCTTGCGCTCCAACATCACGGCCAAGATGTAGGCCGCGGCCGCGTGACGCTCTTCGCGCCGTTCCAGCAACTTTCTCAGCAACGATTCTGCGTCATCCTTGCGGATGGCATCGGGTGGCACCGGAGGCGGGGCCTCATAGACGCCCTTCCAGTGCGAGACCAGGTTGGCCTTGGACAGCAGTTCCGTGCCCGATTCCTTGAATGCCTCGACGCAGAGGTCCATCCGCTCGAAGCCGGCCTTCGTATCGAGGAGCAGCGTGTGGTAGGTCTCACCATCGTGAAACTGCCGACCGGACTGCTGACAGGCGTGGGCCCGCGACTGGATGTGCCATTCAATCATTGAATCAAGTCCCGCAAGTATCGGGGGCGCTCTCCCCGGTGCAACAGGCTTTTGATCCGGAACCAGTTCCAGTGTGGCCTGCCGGGACGAAGGTCAAAGGCGCGCAACCAGCAACTGCGCCTGAAAGACCATTTCCTTGGGGAGATGGGTGTAGAGTTTCATGAACAATTCGTCGGTGGACAACAAATCCCGGCGCCACTCGTCGGAATCCATACGTTGCAATTGGGCGAAGCGCTCGGCCGTGAACCCCACAAGGCCTTCCGTGTCGAAATCCTTATAGCGAGGCACCCAACCCAGCGCGGTTTCCACCGCTCCGGTGCGTCCGGCACAGCGATCCAGGATCCACTTGAGGACGCGCATGTTCTCCCCGAATCCCGGCCACAAGAATTGCCCCGACTCATCCTTGCGGAACCAGTTCACGTGGAAAATGCGAGGGGGCTCGACCAGTTTCTTGCGCATGTCGAGCCAATGCCGGAAATAGCGGCCCATGTTGTAACCACAGAACGGCAACATCGCCATCGGGTCCCGTCGCACTTGGCCCACGGTGCCCGCCGCGGCGGCCGTCATCTCACTGCCCATCGTGGCACCCAAGAAGACGCCATGACTCCAGTTGAAGGCCTCGAAAACCAGCGGAACCACACTCGCCCGACGCCCACCGAAGATGATGGCGGAAATGGGAACCCCTTGCGGATCCAGGGACTCAGGAGCCATCGCCGGATTGTTGGTGGCGGGTGCGGTAAACCGTGAATTGGGGTGAGCCGCCTTCTCCTTCGAGGCCGGAGTCCAGGGATGACCCTTCCAGTCGAGGCATTCGGCCGGTGGCGGATCATCGTGTCCTTCCCACCACACCGTGCCATCAGGCTTGAGCGCGACGTTGGTGTAAATCGTGTCGTGCGCAATGGTCGCCATTGCATTCGGATTGGTCTTGGCGTTGGTCCCCGGGGCCACACCGAAATAACCCGCCTCCGGATTGATGGCCCACAGGCGTCCGTCCGGACCCGGCCGCATCCAGGCGATGTCGTCCCCCACCGTCCAAATCTTCCAACCCTGGAAACGCTCCGGGGGAATCATCATGGCGAAGTTCGTCTTGCCACAGGCACTGGGGAAGGCGGCTGCGACGTAGCGCCTTTCTCCCTGCGGCGACTCGACCGCCAGGATCAACATGTGCTCGGCCATCCAACCCTGACGTCGACCCAGATAGGAACCGATGCGCAATGCCAGGCACTTCTTCCCCAGCAACACATTGCCTCCGTAGCCTGAACCCACAGAAATGATCTCATTGGATTCCGGAAAGTGGCAGATGAAGCGCCGGTCCGGATGACCATCGAGGAGACAATGCAACCCCCGGTTGAACGAGTTCGAGGCTCCCAGATGATCGACCGCGACCCGACCCATCCGGGTCATGATCCGCATGTTGAGCACCACGTAGATGGAGTCGGTCAATTCCACGCCCACCTGGGCCAAGGGGGATCCCGGCGGCCCCATGAGGTACGGAACCACATACAACGTGCGTCCTTTCATCCCACCGCGCGCCAACCCCATGAGTTTCGCCCGCATGGCCGCGGGATCGGCCCAGTTGTTTGTCGGACCGGCCTCTTCGGCCAACTCCGTGCAAATGAAGGTGCACTGTTCCACCCTCGCCACGTCGTTCGAGTTGGAGCGGTGGTAGTAGCATCCCGGCATCTTCTCCTGATTGAGAGGCGTCAGGACCCCTTGCCGCACCGCTTGGGCATAGAGAAACTCCTTCTCACCCTCTGACCCGTCACACCAGAACACCGAATCGGGCTGGGTGAGAGCCACGGTGGCGGCCACCCATTCCTGCAGGGCTGCATGGCAGATGGGTTGGGATCCGTAGGGCAGCGTTTGGGTGCAGCTCACGTTGGGAACTTACGTCAACCTGGGGTTGAGGCACTCCGAATCTTGCCCGTCTGAGGCCCCGTCTTGGTTCTTCCCTGCCGCAAGGCTCAACATGTCTCAGAATCAGGCGCAAGAGACGCGATGGACACACCGGCATTTGCCAGCAGGAGGCGCCCTTTCCTTCTGGAAAGGCTCATGTACCGTGGCGGCATCAACCGTTTCCCTGTGCTGAAACCCCTCGAAGGAAAGACGGCCAACCCCTTTATGCCACACCCAGAGATCCTGTTTCTCGAAGGCCCGCGCTCGCGCTGGGACAACCTCAAGTTCGTGGTCGATATCGCCTGGGAGTTCATTCGCGGCTTCCGGGCCCTTCATTTTTCGGGACCTTGCGTGGCGGTGTTTGGTTCCGCCCGTTTTCCGGAATCGAGCCCTTATTACGATCTGACGCGGCGTTTGTCCGCCGAGATCGCCCAGTTGGGATTCACCATCATGACCGGGGGTGGACCCGGTCTCATGGAAGCGGCTAATCGCGGTGCCAAGGATGTCGGCGGCCGCTCGGTGGGCTGCAACATCGTGCTCCCGATGGAGCAGAACCCCAACCCGTACCTCGATAAGTGGGTCAATATTCGGTACTTCTTCGTCCGGAAGACGTTGCTGATCAAATACTCCTACGCCTTTGTCATCGTCCCCGGGGGATTCGGGACTTTGGATGAACTCTTCGAAGCGCTGACCCTCATCCAAACCGGCAAGATCAAGGATTTCCCGGTCATCCTCTTCGGCCGGGAATTCCACCGGGAACTGGTGGATCACATCGAGAAGATGCGCCAGCTGAAGACCATTTCGGAAAGCGATCTCCAATTGTTCCTGGTCACCGACTCCATCGACGAAGCCGTGGATCGAATTCGTCAGGTCATCAACCAATACGGGCTCAAACCCACCGAGCGCCAACCCAGTTGGCTGCTCGGAGAGCGCCGGTAAAGCCCCACCCGCATCCCGGGGATCCCGCTGGCCTTCGGCAACCGAAGGCGGCCCGTATGTTCACACTCAGGCACGTAACTGATGCCATCACGCCGACACGGCCAGGACGGCTGGCTCATAAAAAAGAGGGACCGAAACGAACCTCGGCACCTCCGTGAATCAAATGCGTCGCCTGATGAGCGGATGCGCACGAACTGGGCGGCCTGGTTGGCCGACACAGTCAGCGGGCCAACAGCAGCCGCCACGTTGGTTCGAGAACCGCTGAAGACCCGTTTCTCCTCCATCCGACCGAAATTTGCCGATGAATCTGCCACCGAACTGAAAGAAACCCGCAGCCCGTGGCGAAGACTGGGGAAACATGAAACACCCAGCACCGCTCTCCCCATTCCGTTACCAGATCTTTGCATGGCTCCCGGTCTCCCTGCTCTGCGTCGTGCCTCAGGGCGCTGCGCAAATCCTCATCACCCGTTGGGACTTCAATTCCGGATCTCTCGCGCCCTCCTCCGGATTGGGCGAAGTCCGTCTGGTTGGAGGCACTTCCGCCACGTTCGCTGCGGGCTATGATGGCGAGCCCTCAGGGGCTTGGAATCTCAAGGGGTTTCCAACGCAAGGCACACTACCAGGCACCGCCGGGGCGCAATTCAGCCTTTCCACAGAGGGGAGTTCGTCGGTGGCATTGTCCTTCCAAATCCGACACAGCAACACCTCGGCCAACACCGAACGCGTGCTTTGGTCGAGTGACGGACAGGTTTTTACCGAAGCCGCTCGATTCACCATCACACCCGCCGCCACGGGAACAGGGGAAACTTGGTATCAACGCTCGGTGGATTTGCCGTCCAGTGCCGCCCATCAACCCAATCTGGCGGTTCGGATCGTCTCGGATTTTGATTGGGGATCCGAAAGCCGCTACATGGCCTCCCGCTTGGGCTCGAGCTATTCCACCGCCGGAACTTGGCGATTGGACAACGTCTCGTTTTCTGCGGTGCCTGAACCCGAGGAATACGCGGCTATCAGTGCGCTGGGGTTGGTGGGGTTTGGCTTCTGGCGTCGTTACAAAAACAATCGCCAAAGCCCGCCCGAGTCCGAAGGAACGCTACCAGAGGAATGAATTCGACTCGGCGACGATTTCTTCGCCTTGCAGCAGTGTCGCCTTCCAAGCGGTCACGGTTCTCACCCGGGCAAACTGTTTGGGATCCAGAACCATCCGAGACCAACGACGCCCAAAAAATCCGCGCTTCACGTCCATCTCCAAGGTTTCCAAGGAACCGGAATCACCGCCCCGGAGCTCCATTTTCAGCCGCAAGGGCCCGGATACGCGGCTGGAAACCTTCCACAGCACCTCAAACTGCAAACCAGCGCGCTTTTCAGGATGGTTGCGCAGCAACTCCTGATAAGCGTCCCGCTCGTACAGGCTAGGTGAGAGGGTGTGGCGCCCCTGAAAATCCACGAAGTGCGGCAAGACCTTGATGACCTTGCCTTCCGCTCCCAACAACACTCCAGCCCACAGCCCAAGCGCAAACAGGATTGATTTCATTCAGAAAGGACCGTTTTGCGGAAAAGACAGAACCGCCGGACGCGGCGTGAAGGAAGGTGCCGAACGGATTGCAGACCCGACATCCGAGGATGGGGCGGTGAACAGCGAGCGCACCGATCCTTCCAATCCGCGACCGGCACCACCGCCAGCACTGCCGCTGCCGAAGGCTCCAAAACCGCCGTCCGAAGCAGATGACGAAGACGCACCTGATTTCCCAAAAAAACCGGCATCCGGGGACGCGAACGGCGAACTCGGGGCCACAGTGGGATCAAAACGCCGTCCTGGATCACCATCCATGCCACTGATGCCAGTGGGTGGTGCCACGGGATTGATCAAGGGGTTGGAAGAGGGGATGGACGTAACCGGATTGGCAAAACCCGAGCCCGTTCCCGGGCCGGTAGAACCAGAGAACCCCTCGGCAGCCGATCCAGACCGCATCGCCGGTGAATTGAACGAAAACGTCCCACCCGATGATTCGGTTTTGTTGCCACTGAACCAGGTCCGATGATCCGCCTCCGGCGCCAGTATCTCAGCAATGGATTTAGACCGGTCGGAGTCTTTGGAAAGTCCATCCCGACGAACCAATTCATCAGATTCGTTACGCGATGGGCGTGCATCGGACCGCGTCTCTTCGGTGTCCAACTTAGAAGCTTTGCTGGGTTTTTTGGCAGTATTGTCCGCCCCATCCTCGAAGTCGGTCTTTTGACCCGAATCATTCCTGGAACGTCGGGAACGTCCGCGCTCACGACTAAAATTCGGAACATCGTCCTCCTTGGCCGATTTCCCCGACTCCATCTGGTCAGCCTTGTTCACCTCACGCGGTTTCACAGCGCCCGGTTCAGCCAACCAGTTCTTCTTGCGGTCGTATTCTTCCAAAAGACGCTGCTGAGCCTTGGGATCGAGATTGGGAACGCTCACCGAAGGAGTGGGCAGCGATACGTCAATGGCTCCGCCCAAGGAATTTCCCGATCGAAGAACGTCAAACCGCCGATTGCGCAGCAACTTGTTCATGGTGCCCACCCTCTCGGCTTCGGAAGGCGGCCGCCCTGCGGAAACTTCCTCGGTGCGAACGGCTCCGGAAGTCTGCGCCTTCTCACCCGCCCAGGTCGGCAACAAGGCCAACCATGCGACGCCAAGCATGCTGGATACTCTGCCGCGGTTCATGCTCTTACAGATAACTCCGCCAGGTGGGGTACGTCAAAGGCCTTTGAGGCTGAGATGGGGCGACGGACTCCCTCGTAAAAAACCCACGGATGGGAGGAAGATTTCGCAAGAAAGAGCCCGAGCGAGGATCTGGGCGTGTTAAAGCCTGTGACGAGCGAAGAACGCAATCAGCCCCGCTTCGCCAGATAAGCCTCACGGAACTGACAGGCGCGCTGGCGAAACCAATCCCAGTTTCCCGCGGCCACCTGACGCGGATCGAACAGAGGGCTGCCCACTCCGAAGGCATCGGCGCCGGCATCGCGAAAGGCCGGAAGCGTCTCCACCGTGACTCCGCCGGTGGGCATGAGCGGGATCTCCGGGAAAGGCGCTTTCACGGCCCGCAGGTGGCCTGGCCCCAGTTGATCGGCCGGAAAAACCTTCACCATCGTAGCCCCAAGGCTCCAAGCGGTGAAGATTTCGGTCGGGGTCATTGCCCCGGGCAAAACCGGAACCCCGGCATCGACGCAGGCGCGGATGACGTCCGGCAAGATCACCGGGGTGACGATGAAGCTCGCTCCGGCATCGAGGGCCAATTTGAGCCCTTCCATGGAAGTGACCGTGCCCGCACCCACATTGCCACGGTCTCCCAGAAGATCGCGCGTCAGGCGGATCAGATCCGCCGCTCCAGGGCTGTTCAAAGTCACCTCCAAATTCACCAACCCGCCCTCCAGGACCGCAGGGACCAGATGCTCGACCTGGGCACGGGGGAAAAAGCGAAGGATGCCGACAATGGGCATCGAACGGAACAGTGTGTCATTGAAGGGCGTGCTCATTGAAAAAGCGGAAGACTCTTTTTTGGAGGCGGGTTACTGGCCGGGGGCCAACCGGCGCCAGATCAGACGCTGCCCCATTTCGGCCAACCCGTCGACTTCGATGGCATTCCAGCGCGGGCTCAAACCGCATTCAGTAGCGGCCATCGTGTAGGCCTCTCGCAACGCCTCTCCCGCTGCCAGAATGATGAGTGACTCCCCTGCCTCAAGCGAACGCAACTCCGACCCGATCAACAGTCCGCTGAGGAAGGAGCGGTTGGAGGCCCCGGAGTAGCTCCGGAGCACCTGGCGGGTCCTCACCTGAAACAAGTTCGCGGCAAGCCCGGCCCGAGCCGACGCCGCCACACCTTCCCTGAAGGCATCCCAGTGCATCGCTCCCTCTGGCTCGCCGACCACTGCAAGATCCATGGAATGCCGAAGCATACTTTGCGTGCGCAGCATTTCGAAAAGCTCCCCGGTCATGAAGGTTGTGATCGCGGTGAGAGCGCCCGATTCGAGGCGGAGGTGTTTTGAATGAGTTCCCGGCAACACCAGCGTCGCCCGAAGCGGTAAGACGTCGCAGACCTGTTCGGCCCAACCCAGGGCCTGGGTTTCTTCACCGCGCATCATGTCGTTCGGCCCGCGAACCCCGGACATTAAATACACACCTGGCTCAATCCACTGACCCACAACGCTCGAGCCCTCCAGAGAAAACGGCAGGCGGGCATACGGCAACTCGCGCCAGCCAATGCTCGAACTGGCCATTCCTGAAACCATCACCGGCAGCCCCACCGGTGCACCTAACCGCAACAGTGCTGCCTGAAGTGCCTCGCGAAACGCCAAAGCCCGATCTCCGCCACGAGCTGCTAAACGTGCAGCACCGTCCTCCGAAGCAACCTCCCGAAGTCCCTCCGGGCCATGCCACCGAAGGCGCAGTCGCGAAGTCCCCCAGTCACAGGCGATAAAATTCATTGTGCTGACTTCCATCGGCTCCATTCCAAACCCGGGCGATCGTCCCGGAAGCTCACCAGTCGTTTCTCGTGCGCCTCGGTCACATAGACGGTGCAACCGTCAACCCCCCCGAAGCAGAGATTGCTCGGATTGGGCCCAAGCACGTCGATCTCCCGAAGAATCTCAGCGGTAGGAGACAGCTTCACAACGGTGCCCTTCCCGTGGCGGGTCGCATACACATTGCCATCGACATCACAACGCATGCCGTCGAAGCCATGATCCGGAAATTCCTTGAAGAGACGCCGATGTTCCAGCGAACCGTCGCTACGGATATCAAAGACCCAGATGCGCCGCTGGATGCTTTCGTTGACGTACAACCGCTTTCCGTCCGGGCTGACTTCGATGCCATTGGTCGTGCCCATTCCTTCGGCCTCCCGATGGGCCTTTCCATCCGTATCAATCCGCCACAACTGGCCGGTGCTGTCCTTCCAGTTCGGATCGCTGGCGTACAAGGTTCCGTTGGCGGCGATGGCTAGATCGTTGGGCTGGTTCATCCGACCCTCGTGAACCACTTGCACCACTTCCCGAGTGACCGGGTCGATTCGATGAATCTTGTGAGCGGTATAGTCGGCGACATACATCCGACCGGAACGATCGAAGCGAATGCCATTGCCGGCACTTCCCTCGGGCAAGGCGACGAAGCGTTCGGCGCGTCCGTCTGGAGTCACCCGGGCGATGTTTCTCGGATCGCCAAATCCGACACAGAACACAAAACCCTTGCGGTCACAGGCCGGGCCTTCGATGCCGCGGGTGAAACCTTCCGAAGAGAAGGGTTTGGCTAACCACAGCGTCTCGGC
>JARXAF010000061.1 GCA_029865985.1 Verrucomicrobiota bacterium
CATCCGGGTGACGGCGGCCGCGCAAACCAAGCCGGATTTCCACGCCCGATTCGATGCGATCGGAAAGCAGTACCGGTACACCGTCTGGAATGATTCGGCGCATGATCCCTTGGGTTTGCGACAGCAGTGGCATGTGCCCAAACCGATTGATTTGGGGGCCATGCGGGCCGCGGCGGCCACCCTGGTCGGACGTCATGATTTCTTGGCATTCAGTGCGTCTCCCGGGTACGAGCGGCTTCACACGATGCGCAACGTCACTCGGTGCGATGTGCTCCGGTCGGGGTCTCGGCTCACGGTGGTCATCGAGGCGGATGGTTTTTTATACAAAATGTGTCGGGGCATCGTGGGAACGCTGGTTCAAGTCGGGCACGGACGCTTTCGTCCTGAAGAAATCCTTCCGATGTTGGCCACCCGAGACCGCAAACTGGCTGGTATGACGGCTCCGGCCCTGGGGTTGGTTTTGTGGAAGGTGTTTTACCGCAAGCCGGGGATGCCGCGCAGGCCGCATCCGGCGGACGTGGAGTGACTGGCGGCAACCCTCAAACCTCGGCGCGGCCTTATCGCCCATCCGGGGGCTGGAAACTCCGCAGACCTTGAATCCGCCTTGCCAGTCGTTCGTTCCGCGACTAACTCGTCAGCGCCGATGATCCGACGCCTGATGCCACGCCTGTTTCTTCAGTTGGGGATGTTCCTCTGTTCCGCCACCCTGGTCTGGAGCTTGTGGTCGCTTTCTCTGGCGGCTGAAACCACCAACACGGCCGCGGCCCCCAATATTTCGGATCTGGCCTCCAAGGCCAGTGCCCTGACCCGCCGGGTGATTGATGAGCAGTTCATTCAGAGCCACCAAACGGAACTCTCCTTCTGGATCAATGGCCTCCCGGGAATGGAGGAGCGGTTCTTGGGAATCCCTCGCTGGCAGTATGCCGCATCGCTGGTTTATCTCATTTTGGCGTTCTACCTCTCCCGGGCGCTGGATTGGTTCATCCAGAACCGACTGAAGCATTGGGCCTCCAAAACGGCCACGGAATGGGATGACATCTTGGTGAAGTTGGCGGATGGCCCGGTGAAGGCCATCACCTTGGTGTTCCTCATCCACATCGGTTTGGAGCTCTACGATTGGCCCAATTGGTTGGAGATCAACCTTTCCCGGTTGTCCCTCATCGTGGGAGCCATTGCCCTGACCTTCATTGCCCTTCGGGTCATCGATTTGGCCATGGCGGCCTGGCGTCAACAGCCGAAGCATGGCGGGGATGTGGCCTTCAACGATCAGTTCCTGCTGCTCATCAGCAAGTTGCTCAAGGCGGTGCTGATCCTCATCACGTCGTTGACGTTGTTGGGGAATCTCGGTGTCGACATCACTGCCATCCTCGGTTCGGTGTCGGTGCTGGGATTGGCCTTCGGTTTGGCTGCACAGGATTCAGTGGCCAATTTGTTCGGCGCCGTAGCAGTGTTCGTGGACAAGCCCTTCAAGGTGGGCGACCGCATCAAGGTGGGTTCTGATGTCGATGGGGTGGTGGAGGCAATGGGCCTGAGAGCCACGCAGGTCCGCAATGCGGATGGCTTCCTGATCACCCTCCCGAACAAGTCGGTGGGCAACAACACGGTCATCAATGTCACGGCCCGGCCTTCCATTCGCACCGTGCTGAACTATGGCCTGACCTATGACACTCCGGCTCACCGCATTGATTTCGCGGCGGGATTGCTGCGGTCGATCTTCACCGCACATTCATTGACCGGGGAATGCCATGTCACCTTCAACCGCTTCGATGCCTCCGCCTTGAACATCGAGGTGAATCACCAGTGCCTGACCCGCGATTGGCCCACGTATCTGGCCACGCTGCATGGGTTGAATCTGAAGGTGAAGGAGCGCTTTGACGCCGAGAAACTGGAGTTCGCGTTCCCGACCCAAACCGTGTTCCTGAAGAAGGACTCCTCGATGGTCGCGACCCCATCGGCGTGAGTTTATGGCCTGAGCTGATGGCCTCAGTTCGCGGTGGTAACGATCACTTCTGGGTGGGGCGCTTTCGGTATTTTTCGTAAAGGCGCGTGTGGCGCGATGACAAATCGATCTCGCGGCCCCGGATCCACATCCGGGTGACCTTGGCCTTGAGATCGAGAACATCTCCGTCAGCGACGAATAGGCTGGCTTCCTTGCCGGCTTCGATGGATCCGAGGCGGTCGGAGACTCCGAGCATGCGCGCGGCGTTCAGTGTCAACCCTCTGACAGCATCCTCGTAGGGGAGACCAAAGGCGCGTGCCTGGGCGGCGGCATACGGAATGTTGCGGATATTGCTGGCACCAAATTGATCGGTGCCTTCGCTGAAGGCCAACAGCACTCCGGCTTGGGTCAAAGCGGCGGCAGCGGAGTAGTGGACATCGTAGGGATCGGTGTCTCGGACAGGTTGGGTGAAGACATGTTCGTAGGCGACCGGGATGCGGTGTTCGGCCAGGTAGGCGGCTTCGCGCCAGGCGTCGCGGCCGCCGGCGATGATCGCCTTGAATCCGCGGCGCACACACCACTCGGCTGCAGACCGGATGCCCCGGGCTTCGTTGACGTGGATCCACAAGGGGCGCTCCTTGCGGATGGCTGGCAGCATGGCCTCCCAGGCTGGCACGGTCTTGAAGCCTTCCTTGGCGACTTTCCTGGCTTCGGAATAGGCGGCGGCCTCGGTGAAGAAAGAATCGATTTCCCGCAGCTTGCGGTCCCGGTCCCGGATCTGGTCTTCGAGGGACGGACCGGCTTCCTTGCCCGGGGGGCGCGGGCTGGTATCGAGGCCGAACCCCGGCCAACGGAGGTGGAGGGCGACTGTCTTTTCGATGGCGAGATCCTCGATGGTCCAGCCGTCGAGTTGGATGAGGCCGCTGTAGCCGGAGACGGTCCCTCCGCCGGGGATGACATGAGCGTGGGTGTAGCCGTTGGCGCGGGCCACGGGGATGAGTTCACTGTCCGGATTGACGGCGATCCAGGCGCTGACATCAGCGGAATACTCGCCGACTTCGGTGGTGTCGCGGGTGGCTCGAAGGGCGTCGATTTCCAGCAGTCCCAACACGGTGGTGGGAGCGATCAATCCGGGGAATACCCGCTGGCCTTTCAATTCCACGACGGTGTCGGCCAGGTCGGTGAGGCCGGCCCCGACTTTTTCGATGCGACCGTCGCGGACCAACACGGACGCATTGGTCAGGATCGGACCCGAGGCAGTGAAGATCCAGCCGTCCTTCAAGAGGAGGCTGGCCGCTTGGGTGGTCATGAGGGAGGCGACCAATCCCAGGGAGAAAATCAGGCTATTCATGCGAGTCGGAAGTCGTGGGCGTGGGGAATTCGGGGGAAGTGGGGATGGTGCTTGGTCCGGACGGCCGGGGCGGTGGAGCCGAGGTAGATGCGGCAGGCGTTCCGGGTGAAGAACTTGGATCGGGCGGTGGACCCATGACTGGAGAAATAGTCGTCCACGATGCCGAAGACAGTGGCCAATGGGGCGAAGCGTTCGCTGACAGGCCAATTGCTGCCGAAGACCATGCGGTCTTCTCCGAAGGCGTCGGCGATGGGATCGAGGATGAACCGGTAGGCATCGACTTCGCGGGGTGCGGTGCCGTTGGAACGCCCGGTGCCTTCCACCAATCCGGAGACTTTCATGATGAGGTTGGGATGCCGGCGAGCGGCGCGCACTGCGGATATCCAGGCCTCGGGCAGCGGTTGACGGACGGGTACGTTGCAACAGTGGTCCACGATGATGCGCAGGCTGGGGAACGCTTGTGCGATGCGGATGGCCTCGGGGAATTGTTCGGCTCCAATGAGCAGGTCCACGCTGAGATCTCGTTCGGCCAAGAGGGCGATGTCCCGCTTCCAGTCTGGGTCGTCGAGGGGTAGGCCGCCATTCCATCCCCCGGTCCGGATGCCGCGGAACCGACGATGGGCCGAGAAGCGGAGGAGTTGGTCCCGAAAACCGGGTTGGCCGGGCTTCAAGTGACCCACCAGACCGATGAGGAAGGGGTCTTGTGCGGCCAGATCGAGGATCCACTGGTTGTCCTCTTCCCAAGGGCTGGCTTCGACGACGACGGTGGAGGTGATGCCCAAGGGTTCGGCCAGTGCGCGGAAGTCTCTGGGGAGGACTCGGCGGTACAGCACGGTATCGTCTTTGGGGGGCCATGGGACGCCTTGTGGCCGGGTGGGGTCGTAGAAGTGGGTGTGTGTGTCGATGATGCCTTGGGATGTGTTACCGCGAACACATCCTGTCGGAAGGACCGCGGCGAGGGCGGAGGCTCCGGCGCTGGAGCGAATGAAATCCCGTCGGGTCATCATGCGCTAACGCTGCCCCAAGGCCTCTCGGGTGGAAACTCCAGAAGTGAAGCGGGGTCAGTCCCGCAGATTTACACAAAAGGGGGCACTCTTTACTATAAACGTGTCCCTGAAAGGGCTCCGCGGGAACGGTCCTGCGCTCGCAGGAAGGCTCGGGGAAGGACGGGCTTTCGCGCTGTGCGCGAGGGAGTAGAGAGATCGCCTTCAATGCTCGCTCCGGCCCGATCCCGCTGCTACCTCGCCGCGGGGTCAGTCCCGCATATTTACACAAAAGGGGACACTCTTTACTACAAACGCGTTCCTGAAACGGCTCCGCGGGAACGGTCCTGCGCTCGCAGGAAGGCTCGGGGAAGGACGAGCTTTCGCGCTGTGCGCGAGGGAGGGGGGTGATCGCCCTCAATGCTTGCTCCGACTCGATCCCGCTGCTGCCTGGGTGGTGGATGCGGGTGGAAAAGAGGTTTCGGATGAGATGCCGCCGCACGTCACTCGGGGCAGCGTTTCGTGGACTTGATGTCTGGGTTTGGCTAGTATGGTCTACTCATGGAACGCACGTTGATTCTCTGTAAGCCGGATTGCATGCAAAAGAACCTCGCCGGCGAGGTGATTGGTCGTTTTCAGAAGGCGGGGCTCCGTATTCAGGCGGCCAAGGTCCTTCGTTTGACCGATGCATTGCTGGCGGAGCACTACTCCCACCTGACTGACAAGCCGTTCTTCCCCGAGATTGTCACGTTCATGAAGTCCGCTCCGGTTCTGGCGCTGATTCTGACGGGCGACAATGCGGTGGTCACGGTACGCGATCTTCTCGGGCCGACCGACAGTCGCAAGGCGGCCAAGGGAACTATCCGCGGTGACCTCGGTGAGACCAATATGCACAACATTGCTCATGCTTCCGACTCGGTGGAGAATGCCGAGATCGAGGTGAAGCGATTCTTCCGCGCTGACGAGATTCCGGCCTGACGGCTTGAAGCTGCGATTGGTTTTATTCAGTCAGGGACGCAGTTCGCTGCGTCCTTTGTTTTTTGGGTGGGCAGGTGTGGATTGACTCGCTGAGGGTCGGTCATAGGTTGGTCGCCTTGATGAACGGACCTGGTTCGAAATCCTCCCGCTCGGCGACTCCGACCCCTGCGGTCGTGGAGACTGTGCCATGCATCAGCCTGCGGGGGGTGCGGCAGAACAACCTAAAAGGGTTCGATCTCGATTTGCCCTTGGGGCAGTGGATCGTCATCACTGGATTGAGCGGGTCGGGCAAGAGCTCGCTGGCCTTCGACACGCTGTATGCGGAGGGGCAACGGCGCTACATCGAGACGTTTTCGCCCTACGCCCGTCAGTTCTTCGACCGGATGGACAAGCCGGCGGTGGACCGGATCGAGAACATCCCACCGGCCATCGCCATCGAGCAGTGCAATTCGGTCCGCTCGACTCGCAGCACGGTGGGCACCATGACGGAAATTTGTGACCACATGAAGGTGGTCTGGCCTCATCTGGCCCGTCCTCATTGCCTGCAGTGCGGGCAGGCCGTCCAAGCCGAACCGCCGGATCGGGTTTGGGAAACCGTCCTGCAGCGGATTCAGATGGGAGAAGGTTCGATCGATGCCCTGGTGACCTTCGAGTTGCCGCTATCGGAGAAAATGGGGCTGACCGAGCAGTTTCAATTGATGACCCAGCAGGGGTTTCAACGCCTTTTGATCGAGGGTCGGGTGGTGCGACTCGAGGAGGCTCAAAGCCTGCTGAAGCCCGGTGCGGGAACGGTGCAAATCATCGCCGATCGGTTGCGACTGGAGACTGGGCAGCGGAACCGGTTTCGCGAGGCTTGCGAAACAGCCTATCGCTACGGTCAGGGACATTTGTCGGTTTGGGATTTCAATGGGGCGTCCGCGGTTTCACCGCAGGCATTCTCTCAGCAACTCCATTGTGCGCGTTGCAATCGGGACGTGCCTGAGGCCAAGCCGGCTCTATTTTCCTTCAACCATCCGCTGGGAGCCTGCCCGGCATGCAAGGGATTCGGGCGCATCATTTCCATCGATCCCACACTGGCGATTCCGGACACGTCCAAGTCGATCGAAGGCGGGGTGGTCAAGCCGTGGCAAACCGGCATGGGTTCGGAATGCCAGCAGGACATGATGCGCAAGGTCCGCAGCGCCGGGGTGCCGACCCGTGTGCCGTTCCGCGAATTGTCCGAAGACCATCAGCGTTGGGTCATGGACGGTGAATCCGACTACGATGCGAAGGATCCCGAGAAGTCGTGGCCCAACAAATGGTACGGCGTTAAGGGGTACTTCCGGTGGTTGGAGAGCAAGGCCTACAAAATGCATGTGCGGGTACTGCTGTCTCGGTACCGCAGTTATCAGACGTGCACCGAGTGTCAGGGCCGTCGACTGCGTCCCGAAGCATTGGCTTTCCGATGGAGTCCCCCGGGTCGGTCCCAGGCGTTGGATCTGGCGGGTTTCTATGGTTTGCCGGTTCGGGAGGCTCTGGGATTGCTGGAAACCGCCGCGGGAATCATCAACTTGCCATCGAAAGATCCGGTTGGGCTGGTGCTCGGCGAAGTGCGTGCCCGGCTGGCCTATCTCGAGTCGGTGGGGTTGGGCTACCTCACGCTGGATCGGACGACGCGAACGCTCAGCGGTGGCGAGACAGCGCGGGTCAATTTGACGACCTGCCTCGGGACGCGCTTGGTCAACACCCTCTACGTGCTGGATGAACCGAGTGTCGGATTGCATCCGCGCGACAGCCAGCGGTTGATCCGCGTTCTTCAGACGCTTCGGGATGCCGGCAACACCGTGGTCGTGGTGGAGCATGAGCCGGAGGTGATGCGCGCTGCTGATCTCATCGTGGACATTGGTCCGGGGCAGGGTGCACTGGGTGGGCAGGTGATTTTCCAGGGGTCGCCTCGGGCGTTGAAGTCGGCTGCGGGCTCGCTGACCGGCGATTATCTGGCTGGGCGTCGGAGCGTTGGGGAGCCGCGCCAGAGGCCTGTTCCGCTGCCCCACATCGGGAGCGTCACGGTCGGATCTCGGGCCGCGGTGTCGGTTGCGACGAAGTCTAACGCGCCGGTGCTTCGCGAGGCTCTGCCGGCCCACCGATACCCGGCTACCATTCCAACGCTGGTGTTGCGGCATGCGACCGCGCATTGCCTGCGGGATCTCACCGTGACGCTGCCTCTGGGTCGATTGGTGGGAATTAGCGGAGTGAGCGGCTCCGGCAAGACCACGATGATTCGCGAGATTTTGTTGCCACTGTTGGAGGCCCGCTTGAATTCCGCAGATCCGACCGCGGCACTCGAGGAGGAAGTCGACAGTGAATCCATCGGGGAGGCCCAGGCGGCCTTGCAATCGGCCGAGTTGGAAGGGGCTGAACATTTGGGAGCTGTGGTGCTGGTGGATCAGTCGCTGCTGGGGCGCACACCGAGGTCCAATCCGGCGGTGTACATCGGTGCGTTTGACGACATTCGTGATTTTTATGCGGCCAGTCCGGAGGCGCTGGCCCATGAGCTTCCGGCGGGTTGCTTCAGTTTCAATTCCAAGCGTGGCCAATGCGAAACATGTCGAGGCGCTGGCTTTGAGAAAATTGAAATGCAGTTCCTGAGTGATGTGCTCATCCGTTGCGGGGCCTGCGGTGGTCGCCGCTATCAGGCACGGGTGGCGGCGGTGAAGGTGGCGCCTCCAGAGGCTTCCGGGCTTTTAGCACTTTCGATTTCGGATTTCCTTGATGCGACGGTGGAGGAGGCGGTGCGATTCCTCGGCGTCTTCCCGGATTCGAAGCCCGCGCGACGCGCCTTGGCCAAGCTCGCGCTGCTGACCGAGGTGGGGCTGGGTTACCTCCGATTGGGCCAGCCCCTCAACACCTTGTCGGGCGGTGAGAGCCAGCGGCTGAAGCTCGTCAGTCACTTGGCGGCTACTCCGGCGGCGGCCGTGGTGGAGGTGCCAAAGCCAGTTCGCCGTGGCCAGTCGGGCGCAGGGGCGGCAACGGTGAGCGGATTCAAGCCCACCTTGTTCCTGTTCGATGAGCCCACCACTGGCCTGCATTTGGAGGATGTCCGAATTTTGCTGACCGTGTTCCAACGCTTGGTTGATCAGGGGCATTCGGTGGTGCTCATCGAGCATCATATCGAACTCCTGCGCTGCGTGGATTGGTTGATCGATCTCGGCCCCGAATCCGGAGATCAGGGGGGGCAAATCGTGGCGGCGGGCTCACCTGATCATGTGTCGAGGGTTCCCGAAAGCCGGACTGCGCCGTTCTTGCGAGGGGAGGGCGGATCGGCCTTGTCAGGGAGAGAAGTCGGGAGTCGTGAACCCGAGTTGATGCCAGGTCGGACGGTTTGAATCGGGAAACGTCTTTCTTCAGAGCCCGTTTTCGGCGAGGTTCAGCCCGATGGATTCGAAAAAGCTGGCCCTCGCCTGCCGGGCGTTGGCAGACAACAAGAAGGCGGAAAATCTGGTCGTGTTGGACGTGCGAGAGTTGTCCACGGTGACCGACTTCTTCGTGATTGCCACCGGCAGCAGTGAGCCACATCTGCGCGCTATCGAGACTGAAATCCTCGACGGGCTGCGCAAAGAACACGATCTGAAGCCGGTGCATACCGAGGGTTCTGCCCAGTCCAATTGGATCGTGGCGGATTTCTTTGACGTGATTGTGCACATCATGAAGGCCGACGTGCGGGCTCATTATGACATCGAAGGTCTCTGGGCCGATGCGGCACAAGTCAAACCTCCGGCTCCACGCAAACGCACGGTGAAGAAAGAGTAGTTCCGCCCGTTTGGGCCTATCCCCATGAACCCCACCGACTCCCCCATCCACGCCTGGAAGCCGATGGCGGTGCGGTCGGCGATGTGTCTCATCCTGGGAACGGTGGGTTGGTTGGTGGCGGGGCGATGGCCCTCGGTGTCCACGGCCGTCTTCATGTTCGCCTTCCTTTCCGGCGGATGGGATTTGGCTCGGGAGGTTTGGATAGACCTCCGACTCTTGCGCTTTGATACGCACTTCCTGATGTTTCTGGTGGTGCCCGGTTCGGTGGCCGTGGGTGCCTTGGGAGAAGCGGCCTTGTTGTTGTTCCTCTTCTCCGCGTCGTCGGCGATGGAGAGTTTTGCAGCCGGCCGAACCCGACGGGAAATCGATGCGCTCCTCAGGCGCGCTCCCAAGACGGCACGCCTCTTGGTGGGCGACTCAGAACGTGTGGTCGCGGTGGAGACCCTTCAACCGGGTGACGTGATCCGGGTGACGGCCGGTGAATTGGCTCCGGTGGATTTGGTGGTGCTGCGCGGCGAGAGCGCTTGTGACGAGTCCTCGCTGACCGGGGAGTCGGACGCGGTTCCCAAGATGGCCGGTGATTCGGTGATGGGTGGAACCTTGAATCTCTGGGGAGTTCTGGATGGGCGCGTTCTGCGGTCCGTGGGTGACAGTGCGTTGCACCGCATCCTGAACCTCATTCTGGAAGCCCGGCACCTGAAGGCCCCATCACAGCGGTTTACCGACCGCTTTGGGACTGCTTACACGGTGTTTGTGCTGGGGGCATGTGTTGCAAATTTTCTGTACCAATGGCGGGTGATTGGACTGCCTCCGTTCTTTGGGACAGATCAGCAATTCAGCGCCTTTTACCGGGCCATGACGCTCTTGGTGGTCTTGTCGCCGTGCGCCCTCGTCCTGTCGGTGCCTTCGGCCATTCTTTCGGCCATCGCCTCGGGGGCGCGCCGGGGCGTTTTGTTTCGGGGCGGTGCAGCCATTGAGAATCTCGCCGGGGTTCAGGTGGTCGCCTTCGACAAGACGGGAACACTCACCGAGGGGCGATTGACGTTGGAGCGGATGGACGTGCTCGCGGGTTCCGAGACCGATGCGGCCGCGGCGGCCGCCGCGTTGGCCCGGGTATCCAATCACCCAGTTTCACGGTCCATCGCCCGCTGGGCAGAGGGCCGGGGGATGGTTGCTGAACCGGTGGACAATTCCCAGACCGTGGCCGGCAAGGGGCTTTCGGGGAATTGGCGCGGCCGACCGATGTTCTTGGGGAATCGGGAGTTCATGGCGCAGTCATCGGAGGTGCCTTCCATGGCATTGCCGCCGCCGGTGGAGAAGGCTTCGGAAACGTGGATTGGGGGTCCAGGCTTGCTGGCACGATTGGTTCTCAAGGATGCCTTGCGGACGAATTCGAAAGCCGTGGTCGGGCAACTCCGAGCGGCCGGACTTCGTACGGTGATGCTGACCGGGGATCGGCTGGCACCCGCGAACGAAATGGGAGCAGCATCGGGTGTCGATGAGGTGCGTGCGGCGCTCAAACCCGAAGACAAGGTCGCCGCCATTCGCGAATTCCAACAGCAGGGCCAGAGCGTGGCGATGATCGGGGACGGGGTGAACGATGCGCCGTGTCTGGTGGCTGCCGAAGTGGGTATCGCCATGGGGGCTCGCGGTTCGGATGCCGCGATTGAGCAAGCAGAGGTGGTGCTGGCCAATGACCGTCTGGAGAATTTCCTGTTTGCTCGTGAGTTGAGCGTTCAGTCGAGGCGCGTCATTCGCCAGAACATCGCCCTGTCCTTGGGCACGATTCTGGTGATGGCGGTGATTTCACTGACGATGTCCCGTTTCCCGCTGTCCGTCGGTGTGGCGGTTCATGAGGGCAGCACCGTGTTGGTTGTTCTCAACAGCTTGCGACTGCTCCGGGTGCGCAAAGGTATTGCCTGAAGTCGGATGCAACCAGCGAGGCAGGGGCCTGTAATGAGAGTGTGGTGCAGAGTGGGCGCGTCGGTTCAGGTCATCCGATAGCGAGGATGTTTGCGCAAAAGTTAAGGTGTTAGAAAATGAAAGAGTGGCCCCTTTTGTGTAAATGTGCGGGACCGACCCCGGGGGTTAGCGGAGGGTGGCGAGGTATTCGATGAGGTCGCGGAGTTCGCGGGGGGTGAGGGCGGTGGCCAAGCCTTCGGGCATGGCGCTGGGGCCTCGGTCGCGACGGGCGATGTCTGCGATGGGAATGGTTCGCAGGCTGGGAGTGCCTTCTTCGGAGAGGGTTTCGATGGATAAACGATTTGCGGTCTCGGATTTGACGGTGCCGCTGACCAGGGCTCCGTCCTTCAAGGTCAATGCGACCGTCTCGAATGACGGTGCGATTTTTTGATTGGGCCAGACGATGCTTTCGAGCAGGTACTCGCGATTCTGTCGCCGGCCGATCCCGTCGAGTTTCGGCCCGACCGTGCCGCCTTCATTGCCCACTTGATGACAACGGAGGCACTGGATCGTCGGGTGTTCCCGGAACAGTTGGCGACCGCGCTGGGCGTCTCCGCCGACAAGGCAGACACGGAAGATGGCCAAAGTGTCGTTGGTTCCGGTCTCAGTCTTTCGGGTGGGGAGCGCGTTGGAGAGCGAGGTCTTGGCCACTGCCTCCCGCAGGTCGAGTTCGAGTTCGGGTGCGAGGGTGCCCGATTTCCAGCGTTCGATGGCCTGAATCAAGGCAGGTAAGGCAGCCTCGTGGTCCAATGTCCCCAGCACGTTGAGGGCGATTTGCGCGGTCTTCAGCGAATCACCCGAGGCGGCCCTTTGGACGAGATTCGAGAGCAAGATCGCCGAATCGGTTCCCGCGGCGAGTCGGCCGAGGTAGGGCAGCGCCGCCGATTGAAGTTGGGGTTCTTGGAGGGCGATGCGGAGGGCTTCGTCGGTTTGACCCGCGCGCAATTCGGACAAGGCCTCCACGATGGCTCGGCGCACGTTCACCGGTGTGGCGCTCTGGGAGAAGACCTCGAAGAGCGGGGTGCTGGCTTCGCGGGTCCGGAGCTTCACGGCGGTCGCCACCAAGGCCAATTGAACTCCCGTGGATGAGGGGCCGCCACCGAGTCGCAGCCCGTATTCGTCGGGAGTTTGCGGGTTCATGATTTCTCCGGCGACTTTCAGGAAGGCTCGTTTGGCCGGTTCGGCATTCCGCTTGAAGGTTTGCGCTTCAGAGAATTCGAGAGATCGACCGAGATCGGGTGGGAGTTGCGGTAGGGGCAATGACGTGGTGCCTCGGCCTGCTGTGGCTTCCATGGCGGCCGCCAACAACGGATTCGATGGCGCGGTTGGCTTGGGGGGAGCCTTCGCTGCGCTGGGTTTTACTGGCGACAGAGGTTCGGACCCTGGGGCCGATACACCGGCTGGGGGCGCATCGAGCGGGAGTTTCAATTCGAACGGAGCGGCCCCACCAAAGGCCGGGCGCCACAAACCCACCACGGCATCGAGTTGCGGTGGGTGCGCCCAGTCGGCCAAGGCTTCCAGGGCCGCAATGCGGGCGAAATCGGTGGCGTCCCGGCGCTTGGCCAATTGGGCCAATTGTTGGGCATGCTGTGGGGCACCCAAGCGTTGGCAGGCTTGGATCACCCGCGTCAGCAGGTTGGTCGGGCAATCCACTCGTGTGATGAACTGGGCGAGAGCGGGGAGACCTTCGACACAGGGGACATCGTAGATGGCTCGGGCGGCCGCCGTGACCACCGAAGGATGGTTGTCGGAGAGGAATGGGCGGAGGTCTTCTGAGGATTCGCCGGAGAAGATGGGCTCGTCTTTGCGGATCCACCGAATTGCCCCTACGGCCAGTTCGCGGATGCGCGGGTCGGCATCGGATCCGGCCTCGCTCAACCCGGAGCGGCCCCCGCCGATGTCCGAGCGTTCATTGCGCAGGCAACGTTCGGCCATGGACCGCAGGAAGAGATCGGCACCTCCGTCAGCCAACACGGCCTGGCGGAACGCCTTCCACGGAAACGCCAGTGAGAAGGGGGGGCGTTGCTGGGCCGTGTCTCGGTCTGGACGAACCGGGGCCGGCGAGTCGGGTTCAAAGCGGTCCCGGCTGCGGTGGGAACGCAAGACGCGCAGGCCGTCGATGGCCGTCGCCCGCCGGCTGATGTCGGGCGATTCCAGCAGGTTCACCAGGGCGGGATGAGTCGCAACGACACCGTTTTCCGCCAATACTTGTGCCGCACATCGGGCGAGGATGGGGTCAGGACCATTGATGAGTGGCACGAGCGACTGCAACGCCCGGGTCATGGCCGAGCCCGGGTCATTCCTGGCCAATTGGCCCAAGGCCCAGACGGCATGACGTCGGGCGAGGAAGCTGCCTTCCTGGGCTGTTCGTAATAGCCTATTCACGACGGCCGGCCCGCGCCGTGCCAGATCCCATTGAGCCTCCAGACGGATCCTGCGATCTGCGTGTCCCAGCAAGGTGGCCAATTCCAGATCGGGTCGATGAGAGAACCCTTCCGCCAGCAGTTGGCGGGTCTGAGCCACGAGAGCCGCTTCAGGCTCCGTCGGGGCTTGAGTCGGGGTGATTCGATAAATCCGGCCCCGCGGGGTTTGTCCCCAGCCACTGACCCAGTCGAGGACGTAGGCTGCGCCATCGGGACCAAAATCCACGTCGGTCGGCCAGCAATTCCAAAGAAACTTCTCCTTCCGATCGACCACGAAACTCGCGCCGGAGGGCTTCACGGTGTAAGCCCAGACGCCACCCGGAAAATCGGCATGCAGGAAGGTGCCGGCCAAACGTTCCCCAAACCCCGTGCCCGGATAGAAGGCCAGTCCGCTGGGGCCTTGGCTGACGGTGCCAGCCAGCGGCAAGGTTCCATCGCGGCCGCCCCTCCACAGTTCTTCCTTCACCCACTGGCCGAAGCCTTCCATATGCTGGTAGCTGGTCCGCCATCCATAGTCGCCGCCCTCGACGAGGTGCAGCACCCGGCAGGGGTCGGCGCCGGCGGTGTCATTGTCGACCGTCCACCAGTTGCCTTCATCGTCGAACGCCAACTCCTGGGGGTTGCGTAGTCCGTAGCAGAAGACCTCCAGAGATCGGCCGTCGGGTTCGCACCGCAAGACCCCGCCGCAGTCCGGAAGGTGGATGCGACGCCCCTCCCGGTTCGTCAGGCTCGCGCCACGGTCGCCGAAACTGAGGTAGATGCGCCCATCGGGACCTTGGATGAGTCCATGCAAGTCATGTCCCGAGACACCGATGTGAACTCCGAAACCCGTAGCCAAGGGTTTCCACCGATGGGCCTCGATGGGAGCCGGCGCCGTCGATGGACTGGGGTAGGGGAATCGCCACAAGCTGGGGATGTTGGCGAAGTAAATTCCGTCACGGGAGGCCAGGATGCCGGCCGCTGTGCCGTCGACGGCGTCCCGGAATCCTTGCGCCAGGATTTCCGAATGATCGGCCCGACCGTCTCCATCCCGATCGCTCACCCGCCGGACAACTTCGCTCTCTCGGGTCAGGAAACTGAGGTTGGTGGCGAAGGCGTTGGTCAAGAACGTGCCCCGGTCTGCCACGCTCCGGAACGCCATGTCGGCCAGGAGCCAGTTGGTCTTGGTGGTGATGTCAAACACACTGATGGCCCAGCGGTCAGACTCAGCCAGATAAGCCTGTCCCTTGCTATCGAAGGCAAAGGCGACGCTGTTGCTCAACTGCGGTTCGGTGGCCCAGAGGTCGAGCTTGAGGCCAGCACTGAGTTGGAACCGCTTCGTCGCCTCGCTCGCCTCCGACCACGCCGGGGATGAGGCCGAATGTTGAGCGAAGAGAATGCCGGCAAGGCCAAGAAACAGGGAGCCGATGAACCATCGCATGGGCTGAGCCTAGACGGGTTATTGGTTCCTCGCGAAAGCGAAAATACTCTTCATTAGGGTTTGTGTAACAGGGGGTGTTACAAAAAGTCTTTTCATAACCTCGGGTTTCTTGCTTACTCTGACATCCCGCGTCTTATCGCGGATTGTTTACAAAAATGGAAACCTCTCTGACCACACTGGTTGTAAAACCGGGCGAAGCCGATCGATTGATAGCTGGGCACCCTTGGGTTTACTCCAGCGCCATCCAACGCAGTTCACAACCTCCCGCCGACGGGGAGTTGGTGCAGTTGAAGGATCACCGTCATCGCTTCTTGGGTGTTGGTTTCTACAATTCCCGCTCAAAAATACAGGTTCGAATGCTTTCGAACGAGCGGGTGGAGGTGAATACCGATTTTTTCATTGAACGGATTCGTGCCGCGATGGAAGTGCGCAAGCGCCACATGCCGGATGCGACCTCGTTCCGGGTGGTCAGCGCCGAGGCCGACCTGCTGTCGGGCCTCATCATCGACAAGTACGAGGATGTCATCGTGCTGCAAATCAGCTCGCTCGGCATGGAGCAGCACAAGGCGATCATCGTGGAGGCCATCCAGAAGGTCTTCCGTCCGCGCTCGGTGTACGAACGCAATGAGATCGCTTCCCGGCAATTCGAAGGATTGCCCCCTCTGTCAGGTCTCCTGGCGGGGGAACCGGTGGAAACGGTCGACGTCACCATCAATGGCCTGAAGTTCACGGTCGACTTGCGCGCGGGTCACAAGACCGGCATGTACCTGGATCAGCAAGTCAACCATGCCCGGGTGGGTGCCATGGCCAAGGGTGCGATGGTTCTCGATTGCTTCACCTTCCTCGGCGGCTTTGCGTTGCATTGTGCTCGCGCGGGCGCCCGCCAGGTCATCGGGCTCGATCAGAGCGAAGATGCCGTTCAAGCCGCTCGCACCAATGCCGAGCGGAACGGGGTTTCCGGGAACACCCAGTTCGAGGTCTGTAATGTGTTCGACTGGCTCAAGGCCAAGACGACCACGGGACCGAATGAACGTCTGGTGCCGCAGTTCGACCTGATCATTCTCGATCCGCCCAGCTTCACCCGGAACCGTGCCTCCGTGCCCGACGCCTTGCGTGGCTACAAGGAGATCCACGTCCGTGCGCTGAAGTTGCTCAAGCCCGGTGGCACACTCGCCACCTTCTGCTGTTCGCACCACGTGGACGCCCGCCTCTTCGAAGATGTGGCCCTCAGTGCAGCGTACGATCAGCGCAAGTTGCTGCGTCGCGTGGCAACCTACTCGCAGGCCCCGGATCATCCGATCCTGCCCAGCATTCCCGAAACGGAATACCTCAAGGGCGCTGCCTACGAGTTGGTTCGCTGATCCGGTGCGGAAGACGCTGGGGTTGCGTTTCTGCACAGGCGTCGCAGGTTGATCTCATGAAGTGGGTTTTCCTGTGTCTGTTGGGATGTTTCCTCCTGTTCTTGGGGATGGGGTGTTCGTCGGTGCCTCGTGTGACCGACAGCACCTCAGCCTTGAAGGCCATCCGTTCTGAGATGGAACAGCGCCCGACCGTGGCTCCGGGTTCACCGGCGGAACGGCAGGGGATCGAGCGCCTCAAAACCTTCCTCACCCGTATTGATGCCGAGTCGGTGCGCACCCAGACCTTGAGCGTCTACGCGCCGGACGCGTATCTCAACGACACCTTGGTGATCCGGCGGGGTGCCACGAACATCCAAGCGTACTTCCTGACCACGGTGGATGCTGCTGAGAGCATCACGGCCAGCATTGAGGATGTGAGTCGATCGGCCGACGGCTTCTATTATGTGCGGTGGACGATGGATGCCCGGATGAAGAAGGTCGCAGCCGGCGAGACGATACGAACTCTGGGCATCACCTTGGTCCGATTCGACGATCAGGGCCGGGTCCTCATCCATCAGGATTACTGGGACAGTGCCGCCGGGCTCTGGGACCACGTTCCAGTGATCGGTCGAGGCATTCGTTGGATCAAGGGGCGTCTGGATCATTGAAACGGTGGGGTGCAACAGTGCCCGAGCCTTCGGGTATCCCCGCCTCGCCTTCAAATCGTCCCTGTGCTTCGCTCCACCTGTGACCGAGCCCATTCTGGAAGTTCGAAACCTCTCCAAGGTCCACCCAACGAGCGACGGTGGATCGTTGACCGTTCTGGACCAGGTCGACTTGCGTCTTCTGCCGGGCGAAACCTGCGCCATTGTCGGTCCCAGCGGCTCCGGAAAGACGACGCTGCTGGGTTTGTGCGCCGGATTGGATCGTCCCACGGGCGGTGTGGTGCGGTTGGCGGGGCAGGATCTCGGTTCCCTGGATGAAGACGGCCGGGCCCGGGTCCGCAACCAATACGTGGGTTTCGTTTTCCAGAATTTCCAACTCCTGCCGACCTTCACTGCGCTGGAGAATGTCCTGGTACCGGCCGAATTGCAGGGGGCTTCCGGTGGCGAGGCTCGTGCCCGGGAATTGCTGGGCTGGGTGGGGTTGGCCGAACGTCTGCACCACTATCCGGCGCAGTTGTCCGGGGGCGAGCAGCAGCGTGTGGCGCTGGCTCGGGCTTTCATCAATCAACCGCGCATTCTTTTCGCGGACGAGCCCACCGGCAACCTGGACCCTGCGACGGCCGTAAAGATCACGGACCTGCTCTTTGAATTGAATGCCCGAGCAGGGACCGCATTGGTTCTAGTGACCCACGATCGAGAATTGGCCGCCCGCACCGGTTCGGTTCTCCGCTTGCGCGGTGGGCGTCCGGTTTCCGCAGACTGATGGGGAGGTATTGGGTGATCGGGAGGCTGGGAACGTTTCGATCGACGAGCTGCCCCTCAGCCGGAACGATTCAGGTCTGCCGCGGACGCCTCACGACGACTTGGGGCGGGTACTGATGCTTAGCGATCATGTTCTTCGGCAGAATTCCCCGCCACGACACGTTGGGATACACGATGGAATCACGGCCCAGGATGGAACCGGGATTCAGGACCGAGTTGCATCCGATTTCGGCCTTGTCGCCGATCAACCCGCCGAATTTCCGCAAGCCCGTGTCGATGGGAGTGCCTTCGAAATTCACCCAGACGTTTTGGTTGTCGAGTTTCACATTCGACAAGATGGCCCCGGCCCCCATGTGTGCCTTATGCCCCAGAATCGAATCCCCCACGTAATTGAAGTGAGGCACCTGGCATTGGTTGAAGAGCACGCAGTGCTTCAGTTCCACCGAATTGCCAACCACACACCCATCCCCCACGATGACGTTTTCCCGGATATACGCCCCGTGCCGGATGCGGCATCCGGAGCCGATGATGGCAGGTCCGATGATCATGGCTCCAGGTTCCACGATGGTGCCGGCTCCGATGAAGACCTGTGGGCCCACATGCGCGGCGGGGTGCACCTCGGCTCCGGTGGTTCCCGGCTTGAGGTTTTGGGACAAATAGCCGGCGAGGCGTTTCAGGGCCTCCCAAGGGTATTCGACGCTATCAAACAGGGCGCCATGCGTGGTCTGGCTCAGGTCGAACAGGTCATCCACGTGGTAGGTCATTGCGGACAAAGGCTAAAAGGAGGGAGCGACGGGTCAAGCCAACGCCCGGGTTCTTGCGGGTCATCGTTTGTGGCGTCGGACGAGCTGGGCGGATCGATTGCAATTGTCCAACGACCAGACTTGCCTGTGTCAGCCTCTCCGCCACGTTTGGGCACATCGATGACTCTGCGCCTTCGGTTGACGACCTTATTCCTCACATTGGCCGGGATTTGTCTGGCAGATGTGGCCCCGTCGCAAGACCTCCTGGCAACCAACACCTTGGCGGTGTTCAGCGTGCCCGACGTCGCCGTCGCCAAATCCTCGTGGTTGAAGTCGAACCCCGGCCGCTTCTGGGACGACTCCGCCATGGCCGCATTCCGGAATCAGTTTGAGAGCTCGTTCCGTCAGAAGTGGGGCGCCGTGATGGAGCGCGAGACGGGGCTGGATTTGCGGGAACTCCTGAACCTGACCCGTGGGCAGGCGACTCTGGCGGTGTTTCCGCCGTTGCCGGTGGACGCCGGTGCCGAAGATTCGGGTGCCAATTGGTTGCTCCTCCTCGACACCAAGGACGGTTCGGCCGCATTGACCAAGACCTTGGACGCCGCTCGCACCCGGTTGTCGACGAATGTCCCGCCCACGGTCAAAACGCAGCAGTTCGGCGACTGGCGATTCTCCACCGTCACCATCGACCTTCAAACGCCGTCGGCTGGGAGCGGTCAACCAGCCACTCCCCCAGATGAAGCCTTGGAAGACGAGGATCTCCGTTGGGAACTCTGCTTTGGACAGGTGGGCTCTGCCTTTGTGGCCGGGCCCTCTTGGGCTGCGATTTCCAACGCGTTGCCGCGGTTGACTGCCACCAATGGGACTCCGGGTTTGATCACCAAGCCGTCCTTCAGTCGTTTGTGGAGTTCCACGCTGAAGGACCGCCCGGCTTGGTTCTACGTGGATGTGGCTTCGGTGTATCAACGATTGTCACCGCGTCTGGAGGGTGTGTTTGGAATGCTTTCGTTGCTGGGGGCTGATCCCGCCAAGGTGGTTCCGGCCACCGGGCTCACCTCCATCAAGTCCATCGGTGGCGCGATTCAGAACACAAGCTCGGGTTGGCTCACCGAGTTGGCCATCGAAGTCCCTGCCACTGAGCGTGTGGGACTGACCCAGGTGATGGAGATCTTGCCTTTGGAGGCCGGTTTGCTCGAAGGGGTTCCGGCCGATGTGGCCTCTTTCCAACGCTGGCGGATTGACGGTCCCGGTGGTTGGAAAGCCCTCGAAGCCTCACTGAAGCGCATCTCACCGCAGCTCTCAGATCTTGCGCGTATCACGGTGGAATCAGCGGGGCAGGTGTTTGATCCGAACTTCAACTTGCAGCGCGATTTGATGGGAGCCCTGGGCAATGACTTCATTAGCATGACGCTGGCTCCGACGGGGACCAATTTGCTCCAGCTGAGCAACCCAGGACGCATCCAACTGATTGGCTCACCGAACCCGAGTCGTTTGGTGGGTGGCTGGAAGGCTTTGGAAGCGCTGGTCCACATGCAGGCGGGCGCGCTGGAGTTTTCACAACGCACCGGAGCCGGGGATCGCAAAGTGATCGTGGCCACCGTGGGCGGAAAGGGCGGGTCGCAAAATGCCTTCCAGATGACGACAAGTTCCAACCATGTCGTCATCGCCAGCGATGCCGCCGCCATGGATGCCTATTTGGCTGCGGCCACGCGAGGGACTCCGGTTGTTCCCGGATTGGTGGAAGCAGCCAGTGGGGCCGGGGGATCGCAGCGGGGCATGTTCGGTTTTTCCCAACCCCAGACGGAGCTGCGCGCCACCTGGGAAACCCTGCGTGCCTCCGAATCCCTGTCGAAGGTCATGCCTCCGGGGACGACGAGTTTGGAAATGGTTCAAACGGTCGAATCCTGGGCCAACTTCAAGCTCCTGCCCCCCTTCGAGGCAGTGGCCAAGTACTGGACCTTGCAAGCCATCACCGGCGGAACGGATGCTGACGGATTCCGGTTCCGGTGGTTCTCGCCCAATACGCCGTGAGCTTATACGAATCGATCCATTGGCATCGTCTCTGAGGAGCAGAGCCGGCGAGGCTGGGAGCGCAGGGTTTTTATAGGTCGGTGCCAAAAGCGCGAAAGATTTGAAAATCCATTGCGATGTACCGGCCCGCTCGGGCATGGTCTCGAGCCTTCGAGGCGGAGAGGTGGCTGAGTGGTTTAAGGCACACGCCTGGAAAGCGTGCGTAGCTAATCCCTACCGGGGGTTCGAATCCCTCCCTCTCCGCCAGATTTTTTCTGACCCACTCTTGTTTCCCCGAAGTCCTGGGTGAGGGATCAGCGGTTTTATCCCTATAATCGCGGATCAGGCATTGGACTCCGAACTTGCAGGCCGTGCGAAGTAAAGGGGAATGGATCCTTGGTGCACCCCATCAACGGCCAGATCTACCGTGTATTCTCCGAACTGATCCAACTTCAATCCATTGATTTGCATCACGAGGTTGAAGGTGGCGCTCTGGGACTTTTCAGTGAATCGAACCCCGACCTGGGCATCCACGTTGGGCATGATCATTTTGCCGTCTTGATCGGCGAAGGTGACCCGCAGCTTGTGGTTGCCCTCTTCGATTCGATGGAATCGCAAACGAGCCACCACGGCACAGTGAGGTAGTGTGTGCGGTGTTTCGCCGGAGTTCACCGAGTCGAACGCACCAAGGATGCAGACTTTGCCACCGTAATCGACGGCGGAGTCACACAGAGTGAAGATCTCCAATTTCAACAAAGTTGAAACTGCAGCATCCGGGCCCGTTGGTAAAGGGAAGGCATTGGCGCCGCGCCGCAGGGGGTATGGACGTCTCTGGGAATGAGCCCGTTTTGCCGTGAATCGGCTGCCGCGCAATAGACCAGTAGGGATGGGGATGATTTGAAGTCAGAGTGTTTGCGGACCTCAGTCCGGGATCGGTGAAGTCGTGGAGATGCGGGAATCCCCTATCGATGAATCAGGACGACGACTCCAGCTTCATAGGTAAGCTGATCACCCGCAGGCGGCAGCGTCTGTAGGAACCCGGGTCCGTCGGCCAAGTGATCTTGCCCAGGACCCCTAAGAACCATGAGCACCCCCCCATCGAATTCTCCTCGTCGTGCCAAACACGCCACACGGCGCACGCGCACCCGGTCTGCCACCGAATCGTCGATACGAAAGCATCGCATATTTCTGGTGGAGGGCCATCCCGTGACCCGTGAAGGGCTCATCAGTTTGATCAATCGGGAAGACGACCTGGAGGTTTGCGGAGCCGTGGGATCGCCGGCCGAAGCCATTTCCAACATCCAGTCGACCCGTCCCGATATGATGATCACCGACATGTCGATTCCGGGGCGCAATGGCATTGAGTTTTTGAAGGACATCCACGCGGTGCTCCCGGCTCTGCCGATTCTGGTGCTCTCCATGCATGATGAAACCTTCTACGCCGAACGGGCATTGCGCAGTGGAGCCCGGGGCTACCTGATGAAGGAGGCCAGTCCGGAGAAGTTGATGGAGGTCATCCGTTCGGTTTTGACCGGGGGGTCTTTTGTCAGCCCGCAGATATCGGCTCGTTTGGTGGACGCGGCCATTGGTCGCCGTCCGCGGGGTTCAAATTCGCCGATCGAAAAGTTGTCGGATCGGGAGTTCGAGGTTTTCCAGCACATTGGCAATGGCAAGAGCACCAAGGAAATTGCCGGCACGCTCCATCTGAGTCCGAAGACGGTCGACGTCCACCGCGGGCGCATCAAACAGAAGTTGCAGATTCGCGATGCCATTTCATTGCTCCACCATGCCGTGCGGTGGGTCGAGACCCAGTGCCCGCAAGGTTGACCGTTTCACCTGCAACCAGCGCCGGGCTCCCAGGGGCTCGGCCCTGTTGTGTTTCAAGGGGGTATTCGTCCTTGCTGAGACGGGGTACTGGGATCCTTTAGCGACGTCGGGACTTGCGTCTGAATTCCGGCTTCTGCGGCTCGTGGCATCCTCATTTGAACAACCCGATCTTGCACGCAACGTCCACCCGCCCGAGTCATGAAAAGTTTCCTTGCCTCTACCGCAGACCGCCTCCCCGCCACCGGCCGATCGGCGCCCCTCTCCCGCTACCGTGAGCTCTGCCTTGAATCGGGAGATCGTTGTGATTTCCGGACGCGGATCCTTTATGCCGACGATGACCGGTGCATCCTGCGGGCCTGTCAACTCATGCTGGATCGGGCCGGATACGACGTGGATACCGTCGCTGACGGGGCGGAGGCTTGGGGGGCTTTACAGTCCATCCGTTACCAACTGCTCATCACGGACAATGAGATGCCACATCTGACGGGGATGGAATTGATCCACAAGGTTCGTGAGTCCTTGATTCCGGTTCCGATCGTCTTGGCGTCAGCCTCGATCACCAGCCCTGAGGGCTTAGAGTGCGACGCGGTACTGCCCAAACCGTTCACCGTTCGAGCGCTGCTCGACACGGTGCGTCAGGTGCTCCTTCAGTCCCAGCTTCCTCCCGCACGATCGGTGCGCCGATGCATCGGCAGAAGCCAATTCCAAGGCTGAACCCTTTTTCTGATGAGCCCCTAACCATCCCATCCCATGAGCAAATTCATACCTCTCTACTGCAATTCCACCCGCGAAACCATCGAACGCCGCGCCCAGGAAATTTTCGAACAGCGTGGGTGTCCAGAAGGGCAGGATCTGGATCACTGGCTTCAGGCGGAGGCCGAGCATTGGGACTCTTGCTTGACCGAGGTGCCACCCGATGACACGGACCGGTTTCCGGTCGAATGGGATTCCTTGGGTTGAATCAATTTTCCCACGCGCCTTCGGATCGACCGGCCAGTCCCCCGGAAGTGTTTGCCGGAAGATTGTCGGTCCACCGGTGGTGGCGTCGGGTTTTTCAATGGTGTGCGTGATGTCACTCTTCCTTGAGACGGCGAAGGTTCTGGTCATTGGGTTGGCCGTGGCCTTGTTGGCCAACCAGCTGTCGCCGAAGGGGCTGATGCTGGGGCGCGATTATTTTAAGGAATCGACGCGGCCCTTGGCACGGAAATCCCCATCTGAGCCTTCCTCCTCGCATCGAGTGGCGGAGTTGTCCAACGAACAGGTGTGGAGCCTTTTCCAGGATCCTGGCTACCGTGAGGGCAGGATCGTTTTTGTGGATGCACGCAAGGAATCCTTCTTTCTTGAGGGCCACATTCCCGATGCGTACCCACTGGATCGCTTCTATCCGGAAAAGGATCTACCCGCCGTCTTGGTGGCCGGATTGCCCGCTGAAAGGGTGGTGGTTTACTGCGCAGGTGGGATGTGCGAGGACAGCCACTATGCCGCACTGCAGTTGATTGAAGCCGGCCTCGAACCCTCTCGGGTCCAAGTGTATGCCGGTGGAATCACCGATTGGAGGTCTCATTCTTGGCCCATAGAGCGCGGTGTTCGCGGCAGTGGGCTGATCGGCCATTTTCCCCCATGATATTCGCTGTTTTTCCTGTATTTCCCAGTGCTGGCCGTCGCGTCACGGGATGGGCGGCGCGGTGCGTCTTGGGGGTTTGTTTTGTTTATCTGGGGCTCAACAAAGCGCTGAACCCTGGGGATTTTCTGAAAGCCGTGCACGAATACGGAATCGTCAAGCAGTCCCTGCATCTGACGTGGATCGCGGCCGTGTTGCCCTGGTTTGAAGTGTTCTGCGGGGTGTTGTTGTTGATGGGGATTTGGGTGCGGGGAACCGCATTCTCCGTCTTGGGGATGCTGTTGTTCTTTTCCGCCCTTGTCCTGCATCGGGCCCTTCGGTTGCATGAGGCCTCCGGGATTCCTTTCTGGGAAATCCGCTTCGATTGCGGATGCGGAAATGGACCGGTGCTCGTCGGTCGCAAGTTGGTTGAGAATACCGTTTGGGCCGCCGTGTCGCTGGCGTTGGTGCTCAGCAGAAAGCGTTGAACACCCCCTGCTTCTTTCGTGGAAAGGGCGGGTATCTGATCCGAGCTCAAATACCCGCCCACTGTCGCTGACGATGCCTAGGGGCCGGGCTGCTTCAGCGCGGCGGGGTCTTCTGGAATGCCACCCGAGTGCCCGGTTGGCCCGCGATGGGAATTCGCAGCAGCGGGAATCGGGGGTGGGAGGTCTTGACGGTGATCTCCGGTTCGATCGCGGTGTTCAATTTGAATCCGACCGGGAATGTGGCTTGGATGTTGAAGAATCGGCCGTCTTGCAGCTCCTTCAGAGTCAATTCAATCCCTTCGACGTTGGATTTCAGTTCCGACAGGGAGACTGGCTCGGGGCCTGAATTGCGAATGGCCAGGGTGGATTTGACGGGGGCTTCCAGAGCATCCTGGGAAATCCAGAGTTGGTCGGGTGAGGCCGACACGGTGGGTTGCACCACCACGTAGGCCGAGACGCTCAAGAGGGGCATGCGGTCCGTCGAGGCGGTCACGGTGATCGGGCAAACGGTGGTCTTCGCGGTGAAGGGCGGCACGGCGGTGATGTGAAGCTCGTACTCCTTTCCGGGTTTCAACGTCTCCAATTCCGCTCGGAACGATCGGTTGGTGCACACCACATTCGAAAGCTCCACCGATTCCTCGAGGTTGTTGGTGATGCGGACGTTTTTGGTTTGGTTGGTTTGCTGGGTGTCCGAGAATGAAAACATCACCAGCGACGGACTGATCTCGATGGGTTTCCAAATAGTGCCGTTCAGGGTGAGAACCACATTGCTTTGTCCCGGATCATTGCAGGTGACGGTGGCGTTCTTGGAGACGCGCCCGCTGAATCCGGTGGAGTTGAATAGCAAGGTGATGGCCCCTTTGGCTCCTGGTTCCACGTGCTTGTCCCACAGGCCGGCCGTGGTGCATCCGCAGCCGGGGTGAACGCTGGTGATGTCCAAGGGTTCGTTGCCCGTATTGGTGAACACAAAGCGGTTGGTCACCCATTCGCCGCTGTTGATCTTGCCGAAATCATGGATGGCCGAATCAAACGAGATGCTGGGGCCGGATTTGGGAGCGGGTACCGTATTGGTGTTATTGGAGTCTGCCAAACCAGTGATCCATCCACTGGTGAACAACGTGAACAATAGGATATTGAGTTTCATTTTTATGGGATTGGTTGGGTTTTGAAACAATGGCATTACGGGTTTTCAGTGGTGAATGGCTGTTGAGAGACCAGGTTTTTATCAAATCGGTTTTGAAGGGTTTCCCGAGCTTGCTGCAAGTTGGCCTTGATGGATGCGTCGGTGGCGAATCCCAGCAACTGATCCACGAGTGCGAGGTGAGCCTGAATGCCCTCCTGGGTTTGGCTGGCATTGGTGGGAATGCTGTACAAGTTCTGATTGCCCACGTGGATATGGACGGTCTGAATTTCGCTCCAATCCGGCACGTTGGGGTAGGCGGTGAGGACCGCATCGGTGGGGAAGTACTGGTTTCCGACCAGTGCGGTTTTGAGGTAGGACCAATAGTCCGCCGGGATGTTTCCATTGCCCAATTGGCCGACGAGGAATTCACGGGCAGCGGGTTGGTTGGGAGCCATTTCGGTCAGGATTTGCAGGGCCTGAAGTCGGGCACCACCGGAGGCCTTGTCTTCAGCAAGCTTGAGCAAGGAGGGTAGGCCGGCTCCTTCGGGCATCTGGGCCATGGCGGACAGGGCGTAGTACTTCCAGCGACCGGTGGCCGATTCCAATTCTTGGGCTGTGGCCGCGTTGCCATAGCGGCCCAGCACTTCAAAGAGCGGACCCACATCGGCGGTGGATTCCTCGGCGGAATGGGCTCTGCCCAGCAGGTCTTGGGCGGCCCGCAAGGCGGTGTCCCGGTATTGACCCGGTGACGCTTCTTCCAAGTGATGGGCCAGCACGGCGACTTCCCGCGGAGACATGGCTGTTTCCAGGGTGTTTCCCATGGCAGCGATGGCCTCAGGCCCACCGATTTGGCGAAGCGCCTCCACGAATCCGGAGCGGGCATTGGAATAGCCCAATTGTCCCGCAAGGTCCGGAGCAAACTGAGCGTCTTGATGTGCCTGAAGGAATTTCAGGATGGCAGGAACACTGGCGCTGCCCTTGGCAACCAAGGACTGTAATCCCGTTTGCCATCGTTTGGCCTTCTCGGATGCTTCCAGTCCGTCGGTATCCCGCATCATGGCCATCCAGGACTGAATTTGAGCGGAAAGGGCTTCAAGATCGTCGTTGGCGGCCAGTGCCGCTTCGTTTTGGGGAACGGATTCTTCTGCGGGTTGATCGATCGCGATGGGATGGCTACGGCGGCTGGTCGACTCGATGTCCGGCGACGTTTCCAACGGGGGATCGGTTGGGCCTTTCGCGGACTCCAGAGACGAGGCTGGATCGGAAGGGCGTGGAACCCAAAGGGTCCACGCAACGCATCCCACCAGCACCCCGCTGATGGGCAGAATCCACCCCCACCGTACACGGTGGGTGGATGCTGTTTCCGGATGGATGGAGGGTGTCTTTTTAAATGAATGAGGCTGGGTGTTTTTCATGAATTTTTGTTGGTTCGTTGTTTGTGAATTTGAAAAAGGGGGGTGGAGTGTACTCGTATAGACATCTCCAATGGATTCTCGGATTTGAATCGGTTTGTCGCGCGTCTGGGTCTTGTTCAAAAAGCCCGGCGGGTGACCCCGCCGGGCTTGTGTGTTTGATCAGTGTTTGATCATGAGTTTCGGTGCTGCTTACGGCATCTCGAAGTTGACTTCGAAGCACTCACCCGACTTGACGGTGATTTCACGCATCTGCGGTTTGCAGTCGCGAGGAGTCACGGTCAGGTACAGTTTGCAGGGCTTGCCCGACCAGGTGTAGTCGCAGGAGTAGCAACCATCCGAGTCGGTGTTGCAGCGGTGCAGAACCCGCCCTCTGTCATCCTTCAACTCGATTCGGCAGTCCTTCTTGCCGTTCCGTTTGAAAATCCCATCGTCGTCGATGGTGTAGGGTGAGCACACGGTGCCGCAGATACCCTTGGCGGGCGTGCAACGGATGATCTGGAGGTGGCGGACGGTGTTGACGCCGTCAGTCACGGTCCAGGTGCGCTCCACGTATTTCGGGCAGTTGCCCTTGATGCAGTCCTTGTAAGTGACCTTCGGAGGGCAGCAGGCGTCCGTGGCCACCGGGAAGCCGGTGTTTTCAGGGCGGATGTTGCAATCCTTGCAGGTCAGTTTGACGTCGCTGGGCCAAGTGACGGCCGGCGGGGTGGTGTCGCGAACGACGATGGTCTGGATGCAGCAAGCGGTGTTGCCGCAAGCATCGGTGGCTTTCCAGGTGCGGGTGATACGATATCCCTTCTTGCCGAAGCGGGAGTTGTCGTCGTCATCCTTATCGCCCTTGCTACCCTTGCGACCATCACGGTCCTCTCTGTCGAACTTGGTGACATCTTGGAATGTCAGCGTCGGATTCGGATCGCAGTTGTCGGTAACGGTGGGACGCGTGAAGACCGGCGAGGCCGGGCATTCAATCGGCGACTGGACCTTGGGGCAGACGATCACCGGGGCGGTGGTGTCTTCCTTCCAGGTGTAGGTCACCTGAGCGGAGGCTTCGTTGCCGCAGGAGTCCTTCACGGAGTAGGTGAAGGTCTGGGTGCGGGAGCAGTTGCCATTGCTGACAATCTGGCCCGGGGTGCAAACGACGGAGGCGGTGAGATCACCATCGCAGTCGTCCTTGGCCACAACCTCGCGGGAGCAAACCGGCAGGACGCTGGGGTTGCAACCGAGGTCGCTGCCCAGGGGCAGGTTGCCCAGTTGAGGAGCGGTGGTGTCCACCTTCCAGGTGTAGGTCACCTGAGCGGAGGCTTCGTTACCGCAGGAGTCCTTCACGGTGTAGGTGAAGGTCTGGGTGCGGGAGCAGTTGCCGTTCTCGATGACGAGGCCCGCGGTGCAGACGACC
>JARXAF010000067.1 GCA_029865985.1 Verrucomicrobiota bacterium
TCGATGGCTTCGTGCTCGCCGGTGCTGGCGCCGGAGGGGACTGCGGCGCGGCCGACGGCGCCGGAATCGAGGAGGACATCAACCTCGACGGTGGGATTGCCACGGGAGTCCAGGATCTCGCGGGCTTGGATATCAACGATATTGCTCATGTACGTGTTCAGGATTCGTTCCGAAGGGCAGAGGGAACCGCACACGCTCACGAGCGTCAAGGAAGCCCGCGCTTTGTTGCAATGGCCTTGCTGTGGGCAAAAGGGGTCGGTCCCACCTATTTACACAAAAAGTGCCAGTCTTCACTATTTTGAAGATTCTCTGTGGCCGATGAATTGTGGGGTGAACACCCAAGAGCCGATCCCACAGAAATCGTTCCGTCGATCATCATTCGACCGATCGGCGGAGTCGCTCCAAGTGCACAAGAACTTCCGGTGCCTCCTTCAATTCCACCAGCGGCTTAAGTTCCTTAAGGATATAATCCCAATCCAGACGGTCACCTTGGCGGACCAGCACATTTTCGATGTCCATCCAGTCTTTGGAACGACCGGCAAAGGCCTTCAGCACCACAAGGTCGTCGGCTTGGCACACTTGGAGCGAAATACCGGGCAAAAACTCCCGCAATACTGCTCTCCGACACAACGATTCCTCAAACGGAAACCCTGCCAACGCCACATCAATGGGAATGCCTTCCGACGTTTTCAGAAGGATCACCCGACGTTCCTCGGCAAACTCGGCAGCGTCTGGAATTCGCGGTGCAAACCTCGACAGAAACGCCTGAATCACCGGGGTTTCGTTCCCAAAGCCGCAGAAGAGCGTGAGGTCCACGTCTTCGGTGACGCGAGGTCATCCCAGCAGTGAACCGCCACCCCGGCCAATGAAGGCGAAGGGAAAACTTCGTTCACGGCAAAGCTCTTGGGCGGCAACGGCCGCATTTATCCATGCAAAGCCGGTTTGCATTTGAGGAAGAACGCTTGCTGAGCCACAAGCCCTGATGACAACCGGGGACGTCCCATGTGGCGGGCCGATTCGAATGCTCCAGCCAACCGTTGCAACGACTCTACGGTGTCGGTTTTACGGAGCGCCTCACGACGCAACTGATCCATGATCGCACCGGTTTCGGCCCAGGATCGAACCCACTGTTTGCCGAGCCTGATCTGCTCGGGAGTCCAGTTGGACAGCGGGTTGGGTTCACTCATTCCATGAAACTCTAGGGTTCTGATGCGTGAAATCCAAGCTCTCGATCTGATCGTCGATCCGGATCAGACAATTCGACTCCTTGCGCACCCGCCGCTCCGGTAGTGCCCCAGGCTCCAGCGGCCCCGGCCAGCCCGACGCCGCCCCAGCGCTGAAGCTGACCGCCGCGACAGCACCCACCGACTCTGGGCTCCCTATGCGGCGTTCCTTCAGAACGCCATCCATCCCCACACCCAATGCCGGGGTTTCACCCCGGGCTGGTATGCCGTGCCCCTGAGGGGCACCCCAATCAATCATCGACGTCCCTATCCCGGGTCGGTGGGGCACTGAACAGAGACAATCATCCCGTCGTCCGGCCGCGCAGCCAGAGAGTAAAGGCGGGCATGGGTTCGCCCAACAGGGCGGTCAACTTCGAACAATCCAAGGTGGTGTCCGGCGCGCGCGGGGCACCTGAATAACCCGCCAACGAACCGGCCCGCATCGGCATCGCCAAATCCGGCTCGGAACGACGGAGATCCTCGGCCACGAGTTGCCCGATATCGTACCGCGACAGCCGCTCCGAACCCGCGAGGTGGAACACGCCACCCTGCCCCGAATCCAACAACGCCCACAACCGCCGCGCCGACTCCAAAGCCGCGATCGGGCACCGGAACTCATCCACGAATAAATCCACGACCCGGCCTGCGCGCCACGCGGCGGCCAACTCCTCGTTGAACGCCCCAGGCCCTGACGGCGAACGACCAAAGTTCAACGACGTCCGCACGATTGCATGCCGCGGATTGCGACGCACCCATGCCTCGGCCTCCACCTTGGTCTCGGCATACACACTCAATGGATTCACCGCGTCACCTTCCCGGTAACCTCCCTTCGACCCATCGCGCCGGCCATCGAAGACCAGGTCCGTCGACAGAAACACCATCGGCAAGTCCGCCGCCAGTTCCGCCAGCCTGCGCGTCACCTCCACATTCTGGAGCCGTGCTCCGGCCGGATCGGTCTGACACGCCGGACTCCGACTGCGCGCCGCACAATGAATCACCCCGCTCGGGCGCTCATGGGCAAACAACCGCTCCAACGCCGGGAAGTCCGTCAAATCGATCTCGGCACGCACCATCGGACGGACTCGATCTGAGAACCCCGCCGCACGCGCCACCTCGACGCAGGCATGGCCGATGAGCCCGCCCGCCCCCGTGACCCACACGCGTCCTGGAATCACCTCAGACATCGCACAACCTCACGGCCGCCCGGATCGCCTCCAAGTTGCCCGTCTGGGTCGCCGCCCGCGGGATGAACTCCTGGCCCACGAACCCACGATAACCAACCTCCAGCAACACCTTCATGATCGCCGGGTAATTCAACTCCTGATCGGCCGCATCCAAATCACAACGCCCCGGGTTGCCCGCTGTGTGCACGTGACCGATCCACGGTGCGTGCTGTCGGATTCGCCGGCTCACATCGCCGTGCATGATCTGAACGTGGTAAATGTCGAAGAGCACCTTCACCCGCTCCGACGACACCGCCTTCACGATGTCCACGCTCAGATCGATGTCGTCGCAGAAGTAATCCGGGTGCCCCTTCATCGGCACATCCACGCGCGAGTTCAGCATCTCCAGGCACACCGTCACCCCGCGCTTCTCGGCATGACCGGCCAGCGTCTTCAGACCCTCGATCATGTTGCGCACGCCGTCCTCACGACTGATGCCGCGCGCAAAGCCCGAGAACGTGATGATATTGGGCGACCCAAAGGCCGAGGCCTCATCGATGGCCTTCAAGCAGGCGGCCGTGCACTCGGCATGTTCCTCGCGGTGGGCGAACCCCTTGCTGAACCCGTGCCGCCCGAAGATCGCGCTGGTCAGCCCATATCGGCTCAGCATCGGGAAGTGCTCAGGCCCCACGAGTTCCAAGGCCTTCAAACCCAGGACAACCGCCTCCCGCGCCAATTCCTCGGGCGTCAGCGGCGCGAAATTCCAGGAGCACAGACTTTGCTGGATGCGCCCCTTCAACTTCGCCGGAGCCGCAGCCTCGGCCAGCGCCACACCCGCCATCGATGCGACGCCCACGCCCATGCTCACGGCCCCCTGCACAAATTCCCGACGGTCCACGGCTCCCGAGTTCATGCGTGAGATTCAACGCCGGGATGGTGTCGGCGGAAACACTGAAAACGACCCACCCGCAAGGCGCAGCCATCGCCCCTCACACCGGATCATGCAAGCGCACCCCCAGAGCCCCATCGACGGCCAATGTCGCACCGGTCAAGAACCCCGAATCTTCCGACGCCAGCCAAACGGCCGCCCGCGCCACCTCGTCGGGTTGCCCGATCCGACCCGCCGGATGGAATCGGTCCAACTCGGCGCGCGACTCCGGTCGCCCCTCGAAGCCCGCCTCCAGCATCGGAGTCGAAATCGCCGCCGGAGCAATGGCGTTGACCCGCACCCGGCCACCCAAATCCACCGCCAAGGCCCGGGTCAGTCCGGCCAACGCCGCCTTGCTTGTCGCATAGGCCACAAAACCCGGCTTCGTCTGCGTGGCGTGAATACTGGTGATTTGCACCACCGATCCACGCGACGCCTCCAACAGACCCAAGAAACTTTGAACCAACAAAAACGGCGCGCTCACATTCACCGCCAGCGTCGCCGCCCATTCCGACGGCACCACCTCGGTGGTCGCCCCGCAGTGCTGCACGGCCGCATTGTTCACGATCGCCACCAGCGGCGTCCCAGCCAGAGCCTCCACCACTCGCTCCCGAAACGCATTCCGCACCCGTTCATCGGCGACATACGAGGCGAGGCAACACGGCACCGACACCGTACCCTCCGGCGCCGTCCGCTCCGGGGCATCCGTCGCCACCACCCGCCATCCCGCCGACAAGAAACCAGCACACAACGCCCGGCCGATACCGCCCGAGGCCCCCGTGATCAACACGCCCTTCACGCCCTTAACGCCCTTCATGGATTGGCAGAAATCTTCCGCCGCCGCTTCGCCAACTGCAACCACGCCGATTCCCAGCGGGCCAGCGCCCAAGCCATCACCCCCAATCCCACCAACGTCACCGCCAACACGCTCCACCCGGCCGTGTCATGCACGGCATCCAAGGCCTCTGTCCCGTGCCGGTGGGCCGTGAGCGACAAGTACAACGACCTTCCGATGTTGCCCACCACCGCCCACCCCACCGCTCCCCCCACCAGCAACCAGCGCAACCCCGCCTGACGCAGCGACTGATCGCCGATGAAGAGCGCCATCATGAGCGACGACTGGAGACTCCGGATGCCGCTGCACGCCTCATCGACGCCCACACGGCAATTCGGCAATTGGATCACGCTGCCCTGCTGTTGCGCTGGGATGCCCAGGAGGTTGAGCAACTCCACATTGACGAAGGTCACCAATCCTTTCAGCCCGAGAACAATGGGGTTCCAGAAAATGCCCGGCAAAGGCACGGCGATCAGGGCGAACAAGATGGGGAAGCGGAAATGGCGCAGCGTTTGGGGCCCCCACTGCTGGAGAATCGAAGTGCGAATGAAGCACAGCGTGCCCAGACTCAAGGCCGTGGCCGAAGCAGGGGTACGGGCCAGTGCATGTCGGTAGAGTTCGGCCACCAGCACGAGCGGAAACCCCACCAGCAACCATCCCGAGGCGCGCCATGTCGCCACCGGGGTGTCGCCTCGGGGGCGGCTATCCCACCGATCCCACATCAGGAACGCCACCAGAACCACCACCAGATAGCCGAAGCGGTATTCTTCTTGAGCGCGCCACTGAAATTGCAGGCTGTAAATCCACCAACCCACGAACACCGCCAGCGGCAGGCAGCCCATCAGCAAACTCTTCCGCCCGGGAGACACCGTCGCCGTCGAATCCACGATCGTGTCCTCAGCCTTCATCGATGTTTTGATGAAACCCAACACCCCCATCAGCTTCAATGCGCGATTTAGGCCTCCAATTACCCATTGAGATCCATTTCAGGACATTTCTCCGCCGTTATGACTCCGGCGCCATGAATCAAAACCGCTGACTCGCACTGCTTGAAAACCCGCACCGGCTTCAGCCCGAAAATCCGCTTTGAAAACGGCAAAGTACGTCCCGAGTTTCAATGTCCCAAAGGTTTCAATTGCCAAGTCCGGGTCTCCAACGATATGTTATTCATCTCAGTCGCACGACTGTGCCGGCGTGGCGAAATGGCAGACGCGATAGACTCAAAATCTGTTGCCCGGAAGGGTGTGGGGGTTCGAGTCCCTCCGCCGGTACCACTTTAAAAAACCGCGAGAAATCGCGGTTTTTTCGTATCTAAGACCCCCTCCCCGACCGAACCAGCCCCCCCCGGCCAAACCAAGCCCCCTCCCCGGCCGAAAGTAACAAGGAAAGCAACAACTTGTCCGGCGATGTCCGCCGACATCCGGCGATGCCCACCGAGGTCGAGGCGGCTTGGAATCGAGGGTGACGGTACTGGCCGATGCTTGAGGCGACTCCATGCGGCCCGTCATTTCAACCCACGAAGTTATTGCCACTATTGATGCCATGCTGGGGGATACCGCCGCCTACGCCTCGTGGCGGGATCACTTCGGAGACCCACCAAAAGAGTGATCATCGTTTCGTCAAATTCAGCGGATACCGCGGTGGTCGACAGCAAAATCAAGTTGCCACTCTCTTGGCTGAAATGTGGGCAAAGAAAACCATCAGGCCAAGGAAGGCGAGAAACGCCGCCCGGAAAACCCCCTCTAGGCAGATCAAGGCGAACGGGGCAAACGGAAGAGTGCCAACCAACAATCCCGGACTCATTGGATTCTGACGCCCTGCGGCCACTGGGGAGCGGAGCAGACAACCGATCCGCCATCCAATCACTGGAGCGATGAGAATCAGAAGAATCGGAAAAAATCGGAACATGACCTTTGTTGCCGGCTGACGGCAGAGCAGACACAGCGTGTCCGTATCGTTAAAAGGCCGGCCCTCATTCAACAAACGGAATTTGTCGAGATGCCCCAAACATCAGTTCACGGCATACCGGCCGGTTGGCCACCGGTCTCGGCCGGCAGCGACTTGCCGTGGAGCCAGACGTATTCCTTCCAGGCACCCTCGTACAAGCGCACCTTGGGAAACCCGGCCACATGCTTGAGGTAGAAAAACAGCAGGCTCCCCTCCCGCGACGTGCCGCAATAGCAGATGATGTCCTTGTCAGGAGTGATACCCGCCGCCTCGAGGGCCGGCTTCGTCTGGTTGAACGGTTTGAACTTGTGGGTGTTGTCCTTCTCCATCAGCCGTGCCCAGTGGAAGCTGATGGCACCCGGGATGTGGCCCTTCCGCAGCCAGACGTCATCTTCGCCTCGAAACTCGTTCAACGGACGGGCATCGATGAGCACATTCCCCGGTTTGCCCACGTGCCTTTGCACATCGGTGACCGAGGCAGCGACCCCGGGATTGCGTTTGCCGGGTAGCTTGCCCTTGGGGTTGCCGAAATAGTCCTGAGTGGTGGCAAACCCCTTCTTTTTCCACTCGGCGAGGCCGCCATCGACGATCCGGATGTTTTCGACACCAAACTTCTCCAGCACGTAGACGACCATGCTGGAACTGAGCACTTCGTCGTTGGGAAGGGCATCGCCCGTGGCGTAGACGAGGTGGAGACGGTTCTTGTCGACGCCGGCGCGGACGAGGAGAGCCTGGGTGAGATCGTCTGGAAGATACTGCACGGGCACGGCCTGATCTGTTCCGCGCAAGGTGTCGAATTCAAGGTGATGGGCCGTTGGAATGTGGGCCCGGAAGTAGTCTTTGTAGCCGCCGCGTGTGTCCAAGACGATGGGTCTCTTGCTGGCCTCCGGTTGAGTGATCATCGCCTGCGCTTCCCAGACGGAGATCAGGGAAACGTCCGCCTGGGTTGTCGTGACGGCAACGCTCACCGCGACGGCGGTTATCAGCAACTGGATGAGATTTTTCGATGGTTTCATGGGGGAAATCATTTTGCCGCAGCAATCCACCGCCACGTCAGCGCCGACAGGAGAGCGGCGCACGGAAGAGTGACCAACCAGGCAAGGAGCACCGGGATTGCGGTCTTCCATTTTGCCTGCCGAGTGGTGATTCCGATGCCGAGGAGCGCGCCAACGGAAGCGTGGGTCGTGGACACCGGCAAGCCGTGGAGGCTGGCCGTCGTGGTCAGCACCGAGGTTGCCAAGTTGGCCACGAATCCCTGTCCGGGGCTCATGCCAGTGATCTTGTTCGCCAACGTGTCGGCCACCTGCCGGGCGCTCAGGATGCCACCCAAGGCCATGGTGACGAGGACCAGCAGCATGGATGCCTTCACGCTCAGGCCCGCCACGCCCACCATCAACGCGGCCATCTTGGCTGTGTCGTTCAGGCCCCGTGCGAAACAAACCGCACCACCGCTGAGAAAATGCAGCACATCCAGCGTGCGATTCCGCGTTTCGGGCACCCATCGCAACGACTTCAGCCCGTAATACAGGGCAGTCCCCAACACAATCGCCAGCAACGGTGCCAGCAGCAGTGGACGAACAAAGGTTTCCCACAGTCTCTGAAAATTCACCGCCTCCGGACGTTCTCCAAGACCTGCCCCGAGCAGCCCACCGAGCAGCAAATGAGTGGTGGAAACGGGAAACCCCAGACGGGTTGCCGCGAGATTGGCCAGTCCAGCACCTGCGGCCACGGCGAACAGGAAACGGGGTTCTGCGGCCAGTTCGCTGGGCACCAACCCCTTGCCAGTGAAAGCGGCCAACAGGGATCCCGAAGCCCAAACCGCCACGAGGCAACCGGCGGCCGTGGTGACCGTGGCCCACTTCACGGCGCCCCAATAGCTGACCGTCCCGCTGCCGAAGAGTGATGCGACCCCCTTGAAATTGGCGTTGGCACCATTGGCATAGGCCAAAGCCAAGGCAGCAATGATGATCAGGGGTTCCAACACCGACGCTGACATTTGCACGTTCGCGCAAACGAGCAACTCTCAACTTGGACTTGCTGCCGCTGAAAACACCCCGAACAGTCTTTTCATCGAATGCCCCGACGCGCTTCCACCTCATTTGACTGCTTGGCCGCCATGCGCGCCTTGGGTGAGCCGTCGCGTTTGCGCTTAGTGAGGCAGTTGCTCGACGGGCCCCATCCCGTCAACGACCTCTGCGATGCCTTGGACCTACAGCCCTACAACGCTTCACGACACTTGGCCGTGTTGAAGTCGGCGGGACTGGTCGAGGTGGAGAAGGTTGCCAAGCAGCGCATCTACCGGCTGGCCGAGACGTTCCACGACAAATTGGCCAAGAACGACCGTGTGTTGGATCTCGGGTGCTGCCGGTTCGATTTCAATCAACTGCCGAGGTAGGTCGCCCGACGGAGATAGACCCACCAGGCTCGAATCCCGTCGCCGGCACGACTTAAAAACCGGGGCAAATCGCGGTTTTTTTGTCTTCAGGCCCTCTCCTCGACCGAAAGTAACAATATGTCCGCCGACATCCGACGACGCCTACCGAGGTCGGCGATGGCTACCTTGGGCCTCAGGCGACCCTGGACAGAGCCAATAGTCCGGAGAGTGCCTTGTCGTTGGGCGGCGTCATCGTGACGCTGATACAAGCCTTACAAGGTCCGCCTCGATCCAGACCACGTGGTTGCGCTTGGGGTGAAGCTCAATGTGGCCGAAATCATCGAAACCCCGGATGGTGTACCGACGCCCGACCAAGCTCTTGAAAAGCTCTTCGGTCCCCATGTCGTCCACATAGCCCGGAGGATACTTGCCCGGCCGGTAGCCAATCACCCGAATCTTGTCCCCAACCTTGAATTGCTCACTGGCCATTGTTTCAGCCTTTCCTACCGACCAACGCTGAGTCCAGTGGGATCCGTGACCGTGGGATCCGTGACCGGCTAAACCCCAAAGATTTTGGGCGAACAAACAGCACTCGTCCACATTGTCTTCAGCCTGTTCGGCAATCTCATCGAAGCTTCTCCTCCAGCTTTGCCCCAAACACAGTCGATGGCTTTCTGGTCTTCTGGAGATTCCGCGTACTGATTGAGATGCGACCGCACAAACGCGCAGAGGTGCGAAATGCGGTGCCTCAGTTCTGGTGAAATCGTGGCACCGTGCCACTCGAACTGGAGCGCAATGCAAGTTGCAAGAATCCTGGCCTCGCGATCATCCCGCACTCCAGGGGCGGGCGCTGCCCGGAGGTACTCGTCGATGACCGAGAAATAGAAGTGAAATGCCCTGCATCCCATGAACATGAAGTCCTCTTGAAAAACTTCAGGCGCCGAGCAAAACCGGACATAGGCCTGTTCCAAAGTGAGACCACCGAAGTTGCGCCACGCGCTCTGAGCATCCAGACAACCGCCAAACGGGTCAAAATCCGCCTGCGACGGCGGTTCCCTCAGGTCAACGCCTTGGACGGGTATCAATGGCACCTGACTTCCGAAGGTAAAAGCTCAGCGATGGAGTGGCAACGGAGGACCGACACGGAGGACCCATATGCGAGTGGCGATGCGGTGGATCCTGCGGTCGTTGGGCGACCTGCTCGATCTTCGAGCAGCAGCGGGTTGTTCGATCAGGCTGTTCTGGAGATTGAAATAGAATGAAACCTGTCGGCGAGTGGGCCGATGCGGACTTGCCCCTTGTCTGCCACCCCTGCCATGACTTCCATGATCTTCGGAATCCCCTGCGATGCCATGACACCTCCCCCCATCCCCGCCTCCGTTCGTCGCAGGGCCTTGACCCTGATCGAACGGCTCGTGGTCTTCGCCGTCATCGCGGTCTTGGCCGGAAAGCTCCTGCCGGAAACGCGGTCATCGAACGGATTCCCAACCGAATGAACACCATGAATTTTGTGAGACTCTGGGTCTTGGCGATTGCCACTTTGGCGATCATGGCGGCCACCCATGCCGATCCACTCAGTGACAACGACGCGCTCCAAAATGGCTGGCACAATCAAAGCCGGGCCGCAGTTGATTCTATTCACAGCACCACCGAGCACTCGGGCACTCAATCCATCAGGCTGGGTGCAACCTCGCAATACACACTCGCGGCCACCTCCACCAACACCGTCACCTATGCCGCCACCACTTTTGTGCATCCGGGTGCGCTGGATTCCAAAGGCGAACTGGACTTCGTTAAGGCCCAAATCCAGGCGAAGGCCTATCCGTGGAGAGCCGAGTTCGACCGACTCGCGGCTTCCAGTTACGCCACCCGCACGCCACATGGGAAGACGACCATCCAATCCAGCAGCGGTGATGCTGAACTTTCGCGAGATGACGCCATCGCTTCGTACACCCAGGCGCTCCTGTGGTATTACTCAGGCAACGCGATCTATGCGAACCGCTCCATCGCGATCCTGAACTCGTGGACGAATTTGCAATCCTTCACCGCCGGCTCCGATCAGGACAAGTTGCAGGCGGGCTGGATCGGCGCGGTCTTTGCCCCGGCTGCTGAAATCATGCGGGGTTATTCGGGCTGGACCACCAACGACATCGCCCATCTGCAAGCCATGTTCAAGCGGGCCTTCTATCCGCAGTTGAACAGGATGAGCACCTGGAACGGCAACGTGGATTTGACGCAAATCGACGCCATGATGGCGATTGCCGTCTTCAACGAAGACACTGCGGAGTTCAATGCGGGTCTCACTCGCCTGGCAAAACGGCTCCCCAGTTATATTTATCTCACCTCTGCGGGAACACCGCCGCCGATCGCAGGCGATGGCGGCAACGTGCAGAATTTTTGGTTCAATCCCACCTTGTGGACCAATGGCCTGACCCAAGAAACATGTCGGGACAACGGTCACCACACGCAGTTCGCGCTCGGATCGGCCCTCCACGCCGCAGAAACCGCCTGGCACCAAGGCGTGGATGTGTACACGGCCAATACGCGGCGCTTCACCGAGGCGCTGGAGTTGATGGCGTCCCAGTTCCTCACCGGCTCGATGCAAGGCACGTCCGCCAACGACGTCCCCTCCGCCAGCCGTTTCGAATCCTGGGAGGTGGGCTACAACCACTACCATAACCGCGCCGGGCTCCCCATGACGAAGACGGGGACGCTCATCGAGAACCAAATCCGGCCCAATGCTCAACGGGCCGTCTGGAACTTGGTTCACGAAACTCTGACCCATGCGAATTTGCCGGCCAGCGTCTCGCCCCTCGGAGGCCCGCTGCCACCGGTTTTGACAGGCTCGAAGATGCTGCCCAATGGAGCGTATCAATTCGCGTTCGCCAACAACACCGGCGCCTCTTTCACCGTGCTATCCAGCACCAACCTGTCGTTGTCTCCAACCCAGTGGACCGTGGTCGGCACGCCCACCAATAACGGCTCCGGCCTTTTCCTTTTTTCGACGGAACCGCTGACGAACGACGCGCAACGATTTTACCGCGTAAAATCACCGTAAGATGGAATGACTGCGATCGGTCCATGGAACACCTGAAATCAGGATCCCATCGCGAAAGCCAAAACCCATGGAGCCTTCACTGATTGAGCTCCCGTGTTCCCCAGACGCAGACCTCCCGGTGAGGTCGCCGGGCCTGCGGCACCCAGATGGCAAACCTAGGGCCCTCCCCGTAGGCCGGATCTGCAGGAAACGGGGTCCGGGAACGATTTCCGAATTTGATTCACTGCAAACGTGCGAGCCATGGACCGCCGAGCGTCACAACGGCTTTTCGGTGTCGATTTGAGCGGGGCGGAGGCGGGGATCGTCGAGATCCAGGCGATAGAGGATCTGGTTGTAGTCGTGGCGCGGCGTGGCGACTGGGTTGCCCGAGAACTCCCGGGTGTAGGTGCCCTCGAAGAGCAGGACGGGGACGTTGGGTCCTTTTCCGAGTTCCAGTCAGCCGATCAATGCAATCTTTCCCGGGCTTGTTCAACCAACGGCAAATTGATGGTGGCTCCTCCCCCGTTGAGGGATACGCAGCAACACCCCCTCTGACGTTAAAGTGAGTCCTCAGAAAATTTCAATCCGGCCGAGTCTGCCAGGCTCCGAGCCATTCGCTCGGCCTCAACGCTCACCTCCCCAGTGCCAGCGTTAAAATAGCGAACGGCCATGAAACGACCGCTCCGCCGTCTCAGGCCAACAAACACCGTGTCGCCCTCTGGGTCGGACTGCCTCTGCATGGCTACGCCTGTGAAGTCGCTCAAAGAGTGACGCCGCAGCCAAACGCGAAAACACCCGAACAAACGCCCCTCCCGGACAATGCAGTGCGCCTCGGTGTCGACTCGCGTGTCTTGGTCGATGAGCAGCGCAACCGCGCCAAGCGCGAAAGCTGAAGCAAGTAGACGCGGCCACAACTCTGTCTCAACCACAGTGGAAAGCCACACGAGGACCGCGAGAGCCATCGCTCCGAATGCAAAAGCGTAACGCCATCGCCTCTGCTGTGGATGCCAGGTGTAGGTCGTCATGGTTAGTGATATTGGACCGGCGGGGTCGAATCGCCTTGGCCATGGAGGTCGGACACCCTTCATACTGGGGCGTTGGGCGTCTGGCTCACCGAAGCAACAGTCGCGCTATCAACAAGACGCTGAAAAGAGCGGCCGGTGCGAGCGTGATGAGGACGGAAAAAACAAGCCCGAGAACAAACGCAATCTGCCCGAATGCTCCGGTTCTCTCCTGCCAAACCTTGCGGACGAGGGCTTCCGAAATCCATCCGCCGGTGTAGCAGACATTGGCTCCGACGCCGTACGCGATCACGGCCAGGACCGCAGAAATGGGCAGGTCTGGCAAACTCAGCGGTTCTCCAAACTTGTCTGACGCGATGGCCGCCACCGTCACGGCGCAGGTGAATAATCCGGCAACGCCCACGATGAGGTTGTAAGGCACGCGCCGCTTCTCCCACCACAGGATGATCTCGAAGGTGGAAACCTCGTGTTCACCACGCGCAAACAGCCACCCGGTTAGAGCTCTGCGGATTGAAGCGATCAGGTTCATCTTTCGGATTTACTCAGAATCCCCTCGATCAACGAATCCATCAACGCTCGCAACTCGGAGGGTAACTGCTGCACGGATTCAGACTGTTGTGTCAGAATGTGATCCAAATCGTTGTGGAGATCCCGGCCTGTCTCGATGTTGCGCAAGACGATACCTAGGCACGCGGCAAATTCTCGTTCATGCCCCTGCTGCAGCCCATTCTTGCCCAGCTCGATCACTTCATAGGGAAACCAATAGCCCTGGGCCTTGAAGTCCACCTCACCCGCTTGCTCGATCACGGTATCCAAGGCTCTCCGATGCGCCTCACGATCCGCCCCATAGTCGAGCCCCGCGATGAAATCCCGCTCAGAATCGGACAGGGAGTGCAGTAATTGTGAAAGGTTCAATGCGGCTCACTTAAAACCCCAACGGCAGCAATGTTTTGGGGGCAGAAAACGACTCGTCAATTGCAGCGAACACGGTGCACTCCGGATGGTGGATTTTCCTGACGGAATGAGAACGGCTCATTTGGAAAGCTCCCCGTGGCGGCCGCCCGCCGCCGGTCATGAGTTTGCATTTCGAACGGTCTTCATCTGCAAAAGGTCCCAAAGATTGCCGTACAAGTCCTGGAACACCGCCACCGTCCCGTACGGTTGCTCCGCAGGTCCGCGGACGAACTGAATCCCGTGACCGGAAAGGCGTGCGTGATCGCGCCAAAAGTCGTCGGTGTAGAGGAAGAACGCCACACGGCCACCGGTCTGCATGCCGATGCGCGCCAACTGTTCCGGTGTCGATGCCCGCGCTAGCAGCAGTTGCGCTCCTTGCCCGGCTCCCTTGGGTCGCACCACCACCCAGCGCTTTTCCTCTTCGGGGATGCACTGATCCTCCACGAGCTCGAAGCCCACCTTACCGACAAAAAATGCGATCGCTTCGTCGTAATCGCGGACGACCAACGAGACGAGGCCCAAAAACTGATCCATGGGACACACGTCGCCAAAATGAAGGGAGGGAGTCAAAGATTTCGTTGGAAACTGGGGAATTCGGGGCGGCTTGCCCCAATGTTGGCAACCTCATCGAACCCTGATTTTACCATCCTCAATCCGAAACGCTCGGCCGAGGGTAAAACAGTCGGGGTGAATGCCTCTGGCCAGCCCGCCAGAGGAGGCGCAAACTTCTCGTTGAGATGATCACTTGGGTGCATAAGCAGGCCAATGAGCGGGCGATCTCGCAGAACACTTACTTCCGCAGCCTGGTGAATGGCGAGATGAGCCGAGAACAGTTCGCCTCGACTCAACGGCAATTCTTCTTCGCCGTGCGCTACTTTTCACGGCCCATGGCAGCACTCATGGCACGCCAGCCGAGTTCATCGCTGCGGCAGGGTTTGATCCACAACCTCATGGAGGAACACGGCAGCGCTGAGGACGGAAGCCGGATGGACCCCACCCTGTCCCATGATCGGACCTTTGTGCGCTTTCTGGAGGCCTTGGGCGCTGTTGGGCCAGGCGGCCTGGACCACGAAGGCGCCTCCGTGCGCGCCTTCAACACCAGCCTCATGGGCACGTGCTTGATGGAACCCGTGGAGACGGCCTTCGGATGCCTCGGAGTCATCGAGTATGTCTTTGCCGATCTCTCCGCCTTCATCGGCGAGGCAGTAGTGAATCGAGGATGGATCGAGCGGAACCAACTCGTGCACTACACGCTGCACGCCGAAATCGACCGACGGCACGCGGCGGATTTTTTCCAAGTCGTGACGGACGCTTGGGAATCCGGTGGTGAACGGCGTCGAGCGATCGAGGAGGGCGTCCATCTCGGACTGCATGTGTTCGATCGGCTGTATGACGATTTGTGGCGGGAGGCACGATTGAAGCCATGAATGCGCCGACCTCACTCCGATTGTCTCCCGATGTCCTGCACCGCTGTCATGAGCGGTCCGCTGGGCGGCATCTGGCACGGTTCGCAGTGTTCGTCCTGATCTATTTCGGAAGCGCCGCCGGAGCCATCACGGTCGCCACTCAGGCCACATCACTGTGGCCGTTTATCCTGAACTTGCCGCTCTATTTGCTCGCGGCGGCCTCCTTGCATGGCATCAGTCTTTTCACCCACGAGGCGGTCCACGGAACCTTGATGGAGAATCGCATCCTGAATGCGGTATTGGGTTCCCTGTGCGCTCTGCCGGTGCTGCAAAATTTCTCGGCTTACCGGGTGCTTCATCTGGACCATCACCAACACTTGGGAGACGAGGGCGATCCCGATCATTACGCGAACTACACACGCTGGTCTTGGCTAGTGTTCTGCATGAATTGGCTGCGCCTGCTGGTGGGTTATCCGGTGTACATCGCTGCCATCCCTTTCCTCGGGTTCAAACAAGGGACGCCTCGTGATCGGATCGGCATCATGGCGGAACTATTGGCCGCCCTCCTCTTGGGCGGTCTGGCTCTGAGCATCATCCCGACCCCGTGGCTGCTGCACGGTTGGCTGATCCCGATGCTCTTCATCAACACGATGGTGAACATCCGTGGCATGAGTCAGCACACGTTGCTCGAACAGGCCAGCGACGCCGTGCACGGCACCCGCTCCATTCTCACACGCCCTTGGGTCCGCTTCTTCATGTGCAATGAGAACTACCACCTCGAGCATCACCTTTATCCCGGTGTGCCTTGGCATCATTTGCCGGAGGTTCACTCGGCCCTGGAGCCGGAATTGAGCCGACAAGGCGCACCCTACATCGCCTCCTACGGCTCGTTCGTGAAAGAGTTCTTCATCCACAGCATCCGCCGCAGTCCCTGGGGATGGCGGAGTTCCAGGAAGCCTGTGGAATGATCCGTCGTGTCTCTGTCCACGAGGCGCTGTTCTTGGTCATCGGCCTATTTCTGGGACTCCAGTCGGCGTTTGCCGGCCTGGGTCCGTCCTGGGTGGTTTGGGGGTTTCTCGGAGTTTATGGGAGCATCCTCTGGTTCACGGCGCCGGGAGACAAACTGCGACTGTTGTCGGCCTACGGTGTGGCTTGGGCGTTGTACGCAGGATCCTCGGTGCTGGTGGAAAAGCTCGGCATCCCGTTGCGGCACCGAGAACTGCTCGCAGCTGATTCTTTTTTGCACCGGCCCTGGACCGGCACCCTGCCCGCCTGGGCGAATGACTTCTTCAGTGCCGGCTACCTCAGCTATCATGTCTACCTGCATTGGGCGTGCATCGACGCCCTGCTCCGAGGTCCCAGTTGGCGTCAGAGTTTTTCGCGACGGATCTTCACGGCCTTCGGAATCGGATTCATCGGATACTTCACCCTGCCCGCGGCATCGCCGGCACAGGCCTTTCCGAAGCTGTTCCCGCAAGCCATCACCGGCGGCCTATTGACCGCCTGGAATGACGGCCTCAATGCCGCCATGGCCGCTCGCTATGATTCGTTCCCCAGCCTGCATGTCTTGATCACGCTCATGCTGCTCGGCTGGGATTGGCGACGGTTTCGCGGGCGTTTTTGGATCATGCTCATCCCATCCGTGGTCATGATTGCGGCCACGGTGATCTTGCGGTTGCACTACACCGTGGATTTGCTCGCCTCGGGCATCCTCTTTGTCGGTCTCCATGCCTTCTTCGAACGTGAACGCACCTGACCCATGGGCCATCGAAGCCTCCACCCTGCCCCTCGCCTTCGCGCAGGTCCGTGAAGACCCCCGTCTGGACTGCGAAATCGCGGAGACGCTGCCGCCCGACGGCGTGGTGGTGATGATCGCCTCCGGAGGGGAGACCATCGTTCCACTTGCGCGCCGGCCGCTGGCTCGCATCCATGCGGTGGACATGAATCCTGCTCAAATCGCCATCGCGCGATTGAAGCTGCACCTGGCCAGAACAACCCCGCCGGACGCCATTTGCCGAATCCTGGGTCACGAGCCCATGCCCCCTTCGGAACGCCGCAAGATACTGGAAGGCCTGCTGGCGACGCTGCTCCTGCCCGAGACCATTTTGGGACCGCTGGATCTGGTGAGTGAACTCGGGCCCGATCATGCCGGGCGCTACGAACGGTGTTTTGCCGCCATGCGACAGCTCATCGAAAACGGATCGAGCCGACGCGAGGCTCTGGCTCAGGTCATGACCTTCGCGAACCTGGAGACTCTCTTCGGACAGCAAGCCGTTCAAAACCCGCGCCGACCCTTTTGCGAGCATTTTGCCGATCGGAGCGATGGGGCCTTCGCCCGTGATGATGCGGCCAATAACCCCTTCCTGCGCCAAATGTACGCGGGGACTTTCGCACCCGGTCACCGCTACGATTGGCTGCAGCACGCCGACCCCATCCGCGCCGAGATTCTTTGGCATCACGGGACCATGATGGGAGTTCTCTCCGACCTGCCGCCTGCCAGCGCCGACATGGTGCACATCTCCAACATCCTGGACTGGCTTTCGCCCGCTCTCGCCGCTCAGACGCTGGAGGCCGCCGCGCGCGTTTTGAAACCCGGTGGCAAGCTCATCGCCCGCCAATTGAATTCCTCGCTCGATTTCGATGCCCTGACCGATGCCATCGACTGGGATGCCGACTGGGGTCGGCGGATGGAGCCCCGTGACCGCTCGTTCTTCTACCCACGGATTTTCATCGGCACACGACCATGAAGATCCACAGCTTCCGCGAGACTCCCCCGGAATGGCTGGGCTTGGCCCTGGAGCGTTTCGAGCACCAGTTCCAGTATCCGCTGGGCGCAAGCGAGACCTTCCGCATTTCGCATGGTCGCGAATACCTGCCGTTCTTTGCCGCGATGGGAACCGCCACCTTGCTGGTGGCTGAGCAGGCAGGTGCTGTGTTGGGCACTCTCGTCCGTGTGGAGCGATGCATCGAGGTGCACGGCGCGGAGATTTTGCAAAGACCCGTCCATTACTTGGCGGATGTGAAGGTCAGCGCAGAGGCCCGCGGGGGGCGCGTTCTGGCCGCACTGATGCTCGAAGCCAAGCGCCAGATCGAGCTCACCGGATCGCGTTCTTGTTACGGCGTGGTGATGAGCGGAACGGCTTGCCTTCCCACCGATTATACCGGGCGTGTGGGAATCCCCGGCTTCGAGAAGATCGCGGAC
>JARXAF010000082.1 GCA_029865985.1 Verrucomicrobiota bacterium
GCACAAGCCGAGATCGTCGTGATTCGCCCGATTCCGACGCCTGGACCCGCCGACAATCCGCTCAAAGGATTCGTCCCTTATGCCCGAAAAGGTCCAGAATTTCCCCATTCCCTAGAATTCGAATACTTATCGCTCTCGACCCTCATGGTTGGACCGAACCAGTTCGACTGGCGCCCACTCGACACATTGCTCGACAGCGTCGCCTCACGGGGTTGTCAGACCGTTTTTCGTGTTTGGGTGGAGTATCCCGGCAAACCCAGCGGAGTACCCGCATGGTTGGTGTCTGACGGCCTCCGAATCCGCACCTGGACCAACATCAACAAAAACACGCTGGCCGACTCAAAACAGATGCCACCCGAAGTGCATCACACCCCAGATTACGAAGACGCACGCCTGCGGGAGGCCGTCCAGCGATTCATTGCGGCCCTGGGGCGACGCTACGACGGAGACCCGCGCATCGGCTTCATCACGGCGGGATTGCTGGGAGCGTGGGGAGAATGGCACACCCATCCGCACGCCGAATGGTTTGCGTCCAAGGCAGTTCAATCAGAGGTGATGGACGCCTACGAGACAGCCTTCCGTCAGACGCAGGTTCTGCTGCGATATCCAGCTGGCCAAAACCACAAGACGCACGCCTCCAATATCGGTCGGCGCTTTGGCTACCACGATGATTCGTTCGCTTGGGCTACACTGGAGACCGGACCCGGTAAACCAGACTGGGTCTTTAGGGCACGTTTGCAAAGCATGGGAGCCGACGGCTTGAACCGATGGAAAACGGCACCGATCGGCGGTGAGATCCGACCTGAACTCTGGCCCTGCCTATGGAAAGACTCAGGTTGTAGCACAGGACAGGACTTTGCTCAGTGTGTCGCCGAGACTCACGCATCATGGTTGATGGATTCCAGCACCTCGCGCCCGATGACGCCTGAGGAGCGCAGAAGGGCAATCACAGCCGCTAGCAGCCTTGGCTATGAATTTGAAGTCGTTGAAGCCGTGCTGGAAACATTCCCCAAAAAAATCCGCGCTCGAATCAAGCTGCGCAACCGCGGTGTTGCCCCGTTTTACGCCGATTGGCCCATTTGGCTTCAGATCGTACCCACCGAGGGCGCCACGGTGGAGTCTATCCTTCCGCTGTCACTGGCCTCCTTGATGCCCGGAGAAACCCAATCGGAAGAGGCAACGCTCCCGTTGGATTCCAGGTCCCAAGGAAACCACACACTCCGCTTGAGAGTTCCCAATCCCATGAAGAATGGCCGCCCACTCCGCTTCGCCAATCAATGGACTCCTGTGGATCCAGATGGATGGATGACACTGACCACTATTGGGAGACCATCAAAGATTCCTGACACCTCAGGCTCCAAGTCCGGACGATGATTTGCGGGGCTCAAAACCAGTAACTCCAATAGAATTCGGGCAACCCCTCCTCTCTCAATCTGGCGATTCAGAAACAACCCATGTCCCACCGGGATCGGTCAGTCGCCGACCACCGCATCCAAAAAGCCGCTTACCAACAGGTCATCCGCTGGTAGACCTCCCCCAAGCATCGACACCGCCAAGCGGCAGCGGGATCGGGCCGGAGCGAGCATTGGAACGTCGACACCCTGATCCCCCTCGCGCGACAGCGCGAAAGCCCAGCCTGTCCCCACGTTCCCTGCGAGCGCCCACCCAAACACGCCAAGCGGAGCGGGATCGGGCCGGAGCGAGCATTGGAAGCGATCAAACCCCTCCCTCGCGCACAGCGCGAAAGCTCCATCCTCCCCGGAGCTTCCCTGCGAGCGCAGGACCGATCCCGCGGAGCGACCCCCATTTGACGGGACGCTTTCTTATTCCAGCCTGCATCCGTAGCCTGTCCCTCATCACCATGAAGCTCGGTTTCGCCCATTGTCTTAGTTGGCTGTTGGCCTTCGCGGCCATGGCTACGGGCGTGGCTGGCGAACCCGAGACCCGGTACCTTCAGGAAGTCAAACCGCTGCTGACCCGAGCCTGCGTCTCCTGTCATGGCCCCGATCACCCAAAGGCTGAACTCCGCCTCGACACCGCAGCGGGCGCCCTGAAAGGCGGAGAATCCGGACCTGCCATCGTTCCCGGAAAACCCGCTGAAAGCCTGCTGATACAAGTCCTAGACGGAACCCATCCGGAGATCGAACGGATGCCCTACCACAGGCCCCCGCTTCAACCCCCCGAAATCGAAACCCTCCGCCGTTGGATTGCTGACGGAGCCGCCGCTCCCGCCCAAGAAGTCCCCAGCGTGTTCGTCCACTGGTCCTTCATCCCACCCCAACGTCCCCCAACGCCCCGAACCACCGACGCACAACATCCAGTCGACGCCTTCATCCGCGACACCTTGCAACGCCTCCGCATTCGACCCTCAGCCCCAGCCGACTCCGCCACCTGGTTGCGCCGGGTCCATCTCGATCTCATCGGCCTGCCCCCCGAACCCGAGGTCGCCGCCCGGTTTGTCACCGCCGACAGCCCGACCGAACGCGACCGCATCCTCGAACTCCTGCTCGCCTCACCCCACTACGGAGAACGCTGGGGCCGCTGGTGGCTCGACGTCGCCCGGTATGCCGACTCCAACGGCTACAGCGTCGATGCCCCTCGGTCCATGTGGCCCTACCGCGATGGCGTCGTTGCGGCCTTCAACGCCGATCAACCCTTCGATCAATTCCTCATCGAACAACTCGCCGGAGACCTCCGACCCCAGGCCACCGTCGCCCAGCGCGTGGCCACTGGCTTCCACCGCAACACCCAAATCAACCAAGAGGGCGGCATCGATCCCGAACAATTCCGCATCGAATCCGTGTTCGACCGGGTGGCCACCACTGGATCGGCCTTGCTCGGCCTGAGCGTCGGATGCGCCCAGTGCCACGACCACAAGTTCGACCCCATTTCTCACCGCGACTACTATGGCCTCTTCGCCTTTTTCAACGATCAGGACGAACCCACCCTGACGATCGAAGGGCTCCCCTCTGGCATCAGAGAACTCAAAGCAAAGTCTCCGGAATGGGCTACCACGTTGGTCTTGAGCGAGCGCCCCCAACCGCGCGAAACCCGGCGCTTCATCCAGGGAGATTTCACACGCCCCGCCGAACCGGTGCCACCTGCGACACCCAAAGTCCTACCACCCCTGCCTGCGAAAAACGGCCGATACCACAGGCTCGACCTCGCCCGATGGTTGGTCTCGCCGGACCATCCCCTGACTGCCCGAGTGATCGTCAACCGCGTGTGGCAACAGTATTTCGGTCGCGGCCTTGTGGAGACCGAGAACGACTTCGGCACCCAGGGCACCCCGCCCACCCATCCAGAACTACTCGACTGGCTAGCCGTCGAATTCCAGGAATCCGGATGGAGCCTCAAGCACTTGCACCGCTGCATCGTGAAGTCGGCCACCTACGGGCAAGCGTCCACCGCACGACCTGACTTGCGCGAAATCGACCCGCTCAATCGGTGGCTGGCCCGGCAGAATCGCCTCCGCCTCGACGCAGAAATCATCCGCGACGTGGCACTGACCGCCTCGGGTCAACTCGATCGCACTCTCGGTGGCCCCCCGGTGCAACCCCCGCAACCCGCCGGCCTCGGTGCCTTCACGCAGGCCAACCGGGACTGGGTGCCGAGCGGCGGCGGGCAGCGTGTCCGACGCGCGCTCTACACCCGGATCCAAAGGGCCACGCTGCATCCGGCGCTCGCCGTCTTCGACGCACCGGACACCTTCACCACGTGCACCCGCCGACTGCGGAGCAACACCCCGTTGCAGGCGCTGACGTTGCTCAATGACACCCAGTTCCATGAACTGGCCCTGCACATCGCCCGCCAAATGGCCTACGCACCCGGAACGGATGCCGATCGGATCGCCGCCGGATTCCTCCGATGCACCGCACGGCGTCCGGCACCCGAGGAATCACAGCGCCTCCTGAGCCTGCTCCGGGAAGAGCGGTCGTCCGGTGGACCCGACCGAGCCCCAACCGAGGCCGGCTGGCTCGCCGTGGCCCGCGTGCTGCTCAACCTCGACGAAACCATCACCCGGGAGTGACCCAACCCGTCGCCGCCATGGAAAACCACCCCCTCCCTCAATCGCTGCAAGACCTGACCCGAAGGCACTTCTTCGGACGTTGCGCCATGGGCTTGGGCAACCTGGCACTGGCCTCGATGCTGGCCGAAGGGCAAACCGACCCAACTCCAGGACCCACTTCCACGCCGGCCGCAGGCGAATCACTCAAGACCCCGGCCACGCATCACCCGGCCCGCGCCAAGAGCATCATTTACTTGTTCATGGCCGGCGGCCCCAGCCAACTCGAACTCTTCGACGCCAAACCCCGGCTCAACCAACTCAGCGGTCAACCCATTCCCGACTCATTCCTTGAGGGCAAACGCTTCGCCTTCATGGACTCGTCCTTCAAGAACAAGTCCACCTTGCTCGGGTCCAAGCGCACCTTCCGCCAGTACGGGCAATCCGGGGCCACGGTCAGCAATTTGCTCCCGCACACCGCGGGCATCGTTGACGACATCGCCCTGGTGAAAAGCTGCGCCACCAACCTGTTCAACCACGCGCCGGCCAAGCTTTTCATGAACACCGGCAGCGGCCAGTTCGGCCGGCCGAGCATGGGCTCGTGGGTGACCTATGGGATCGGCAGCGAGTCCCGGGATCTCCCCGGATTTGTGGTGCTGCAAAGCGGGCCGCGCGGGCCGCGAGGCGGGGCCGTCAACTGGTCCAGCGGATTCCTGCCCACCAGCCATCAAGGGGTTCCATTGCGAGGCTCGGGCGATCCCATCCTCAATTTGGGCCGACCTCCCGGAATTAGCGCCGAATCGCAGCGCCGAACTCTCGACGCCTTGAGCGACTTGAACTTGCGCCGGGCTTCCGAAACCGGCGACCCGGAGATCGCCACCCGCATCGCCAGCTACGAAATGGCCTACCGGATGCAATCGAGCGCACCCGAACTCACCGACCTTCAGGGCGAAACCGATGCCACGCTGGCGCTCTATGGTTGTACCCGCGACACCCCCAGCTTCGCCCGCAACTGCCTGTTGGCGCGCCGACTCGTCGAACGCGGCGTGCGGTTCGTGCAACTGTACCACACCAACTGGGATTCCCACGGCGGCCCCGGCGAAACCCTGGAGAACGATCTCGAGAAGGTGGCCCATCAGGTGGACCAAGGCTGCGCGGCCTTGGTCAAGGACCTGAAATCCCGAGGTCTGCTCGAGGATGTGATGGTTGTCTGGGGCGGTGAATTCGGCCGCACCCCCATGGGCGAGACGCGTGAAAAAACCGGACGCAACCACCACATCGACGCCTTCACCATGTGGTTCGCCGGAGCCGGCATTCGCGCCGGGCAAGTTCTCGGTGAGACCGATGAACTGGGTTTCAACCCGGTCTCCGACCGCGCTCATGTCCACGACATCCATGCCACCCTGCTCCACCTGCTCGGACTGGACCACAAACGACTGACCTTCCGATTCCAAGGCCGGGACTTCCGACTCACCGACATCCATGGTGAGTTGCTGCACAAGCTCATGACCTGATCCGAAAGCTTTCCGCTCCGGGTCCATCGTCGACCCACGCCAAAGTTTTGTTTTCCATCTCCTCATCGATCGACTAGCACCCCTTTCCAACACCGCATGAACCCACTCCGCAAACTGCTGCCGCTATTGGTCGCCGCCGCACCATTGGTCGCCGCCATTGAAGAACTGCGTCCTAAGAACGGGCTCGACCCATTGCCCTATGGGCAAACCCCGCACCCGATGCCCAACTACCTGGCGGGCCAACGCTGGGGCACCGAGGGCGAAAAAATCACCCAAATGCAGACACCGCTGACCCCGGCCAAATCCGCTGAGCGGATCGTCTTGCGTCAGGGTTTTCAGGCGGAGCTCTGGGCGGCCGATCCACTCATCCTCAAGCCCATCAGCATGGCCTTCGACGAGCGAGGACGCCTGTGGATCGCCGAGACGGTGGACTACCCCAACGAATTGCAGAAATCCGGCGAGGGGCGTGACCGAATCAAGATTTGCGAGGACACCAACGGTGACGGCAAGGCCGACAAGTTTACCATCTTCGCCGACAAACTCTCCATCCCCACCGGACTGTGTCATGCCAACGGCGGTTTGATCGTCATCGAAGGCGGCCAGACCCTGTTTTTGCGCGACACCAATGGCGACGATCAAGCCGATGAGCGCAAGGTGCTCTTCAAGGGTTGGAACATGGGCGACACCCACGCCACGGCGAGCAACATCCGATACGGCCACGACAACTGGATCTGGGGCGTGGTCGGCTACAGCGGCTTCGACGGCGAGGTCGGCGGCAAGCGGGTCCAATTCGGCATGGGCGTCTTCCGCTTCAAGCCCGATGGCTCGGCCCTCGAGTTCATCCGCTCCAGCAACAACAACACCTGGGGCCTGGGCTTGTCCGAGGACGGCCTGGTCTTCGGTTCCACCGCCAATGGCAATGCTGCCTGGTACATGCCCATCCCCAACCGCTACTACGAGGCTGTGAACGGATGGTCGGCCGCGCGCATGGAGTCCATTGCCGACAACCAGCTTTATCACCCCATCGCCCAGAACGTCCGTCAGGTAGATTGGCACGGCAAATACACCGCCGGCGCCGGATCGGCCCTCTATACCGCACGCAGTTTTCCCAAGGAGTACTGGAACCGCGTCTCCTTCGTGACCGAGCCCACGGGGCACCTCATCGGACAATTCCGCTTCGAGGGTTCCGGGGCCGACTTCAAAGCCACCAACGAGAAGAATTTCCTGGCCAGCGATGACGAGTGGTTTTCACCCATCATGGCCGAGGTAGGCCCGGACGGCGCCTTGTGGGTGCTCGACTGGTACAACTTCATCATCCAGCACAACCCGGTGCCCAATGGTTTCAAGAACGGCAAGGGCAACGCTTACGAAACCCCTCTGCGCGACAAGACTCACGGGCGGATCTACCGGGTCACCCACCGCAACGGCCAGACGGCCGCCCAGGTGGATCTGTCGGGCCGCGACACCGCCCGGTGGGTGACGGCATTGGGATCGCCCGTCATGGAAGTGCGTCTCCAGGCCCAACGGCGTCTGGTGGAAACTCAAGACCGCTCCCTCGTGCCCGAATTGGTCCGGATGGCCTCGGACGCCTCGGTGGACGAGTTGAACCTGAACCCTCGTGCACTCCACGCCTTGTGGGCCCTGCACGGCCTGGGCGGGTCGGAGTCGGCTCCCCAATCGACCCTGCGTCACGCTTCTGCGGCCGTGCGGCGCGCGGCGGTCATGACCTTGCCGGCCGGCGGATGGACGGCCGACGATTGGCGGCAACTGCTCGTCAAGGACACCGACGCCCAAGTCCGCCTTGCAGCCCTCTTGGCCGTCGCCGACCGAGGGAACACCGCCTCCATCCTTCCGTTGGTGGAAGCCTACCAGAATGCGCAAAATACCACCGACCCCTGGCTCAAGGATGCCCTCACGGCTGCAGCCACCCATCACCATCAGGCCTTCCTGACGTCGTCTCTGGCAGTGGCTCCCACTTCGCCGGGCGCACTGATGGTTTTGCGCACCGTGGCTCGCCATCACGCAGCCACGGAACCCAATGCCTTGAAGCTGGTCTTGGCCGCAGCCGGCGCCCCGCCCGCTGTCTCCGGAGCCATCCTGGAAGGGGTGACCGCCGGGTGGCCAGCCAATCGAGTCCCCACGTTCAGCGCGGACACGGTGAAGCAAATTCAAGCCGCCGTGGCCAAGGCCCCGGATCCCGGCAAGGTGGCTCTGGTGCAACTGGTCACCCAATGGGGACGCGGCGAACTGGTTGCGAGTCAGGTTCCTGCAGTGGCTGAACGGCTGGCCCAGGCGCTTTCACTGGCCACCGCCAGCGATGCAGACCGCATCGATGCGGCCCGCCGCCTCATGGCCATCCAGGACAACAAGGCTTCCGTCACCACCATCCTGAGCCAAATCGGCATCCTCAGCACCCCGAGCCTCGCCAACGGATTGATCGGAACCTTGTCCACCTCGCGGATCCCAGAGACCGCCCCGGCCGTCGTGGGTCGATGGGCGGAGTTGTCTCCGGCCATGCGCCGCAGCGCCACCGCCCTGCTGCTACGCCGCAAGGAATGGGCCTTGGGACTCCTGAGTGCGGTGGAATCGGGCACGTTGGTGGCCGGGGATCTCAGCCGGGACCATTGGAGCCAATTGACCGGCCACGCCGACCCCGCGGTGTCGGCCAAGGCACGCTCCCTGCAGAAGAGCAGTTCACCAAAGTCTTCGGCCGCCATGCAAACGCTCATCACGCAGCTCCAGCCGGTGGTGTTGAAGAACGGCAAGGCCGACCATGGCAAGGAAGTCTTCGAGAAGAACTGCATCGCCTGCCACGCCATGGGTGGCAAGGGCGGACGCATCGGGCCTGAATTGACCGGAATTGGAGCCCGACCCAAAGCGGAGATCCTCACCGAGATTCTCGACCCCAACCGTTCGGTCGAGGCCAACTACAAGCTGTGGACCGTGACCCAGAAGGATGGCGAGAGCCTCTCGGGCCGACTCGACGCCGAGACGGCCACCTCGGTGGAAATTCTGGATACCACGGGCACCAAGCACGTCATCCAGCGCAGCACCATCGCCAAGTTGGAATCGTCCGGACAATCCATCATGCCGGGCGGTTTTGAACAATTGCCGCCCCAGGACCTGACCGATTTGCTGGAATATATGGCATCGGCCGGAGCGAAGCACTGAAGACCCAGTTCGGGGGCGGTTCGGGTCGATCCTGTCGATTCACGAACCGTCGCCCGGACCGACCCAATACGCCTCAGGCCTGGGCTTTGATCGAAAAGTGCGTCCTACCGGGCGCACCAAAACAACAACGGCTCCCGGGTTACGGGAGCCGTTGTTCGTTGACCCGGAAGCAAAACAACCCGGGTCGTGCCTGCAGCAGGCGATTACTTGGCTGCGGCTTCGGCCTTCTTCCAGGTGCGACGCGGGGCCTTGGTCACCATGCCGGCCTTCAGAGCCTTCACGGAGACTCGCATGTAGCGAACCTCTCCACTGGGCAGGATCGCCTTCACGCGCTGCAGGTTCGGGTAGAACTTGCGCTTGGTGATCGCGGTGACGTGGGTACCGATACCACCTTTTTTCTTGGCCTTACCCGAGCGCCAGATGTGATTGCCTTTCACCGGGCGGCGACCCGTCAGCGGACAAATGCGTGCCATAATCGAAGCTTTCTTAAGTTAAAGGAACGGATGACCTACCAGCCCAGGGAGCCTCGGTGCAAGCAGCATTTTCGGATACCTGAGCTTCGAGCCTCCGTCGCAGCTCCAATTCCAACCCCTTCCCAACCCAAATTGCGCGGTCCAGAACGACTTCTGGGCCAACTTGAAAGCGACAGCATCGGTCCCAAAGTTTACAATCCAGCCATGGCAGCCAAGCAGAACACCCTGCGGTTCATTGGGATATTTGGAACGGTGCTGATGTCGAGCCTCCGCGGCGACGCCCCCGTTTCATCTCCGCCGCTGCCCGAGTTGATCAGCGTGCTTCGAACGAACCTCGCTCTGGGATCCACCGAATTCGAGGCCCAGGCTTCCCAGGCACTGATCGAACGATTCGGGATCCGTCGCCTGGATTCCGCCCCGACCACTCTCTCTCCAAACGCCGCCCCGATCCCCTCCCCCATCCAAGATTTCGTTGCCCGCCGGGAACGACTCGATGGTGGGATTTTGTACCTGCGGATGGGTCGAGTCAGCGCCGGTTCGCCGGCAGCACTCCGAAACGCGCTGAGCGACACCGCCTGGACCACCAACGCCACCGGACTGGTCCTCGACCTCCGATTCGCTTCCGGAGACTCCCTGTCTGCCGCGGGTGAGTCGGTTGCACTCTTTTCAGACCGCACCGAATCGGTCCTCCAGTGGGGCAGCAGCTCGGCCTCTGGCTCGGGTTCCCAGCGCCTTTGGAGTCGTCCGGTCGCCGTCTTGGTCAACGGCCGGACGGAGGGCTCAGCAGAAGCCCTGGCAGCCGCCTTGCGGCAAGAAACGGGAAGCGCCCTCATCGGACAACCCACAGCGGGAATTCATGGCGTGTTTCGCGACGTCACCTTGAAAGACGGCACCCGACTTCAGGTGCCGGTGGGGCGCATTCGTCTGGGCGATGGTTCAACCTTGGCCGAAGGACCACTGACGCCCGACATCCGGATCGCCGTCACCGAAAAGAGTGAACGCGGATTCGTGGAGAACCCCACCGCCACGCTCAAGCCGAACGGGGTCAGCGGCACCAACAGCAGCGCAACCACGCAACGGCGGAAAGTGACCGAAGCTGACTTGGTGAGGGCGCAGCGGAGCGAACCGACTGATTCGGCCAGCGAAACCAACGCGGCTCCCAAAACATCGGTGAACCTTCGTTTGGCGGATCCAGTCCTGGCCCGCGCCGCGGATTTGGTGCGTGGATTGGCCGCCTTCCAGAAAGCTCGCTAAGCGCAGCAAATCCCAGCTTCGGTAGCGAATTGCAGCCTTTGCTGCGGGCCTCAGAATTGGCTCCTCGACTCAGGAACGGGCCGGCAGGAACAGCCAGCGACGGGCCTTCATTTCGAATCGAGGCAGGGATCCCGTCGGAACCGCGGTGACGACCATTCGCAAAGACAAGGCCTCATGCAGGCGGTCGGCCAAATTCTGGCAAACCTGCTCCGACGCTTCGGCTTCCATCGAGACCCCTGCGAGATCACCGGTCTGGTCCACGGTCACACGATATTCTCCCACCGAATCCATGGACCGAACCACCGCCTCGACCGCCGAGGGGTAGAGATTCACCCCACGGACGACCACCATGTCATCGACCCGGCCCAAAATCCCGCCCTCGAAGACCCACCGGCCCCGCCATTGCCGGGGGCAAACCCAATCACCTGTCCGGTAGCGGATGAGCGGAGAGCCTACCCGCTTCAAGGTGGTGAGCACCAATTCGCCTCGAGTCCCCTCCGGCACCGGCTCCAAGGTCTCGGGGTTCACGACTTCCGCAAAGAATTGGGAATCGATCAGCACCAGATTTCCGGGCAAGTCGGCCGACTCGTAGGTCACCGGGCCCGTCTCGGTCATGCCATGATGGTCGAAGACTTGGGCCCCGGGCCAGGCGGCTTCGATGCGCGAACGGACCGAGGCCTGACTCCCTCCGGGTTCTCCAGCCACGATGATTCGACGCACCCGGGACCGGCTCAAATCCAACCCCTCGACACGGGCCGCCTCGGCCAGGTGCAACGCATAGGTCGGCGTGCAACACATCACCGTGAATCCTTGCTCGATGAGCACCCGCAAGCGAAGGACCGAGCTCATCCCGCCGCCCGACACGGAAAGCACCCCCAATCGCTGCGCTGCCTCGAAGGCCAACCAGAAGCCCAGAAAGGGCCCGAAGCTGAAGGGAAAGAAAGCTCGGTCTCCAGGGCCCACCCCCGCTTGTTTCAACACTTCGACCCAAGCATCGGTCATGGCCGACCAACTCTCCGGGGTGTCCAGCCACCGCATCGGCGCCCCATGGGTCCCGCTGGTCTGGTGGCAACGCGTGTATGCCCCCACGGGATAGGTGAGGTTGGATCCGTAGGGCGGGAAGGCCGCCTGATCAGCCACCAACTCGGCCTTGGTGGTCAGCGGAAACCGGGTGCGAAAATCGTCGAGCGACGCGGGCAGTGATGCACACCCAACCGACGCGTACTTGCGCCCGTAGAAGGGATTGGTGGGCAAGACACGATCGAGCAGGCCGCAGATCAACCCCAGCGCCGCTGGGGCTGCGTTGTCGGCCTGCTTTCCGGTGTCGCTCACGCGCTGAAATGATCCATCCACCTCAAGGCCACAAGGGCCGCTCAGTGGGCGTTGGTGCTACCGGCCGACGGGGCTGAAGGAGCCACCACACCCGCTGCCGGCTTGGCCGGACCGCCCGTGTTCGACGGAGCGTACTTGGCCACCATGAAAGCCCCTGTCGCCGCGAGAACACAGCCCAGCAGGAATGGCAGCGGCAACGCCTTGAGGCCCCCTTGCGGCGGGTGCAAGAGCATTGCGACCAACGTGTTGATGACCGGAGCGCCGCCGAAAACAATGGGCATCACCGCAGCGGCTGCCGCCCCTTTGTAAATGGGCGAGGCCGCTCCCAGGGCGAGCACCAGGGTGAAAGCACCGACGGCACCCGCGGCACCGGCGATGAGGCTCCATTGGATGCCCATCGGAGTGAGGCTCCAGTTTGATCCCCGCACCTTCAAGAGAACCGCCGAAGCCACGCCAATGATCGCATAGGCGATGCACACAAAGAGGAAAGCCTTCAGGCCGGCGTGCGGCGTCTCCGGGCCCATGGGCATGTAGCCGCGGCCCTTGTGGAGGATCACTCCGTACACACCCCACGACAGCACCGTCAGAAGGGCGAAGATCAACCACGTGTTGCCAGGACCAGCCGCCGCAGGAGCAGGATTCATTGTGGGGACAGGCTACGTTCGGTCGGGTCAAACAGCAACAGGGGAGCAGGCTTTGTGATCAATCCGGATCGACGGTCGGAGAACCAGCAAAAGCAATAGCCCACGCCGCAGGTGACACGCACCCCTTCTCCGCACACCATCGACACCCGATGCAAGAATTGATCTCCAAGGCAGCGGCCTTGTTGGAAGCCCTGCCCTACATCCAGCGGTTCTCCGGACAAACCTTCGTGGTGAAGTACGGCGGCAGTTTCATGGACTCGCCGGATCCGGCCGTCCGCAATGGCGTCGCCCGCGACATCGTCTTTCTCGAGGCCGTGGAGATCAATCCGGTGGTCGTACACGGTGGGGGCAAAGCCATCACCCGGGCCATGGAAGCGGCCGGTTTGAAGGCCCACTTCATCCAGGGACAACGGGTCACCGACACCGCAACGGTCGAAGTGGTGGATCAGGTCTTGTCGCGCGAAATCAACCCTGAGGTGGTGAAGACCATTCAATCACTGGGCGGTGCGGCCCGGGGGTTTGCCGGCACCGATATTTTCACCTGCAAGAAACTTTGGCTTCAGGATGCCGCCGGCAACCCGGTGGACATCGGCTACGTGGGCGAAGTGACGGCCGTGAACACCGAGCCCTTGATGGACTGCATTCGCCAGGGAATCACCCCGGTCATCAGCCCTACAGCCCGAGGCGAAGATGGGCACGTGTACAACTGCAATGCCGACGTGGCCGCGGCCATGGCAGCCATCGCCCTCAAGGCTTGCCGGCTGGTTTTCATGTCGGACGTCCCCGGCCTGATGCGCGACCCGAAGGATCCCGCGACCGTCATCTCACACCTGTCCGTGTCCGAGGTGCCTGAACTCAAGGCCACCGGCGTCGTAGACAAGGGCATGATTCCCAAGGTGGACAGTGCCGTCTCGGCGCTGAAGTCCGGCGTCGACAAGGTCTCCTTCGTGGACGGACGTGTGCCTCATTCGGTGCTGCTCGAAATCTTCACCGACGACGGCGTCGGCACCGAAGTGGTGCTGCAGTAACGCATCGGCATGGGGGCAGGCCGGGACTCCACGGAGAACCGGCCTACCCAACCGAAATCCATCGCCGCAGGTTCAGACGCTGCACGGTGCCAGCATGGCATCGCTCATTCCGTGGATAATCTTTTTGTCGGCCGGATTGAGTGTTGCCAAAATGCCTCCCAGCTTCGGGCGTGCCTGATCGCCGTCGCCCGACACGAAGTAGTACGGGCACAACCGCGCCCGCACCGACTGACGAGTGACGGAACCCGAATCGAGATCCAAGGCCTCGGCCTCCAGCAGTCGGGGCTTGTGGTATTGCTGCAGCAAATACGGAGACAGCGGCCAACTTCCGAGGGCCCGATCCACCGCCGCCCCCCATTCGCCCGCGCTCAAATCCGACCCCAAGTAAACCCCCCGTGAGCCCCAGGCTTCCGGACTGAATCCCGATATCTTCAACACCAGCGCCCGATCCCGTTGGGACAAACCTTTGAGCTGATTCCACTCCGTGATCTCCAGTCCCGGATAAGCCCCATGGGGCGGCAACGGCGAGGGATCCAACAACCAACTGCGAGGCACGATCTTCAAGAGCCGGAGATAGAACCCATCCCCCAATTCCTGTCGCCAGAACTCGCGCAAATTGCGGTTCCATAAGAGAGCGAAGAGCAGCTTCTCCTCGAAAATGGGCCGAGGCGGTGGCGTCAGGCGGATGCGTTTCTCCAGCGCCTTTTGGATCAACGCCGCAGACCCACGCACCTGTGGCAAATCAAACAACTCGAAGAAACGGTACACGGCCTCGCCGTCCGCCGGAGAATCGAATTCCCCGCCATGGACTTCAAAACGATCGGCCCCCAATTGCGAAGCCAGCCAAGCCATCTCCGGGCGGTAAGAAGCCGCCTCTTCTGAAACCACGATGTGCACCTTCGAGGCCATCCCGAAGATCGAGGCGAATCCGTCCTGCATGCCCGAAGCCCCTCCAATCACCCCATCCCCCAGAGCCGCGTAGGTTTGATTCAGCCACTGCGTCAGCCCAATGCCACCCGGCACCGAATCCAGTTCGGATATGATGAAACCATCCTCCGTCAGCAGCAGGTCCGGACGAATCACCCGGGGCAATTCATTCCTCAGGGCCGCTGCCCGTTGAATCGCCACCAATTCGGATGGTTTCCCCTGATCCAGCACCTCGGCCACCCAAGCCGGCGCACGCCCCTCGGCACTGCGGCGGTACAACTGATTCACCGCCTTGTAGAACTGATGAAACACCCGCCCCAGCGACTCGATCTCTGAAGCCAACGATTCCCCTAGCGCCAACGGCCGCGCTGCCGATTTCCAAGTCATTCCCCCGAAGAGCCCTCCCTCCGGCATGGCTTGGCGCAGCGACTGAGCCCGATCAACAGCAGTCATGTGGCCCCACCCTACGAGCCCATCCCGCCACCCTCAATCCCATCCGCTCTCCCCAACACCCCGCAGACCAACAACGAACCCACCCAAAAAATCCCCCACCCACACCAACCAGCAGACAACCGAAGTAGCCTGTCCCTAATTCATCGCCGGCACCCAAGCAGCAGCGGGACCAGGCCGCAGCAAGCACTGGAAGCGATCCACCTTTCCCCTCGCGCACAGCGCGAAAGTCTCGTCCTCGTCCGAGCTTCCCTGCGCGCGCAGGCATGGCCCCGCGGAGTCACCACCGCGCAGCCAGCCGTCAAAACCCAACGAGCCTGTCCCTCCGTCCCCCCTCCGTCCCAGATAGAAAATGATGAGGTGGCCCCTTTTGTGTAAAAGTGCGGGACTGACCCCTTAGGGAGATCGATTGTTTGAAAGAAGTGGCTGGTCGGTTACGAACCCTTGGACAGCTATTGTCTGATCCAAACCCACACACTCATCGTATGAACAGTTCACGCAGCGACATGAACAAATCCACCGCAGCGACCGCCGCCTGGTTGCCATTGGACATTCCGTCGAACCCGATCCGTCGATCACCGCGGCGCACTCGCTCATTCCGACCCTGCGGGCGCGAACGCGCCGCATGGTGGTTCGACCAGATGCGCCGAATCGTGGAAACCGGCGCCGACTTCCGGGTCTGAACCGCAACCTAGCGCCGTGCGCCAGAACCAGCGGTTACCCGTCCTTAGAGCCTGTCTGAAAATGGGGAGGGGTTCTGCGGCTGGGGAATTCTGGGTTGGGCAAGGCGGTGAGCGGCGGGGCAGACCTCCTACGGTCTGTTCCGCCCGAACCAACGCAGTCCAAGCCGGAAAGACCCGCCGCCCGGAGGGTTTGTGAGGGAAGGGCCCGCTGGCGGCGTTGCTTGTCGGTCACAGACCGCTGCGGGTCTGCTCCCTCCTCGCGCCTTGCCAATCGAACCCTTCCCTCCCAAACAGAACCCCTCCCCATTTTCAGACAGGCTCTAACAAGGGTGACAATCGAGGAGTCAGGAAGACCAAGGAACGTGTGGCGGGCCCGTTTCCAAGATCTACCGATCGCCGTAGGGCTCAATCCGCTCCAAAACCAACCCTTCTCCGTCATGAAGATCTCTCACGCCATCACCCTCAAACGCCATCTCCTGACCTGCGCATTGGGTCTGTTGCTGGGAACCAGCCAAGGATCCGCCCAGGAACGTTTCCACTGGCCAGGCACCGGAGGGTGGTCCGCCACCTCACCGTATGTGAGACAGTTCGACACCAATTCATTGGTCACGCTGCGCGGTTGGGTCGTTCGATTGGAGTCCTTTCGGCCTGGTGGCGGCGCCTCACCCGGATTGCGTGCCATCGTTCAATCGGGGTCGGACAAGGTGACCGTCCACCTGGGACCACGCTGGTATCTGGAACGTCAAGAAATGCAGCTCCAGCCCAAGGATCCGGTGGCCATCGAAGGATCCCGGATTCCCATGGGTGGCAGTTCGGTGGTGATCGCCCGAACGATCAGCATGGGTGAACGATCGTTGGTGCTTCGCGATGCAGTGGGAACACCCACGTGGTCGGCCGATCAAATCCGACCTCCTGGCACCCGCCCCACCGTGCTGGCACCGGATAGCGGATCCACTTGGACTCTCCAGTTGCCCGAAGGCAAGGCGGACCGCGGTCGCGCCGCCTTCAACATGATGTGGTGCCACGGATGTCACGTCGTGAAGGGCTATGAAAAAGAATTCGACGCGCCCTATGCCCAACCCGCAGTGCCCGTGATTCTCGGCGCCGAACAGCGCAAGCCGAGTCGTATTGAACTGGTCAACTCGATCATCAACCCCTCGCACCGGATTGAACCCGGCTTCCAAAAAGATTTGGTCAGCCAAGGGAAGTTCTCACGAATGGGGGACTACAATGAAATCATGACCTTACAGCAATTGAGCGACCTGGTGGCATTCCTGGAATCGTTGCCTCGCTGAGCAACCCGCGCTCCTGCAATGAAAACGGCCCTCTGGATCGATGGATCCGGAGGGCCGTTGCGATTTCAGGATTCTACGCCTTCAAGGCGAGAACACCTGCTGGAAACCTTCTTCTCAGTCAAAAGCGTGTCCTGCGCAGCAGAGGACGTTGCGCAACTTGTGGCGCACGAGCTCCTTCACCGCCTTGCGGGCCGGCGCGAGATACTTGCGGGGATCAAACTCCTTGGGCTTGGTCACCAAGACCTCGCGGATCGCGGCGGTCATGGCCAGGCGCAAGTCGGTGTCGATGTTGACCTTGGTGCAACCCACGCGGCGGGCCACCTCGATATCGGCCTCGGAAACACCAGCCGTCTCTTCGCCGAGGTCGCCGCCGTACTTGTTGATCTTCTGGGCGAGATCCTTGGGAACCGAGGAGGCTCCGTGCAACACCAGCGGATAGTCTCCCATGCCGGCTTCGAGCAAGGCCTTCTTGATGGCCTTGAGACGCTCGAGATCGAGATGCTGCTCGCCCTTGAACTTGTAGGCGCCGTGGCTGTTGCCGATGGCCACGGCCAGGGAGTCCACGCCGGACTGCTTGACGAACTGGACGGCTTCATCCGGGTGGGTGTAGGCCCCGCCCTTGGAGTAGCTGCCGCCTTCTTCGCCGTCATCGTGCTGGGCGCCGACGAGCATGCCGAGTTCACCTTCGACGACGCAGTTATGCTTGTGAGCGTACTCGACGACCTTGGCGCAGATCTCGACGTTCTTGTCGAAGGGATCGTGCGAAGCGTCGATCATCACGCTGGTGAAGCCCTCGTCGATGCACTGCTTGCACAACTCGAAGCTGTCACCGTGGTCCAGGTGAACAGCGATGGGGATGGTGGACAGCTTGACCGCGGAATCGATCAGTCCCTTGAGGTACACCGGATGGGCGTAATCGCGGGCGCCTTTGGAGATTTGCAGCATCACTGGGGCCTTTTCTTCCTCGCAAGCCTCGATGATGGCCTGGAGCAGCTCCATGTTGTTCACGTTGAAAGCACCGAGGGCGTATTTGCCCTTCAAGGCCTTCGCGAACAAGTCGCGCGTGTGGGTCAATGGCATAAGTCTAAATGTGTTGCAGGCCGGTTCGTGAGAACCGAATGAGGCGACACACTAGGAAAGTGCGTTACGGCTGGGAACTGGTTTTTTGCCCTACCCAAAACACGTGTTCACCACCAGAGATCATCCACGTCCACTGGCGTCGTTCAAAATCTCCCGGGCGCAGGCCACATCCTCAACCAAAAGTACTCCAGCGGAGCGGGATGGGTCCGAAGCCCGCTTTGGAAGCGATCATCCCTCCCACCTCGCGCGCAGAGCGAATGCTGAAACTCGCACCAGAGCTTCCCTGCGGTCGCAGGCCCCATCCCGCGTAGCGCCCCGTGCATCACAGAACTCAAGCAATGAGCTTGTTAACCACCTCGCCGAACACATCCGTCAGTCGGAAATCACGCCCCTGGAAACGGTAGGTGAGCTTCTCGTGGTCGAAGCCCAGCAGGCGCAGGATCGTGGCGTGCAGGTCGTGGACATGCACCTTGTCGACCGTCGCATTGAAACCGAAATCGTCGGAGGCCCCGAGGGTCATGCCCGGACGGATTCCCCCGCCGGCCATCCACATGGAGAAACAGTTCGGGTGATGGTCACGACCGTCATCGCCGCCTTGCACCATCGGCGTCCGGCCGAATTCGCCGCCCCAGATCACCAAGGTGTCGTCCAGCAAACCCCGAGCCTTGAGGTCCTGGATTAATGCGGCGTTGGCCCGGTCGGTGTCGGCACAATTGCGCTTCAGATCGCCCGATAAATTTCCGTGCTGATCCCAAGCCTCATGGAAGATCTGCACAAACCGAGTACCCCGTTCGACCAGGCGCCGTGCCAAAAGGCAGGCCGTGGCATAGGTGGTCTTACCGGGCGTGGCCCCATAAAGATCCAGGATGTGCTGAGGCTCCTGACGGATGTCCATGAGTTCGGGCGCACTCGACTGCATCTGGTAAGCCATCTCGAAGGAGTTGATCCGAGTCGCGATCTCGGGGTCGCCCACGCGACCCAAACGCTGGCGGTTGAGTTCTTGGATGGCGTCCAAGGTTTGCCGCTGGGAAGTGCTGTCCACGCCCTTGGGATTGGAGAGGTACAGAACCGGATCACTCCCACTGCGAAAAAGGACCCCGTTGTAGACGCTGGGCAAGAAACCCGCACCCCAGTTGGAGGCGCCACCGCTGCTCCCCTTGCTGCCAGTGGAGAAGACGACATAAGCCGGCAAATTGCTGCTCTCGCTGCCCAGACCGTAGGTCGTCCAAGCACCCAGGCTCGGTCGACCGAATTGCTGGGAACCCGTGTTCATGAAGATTTGCGCCGGCGCGTGATTGAAGGCGTCGGTGTGCATCGATCGCACGATGGCGATGTCATCGGCTACCCGAGCCAAATGAGGCATGAGCTCAGAGATTTCCTGCCCCGACTGGCCGTGACGAGCGAACTTGAATTTGGGCCCCAGCAATTTGGCATCCGGGTTGATGAAGGCCGACCGATACCCCTTGAGCAGTTCGGCCGGGGGAAGTTTTCCGTTCCACTTCGTCAACTCCGGCTTGTGATCGAAGAGCTCCAAATGGCTCGGAGCTCCGGCCTGAAAGAGATAGATGACCCGCTTGGCCTTGGCCGGGAACGGCGAAGATTTGGCCGCCAACGGACCCGAAACGGACACTCCCGATCGGGCCGGGCCGGCCTGAGCCGAATCCCCCAGGAGCGCGTGCAGGGCCGCCATGCCCAAGCCCACGCCGCAATCCCGGAAGAACCACCGCCGCGTGAGGTGCGCCTGATGCTGGGACAACGCCTGTTGAAGAATGGATTGAGGGTTCATGGGGTTCACTCCTTGGTGAAGGTTTCGTCGAGATTCAAGAGGGCCCGGGCCACAGCGGCGTGGGCAGCGAGGGTTGCCGGCGTGACTCCCGCAGGGAGCCCATTCACCGGTTCGGATCGGCCCACAGCCATCTCGGCCGCGTTCAGCCAACCCTCGGCAATGCGCGCGCGCTGCTGCGTCAGAAGACGCCTGAGTGCCCGCAACTCCTCCGGTTGCGGCGACCGGCTCAAGACTTGTCGGAACGCGAAGGCGATCCGCTGCTCATCGGTCTTGCCGCCCTCATTCACCGACTTCCGAGCCAAAGCTTGGGCGGCTTCCACGAACTGCGGTTCATTCAGCGAGGTGAGCGCCTGCAAAGGCGTATTGGAACGCAGGCGACGCACACACGAGGCATCGCCGTTGGGCGCGTCGAAGGCCTGCAACACCGGATACGGGATGCTGCGGAAGCGGAAGGTGTACAAGGATCGCCGGTACCGCTCGGGCCCCTTCTCCTCGATCCAAGTCTTGGGTCCATAGCTCGCCGGCGGCTGAAACAGGAACTCAGGGGCCGGAGGATACACCGCTCGCCCTCCGAGTGCGGGATTGATCAAACCAGACACGGACAACGCGATATCCCGAACGATCTCACCCTCGACCCGGAAGCGCGGCCCCCGAGCCAACAGCCGGTTGTTGGGATCGCGCTCGAGCAAAACAGGATTCACCCGACTGGCCTGACGGTACGTCGCCGAACCCACGATGAGACGGTGCACGTGTTTGAGAGACCACGGTGCCACGCCCGGCTCGGAGGGCTGCATGAACTCGACCGCCAACCAATCGAGCAGTTCGCGATGGGAAGCCGGGGGCGACTGCGTCCCGAGGTCTTCAACGGTCTCCACCAAACCCACTCCGAAGTACTGTTGCCACACACGATTGACCGCCACCCGCGCGGTGGTGGGTGAGCGCGGATCCACCAACCAACGGGCGAGCGTCAGGCG
>JARXAF010000202.1 GCA_029865985.1 Verrucomicrobiota bacterium
GTGATGGGTGTCGAAGGACCCGTGCATCACCACCACCGGAGGTTGGGAATCCTGTGTATCCGATGGGGCCGATGCGTCGGGTCGGAAGAGGCTCGAGTCGTAGCCATACTGGATGACCCGGATTCGATTTACTGGATAACCCGTGGCGATGAAGCGCTCGGCCAAGGGTGTGGATACTGTCATCACCCCATCGGCATCGAAGCGTCGTGGCAGCGACCGCTCGAAGTGATTGAGCCACGGAACCAGACCCGTTCGCGTGAAGATCGCGGGCCAGGTTTCCATGAAACCGGTGAGGTAATCCAAGAAGTTGAGGACGATGGGTACCCGCCACCGTCGTTTCAGCAAGCCAGCAGCCACCGCGGAAATCGTATGCTGGGAGAGGATGGCATCGAATTGAAACCCGGGGGTGCCTTGCCTGCGAATTGTCTTCAGCGTTTGGTTCGCATGCCGAGCCAAAGCGGCCGGGTAGAGCAAGTATTTGAAATTCCGGTAGGCCGTGTAGCGGCCCATGGGCCACCGAGTGAAGGGGTGTATTTGGATGCCATGGTCGGCTGCGACGGATTTCCAATTTTCGAAGAACGGACAAAACAAATGCACCTCATGGCCCCGGCGAACCAATTCCCGGATGAGGTAAATCGCCTCGGCCGATCCACCTCCGCTGGGAGGGAAGTACGGTTCATGGGTAAGGAAAGCCAAGCGCATGGAACTCCTGAATGATCAGTTCAAGGCGCGGAGGAACCGTTCGAGGATTTGGATGGATTTTTCCAACTGCGAAATGGCCAACCATTCCCGCTCGGTGTGCGCCTGAGCAATGTCACCGGGACCGAACACCACGGACGGGGTGCCGCCTGCAGCCAACGGCGCTGCATCGGTGAAGTAGTGAACGCCTCGCGTACCTTTGCGCCCGGCAGCCCGGGTGAGCGACCGGACCAGAGGCAAATCGGGGCAGGTGTCCAGTGGCTCGCAGGGGTTCGTTCGGAGGTTGTCGTAGGCAGCCTTCAGCCCATGGCGTCGCAGGAGGGCGATGATTTCGCGGCGCACACCGGCTTCGGTCTCACCGGGGAGCGTCCGACGGTCGATGTCGATGGTGCATTCGGCGGGTACGATGTTGGGTTGGCGTCCGCCGTCGATGCGTCCGACGTTGACCGTCGGTCGACCCAGTCGGGGATGTGCGGGCCGCGCAGCCAGTTCGGCCGCGTACTCCGTTTCGAGTGCGAGGACGATGCGAGCCATGGCAGTCACTGCATTTTTGCCCCGGTGCGGGGTGGCCCCATGGGCTGAACGTCCGGTGGTCCGGAGTCGCAGCCAGACATCGCCCTTATGTGCGGTGACGATTTCCAGGCCGGTGGGTTCGCCGACAATGGCCAGATCGCCCTGGGGTCCGTGCTGAGCAAAGTGACGGGACCCGAGCTGCATGTTCTCTTCATCAATCAAACCAACGAAGAGGATCTCGGTATGGTTCGGCCGAGGTCCCGAAGCGGCGACGTTGAGGAGGGATTGGAAGAAGGCTGCCACCGAACCCTTGGTGTCGCAGGCGCCCCGGCCATAGATGCGACCACCCCGCACCACAGGCGTCAGCTGCAGCGCGTAGGCAGGCTCACCCACGGTGTCCATATGCGGAGCCAGAAGGACCCGATGTCGCACCTCACCGCGTGGAGACAGTCGAACCAAGAGGTTGGAGCGACCGGGAACCACTGCTTGCGATTCCACATCCAGGCCCTGACGACGAGCCGCTGACTCCAGAAACGCTGCGACCCTGTGTTCGCCATGCAGCTGGGGATCGCTGAAGAAGGCGGGATTCACGCTGGGCAGCGCGATGAGATCCTGGAGCAACCGGACACTGGTGGGTTGGGAGGCCACGGTCCCGTGACCGTACCGACCGGTTTGAGTCCCGGCGATCCTCAACTTTTGCGCACGGAGGCCCGTTGGGTTGGAGTGGCCATGGGATAAAGTCCCGGACAACAGCCGAAGGTTTGATGGAAAGCGGCGCTGAAATGACTCAGGCTGGAATACCCTACTTCTAAGGCTGCTTCCGTCACGTTGAAGGAACCGGATCGCAAGAGGGTTGCTGCCTTCTCCATGCGCAGTTGCCGCAGGTACTGGGGAATGGTTTGGCCCATTTCCTTAGAAAAAGTGCGGCTCAGGTAGAAGGGGCTGCACGCGGCCGTCCGGGCGATGGCCTCCAGAGACGGGGGGTTGGACAAGTCCTTCTTGAGCGCCTCGAGCACGGTTTCCACGCGGTCCCGAGCGACCCGTTGTTGTCGATGGCAAAACAGCTCTGAGTTCGAGGGCGGAGCGAAAAAGAATTCGCTCATCAACTCACGGACCTTGGCGCCGTACCAGAGGCGCTGGGCCCCGGCCAGAACCGGGGGTTGGCGCAGCGCCATGACGAGATCCCTCTGGCGGGAGGTCAGTGGCTCAGGATCAGAAATGCCGGATACGGCCGGCTCGTTTTCCAGGGAGGCCTGAATCAACGGGTGGAGGAACTCGCGGCTTTCTCCCAGTTCCCGAAGCAGAAAATCCGGCCGGAATTCCACCGTGATGAATTGATGGTTTTGTTCGGCCAAGCGCACGGCTGTCAGAGGGTTTTTGCCCTGCCGATAAAAACCAGCGGACTGGTTGCCGAACCGGGCGGACTTGGCGCCGCAGCTGACAGAGCCCTCACCGGTCAAATTCAGACACAATTCGACGCTGCCAGGATGGAAGCTCCGGGCCCAATCGATGGGTTCGGCGGCGTTGAAATCGTGCCACTCCAGACTGAAGCCGAGACTTCCAAAATTCCCGAAGAGCTGGCGCCAACCGGCTCCGACCGCAGCCCAAGCAGCCACCTCGCCTTCAAAGCGCGGTGAAAGGGTCTTGGGGCTCCGGGGCATATCAGCGGGTTCCGTGAGTTCCTAGGGTATGGTTCGACGGGAGCATGGACAAGGCTTCCGGCGGATTGGGTGTTGAGCAGTGCAGCCGCAGGGCCTCTGGGCAAATCCTTCTAGGTCGCCTTGGAGAAAACACCAACTGCACGATGCCTTTCTATTTTGAACCCAGACAGTAGACTCCCTCCCATCACATGGCCCTGTGCTTGTTCAATTCCCTCCAACGTCGCGTTGAGGCATTCACCCCACTTTTTCCCGAGGCCGATGCCATCGGGTTCTATTGCTGCGGGCCCACGGTGTATGACTTCGGTCACATCGGAAACTTTCGCACCTTCGTCTTCGCCGATCTCCTGAGGCGTTATCTCGAGTTCCGAGGCCATCGGGTCAACCACGTCATGAATATCACCGACGTGGAGGACAAGATCATCCGTCAGGTTGCGGCGACCGGTTTGTCGCTGGCTGAGTTCACTGGGAAATATACGGACGCTTTTCTAGCCGATCTGGCCACCTTGTCCTGTCTCAAGCCGCACCATTTGCCCAAAGCTACCGACTACATCCCGCAGATCATCGACTTGATTGAGCGATTGGAGAAGCGGGGCATCGCCTATCGGGCGGGAGATGGATCGGTCTATTTCAGTATCAACAAATACCGGGGCTGCGGTTGTCGTTATGGGCAATTGGTGACGCTCGATCCGGAGGCACAGCGGCAGACTGAGCGGGTCTCGGGCGACTCCTACGACAAGGACAACTTGGCCGATTTCGCGTTGTGGAAGGCCCGGGTTCCGGGTGACGGAGTCGTGTTCTGGGAAAGCCCTTGGGGCGAAGGACGACCCGGGTGGCATATCGAATGTTCCGCCATGAGCATGGCGCTTCTGGGGCCCAGCTTCGATCTTCACCTGGGAGGCGAAGACCTCGCCTTCCCGCACCACGAAGACGAGATTGCGCAAAGTGAAGGAACGGGGTTGCAACAGGGGGGTCGACCGTTCGTGAAGCATTGGGTGCATGCGGCTCATTTGCTGGTGGACGGCAAGAAGATGAGCAAGTCGTTGGGCAATTTCTTCACGGTGCGCGATTTGCTGAACAAGGGATTCCAGGGTCGGGAAATCCGCTTCCTTCTGATCAGCGCGCATTACCGGGAAACCTTCAACTTCACGCTGGAAGGCCTCGAAGCGTCGAGATCGGCCCTGGCCCGATTGGATTCGACGGTGGCCCAATTGACGGAGAGGGCGGGTGCGGCCAATCCAGACAACACCTTGGCGCCTTCTCCTTTCGAGATCGCATTCACCGAGGCCTTGGATGACGACCTGAACGTGTCCAAGGCGTGGGCGGTGATCTTTGACTGGGTTCGTGAGACCAACGCCGCGCTGGCCACCGGATCGCTGAGTCCAATCGCCGCCGCTGAGCGCCTGCATGCCTGGCGACGGGTTGATGGTGTGATGGGTTTGGGAGCCCGTCCTCAGGAAGAAGCCCCAGCCGAAGCCCTCGCCTTGCTGGAGAAACGGAATGCCGCCAAAGCAGCCCGAGATTTCGCTCAAGCCGATGCCGTTCGCAATGAGCTCAAGGCATTCGGATGGACCGTTGAGGACTCCAAGTCCGGTTCCAAACTCAAGCGCCTGTGAACCCGCCGATGGAATCCCATCCATCCATAGTGACTCCCCTGGAATACTGGGAAACGGCGGTGCTGAGGCATTTGTTGCTGGCCGAACCCGACGCAGCGTTGGCGACGCAATTGACGGGTGCGACAGTGGTGGATCGCGAGCACATGGGACCGGCTCTGCTCATTCGCCTTCGCGCCTCCGAGGGTTCGTTTCCTGGACCTCGTGGTGCGGTGTTTGGAGGGCACACGTTCGCCCGACTGGAAGGATGTGCCGCCAATGCCGCCTTCACGCTGCACCTGGATGCGGACGGCTGGGTGAGCCACCTCTTCGCCTTCATGGAGGACGACTCGTCGTGGCCTCACAAGACCCGGGTCGTTGAAGTGCTCGGAGCGATCCGTCAACGGTGAATGGCCGATAGCGCATCCGCATCCCAGGTGGCGCGCGCGACGGCCCAAACGATCACTCGATCCGCCCCCAAACCCTTGAGGACCGCCGCCACCGCATCGGTGGTGGCACCCGTGGTCAAAACATCGTCCACGATGATCCAAGAGCCTCGGATTGTATCCGATCGCTCGGGTACAAAAGCGGATCGAACATTGCGGGTCCGATCTTCTCGGCTGAGGGAAGCCTGGCTCAAGGTGGCTTCATGGCGTCGGACTCGATCGGTCACCAGAGGGACTCCGAGAGCCTGGGCAAGAGGTGCCGCCAATCGTTCAGCCTGATTGAATTCGCGTTCCCGCAATTTGACCCGGTGGAGCGGCACCGGCACGACCCCCTGCCAGGAATGGCCGGCCAAACTGGGCAAGGCGGCATCTGTCAGCAGGCCCGATAGGAAGGTCGCGAACCACGGTTCCTTCTGGTACTTGAGCCGGTGGATGCTCTCCAGGGCGACCCCCTCGGCGACGACAGCCGCCCGGGCTTCATCCCAGGCGTAGGTGGCTCCACGACAGTCTGCGCAGGTGTGTGAAGCGGTGATCACACCAGACCATGGCAGCCCACAACGCCGACAACAGTGATTGCCGATACGGCGCACTCCGAGGCTGCAGGATGGGCAGACATAGCCGTTCCTCCGGTCGGCGCGGTGCTCGTGACACAGCGCGCAAACCCGAGGATAGACCAGTCCCAAGACAGTCTCACCCCAAGTGGTGAGTCCGTTCATGAGCCGCCGGTTGCCTCGATCAAGGAGCATTTCTCAGGGAGGGATCTGCAGCTTTTTGAAATCCGCCCAGCGCGCGAACAAACAGCGCCGTGGTGATGGTGATCACTCCGAAGGTCAGCCATCCGTCATGCAGTCGGGCTGAACCCCACCACCACGTCTGGGCATCGTGACCCGGAACCGGAGCCGTGAAGAATGTGTAGGACTTGAACCAGAAGATCCATCCGGCGTGCAAACCCATTGGCAGCCACAGTCCACCAGTCCGCTCGCGGCACCAGGCAAGCAACCAGCCGATCGCCCCCAGAGTGAGGATTCCGGGAAACACCAGCGAGGGATCACCCAAGCCCGATAGCATGCGGCCCAGCATGACTAATCCGGTCCAAGGGCCTACCGGATCCAGAGGATCTGGACGTCGGAAGAAATGGACCAAAGCATACAGCAAGGCGCTGACGATAGCTGAGACCGCGATGGGGAAGCGGCGTCGGAGGGATCCGTAGACCATGCCGCGAAAGAGGAGTTCCTCGATGAAGGAAACAGCCACGGCCGCGCCCAGCGCTCGGACTGCATGGCTCAGCAGCAGGCTCCCAGGATGCCCAGAATTCCAAGACCGGGCACCAAAGCCCAATGCCATCGCAGCGACGATGGCGAGCGACAGCATTCCGCCCGACAATCCCACCGACAGCTCTCGGCGGGACTTCGGTCTCCAGGCCAATCCCACGGCCGACCATCCTGGGAAAAGTCCGGTCCGCGCCATGGGCCAGAGCCCAAACAAAGCCAGCCCAAGGAGGCAGCGGTCAACATAGCGGCGGAAGGGCTGCGCGGCCAAAGGCGAACCCGGAACCCAATGCTGGGCCAGGGTCCAGAGCCACGGCGCCAACAAGGCTCCGCCGACAAATACCACGATGAGATACCCACAAAGGACCATCACGGGATTTCCCGGTGATCGAGAGAGGGTTGTCCGATTCATGGGGGACTGACTCAAAAACAGCGAGTGAAGTGCATTCCAACCGGGTCAGCGTCGACGCCTCTGAGCATCGCAACCGGGCCGGGTAGCTCAAGGCACTCGGCAAGTCGGACAAATTCCAAAGAATTCCATTCGATGAGAAATCTTGGTGAAACCGTGGCGTCGAGCGAGCTGATCTTGGAATTCACTCAGGAAGCAATCGTCCAGTTCGATGATGCGGGCACATTGTTTGCAGACCAGGTGGTGGTGGTGAGCATCGCCCTCTTCCGGGGACAATTCGAATCGGGCCGCTCCGTCTCCGAAATCGTAGCGCCGCACCAATCCCATGCGCTCCAAGGTGTGCATGTTCCGGTAGATGGTCGCCAGATCGCAGTCCATCTTTCCCAGCGAGGTGTGGATCTCCTTGATCGTCAACGGAGACGCGTGCTTGCGGAGCACATCGAGGATGGCCTGGCGTGGGGCGGTGATCTTGAGCTCCCCGCGGCGCAGCTTGTCCGTCAGATCCGACAGCGGTTGCTGGATGAGTCGGTGCGGATGTTGGTGCTGGGGACAGGGCCGGCTCATGACAGGTTCCGGATGGGACGTTGCAGCCGCCCACCGAACAGGGACAGCACAAAGAGCCCGGCCAGCGTGAGCGTGATGCAAGGGCCGCTGGGTAGGTTGAGCGGATAAGAAATAGCCACGCCACCGACCGCGCCGATCAGCCCCAGGAACAGACTCATCAGGATTTGCTGTCGAAGGCTCCGTGCCAGATTCCGTGCGGCGGCCGGAGGGATGACCACCAGCGAGGTCACCAAGATGATGCCCAGCAGGCGGATGCTCAGGGCCACCGTCACCGTCAGCAACGCCACGAAGCCATAGTTGAGCCAGCGGACAGGGATCCCCGAGACATGAGCCAAATCCGCATGGGCGGTGAGCAAGGCCAACGCGTTGAGTTTCCAGAAGAGGATGGATCCCACGGAGACCAGAACAATGAACGCCAGAACAGCATCACCCCAACCGACGGAAAGGATGTCCCCGAACAAATAGCGATCGAGCTCCCCACGATGCCCACGCAACAGACTCAGGATGACCATTCCGAGGGCGACGGATCCACTCAACAGCAACGCCATGATAGTGTCGTTGAGCAAGGCGGTGCGTTCCTTGAGCCAGAGGATCAATCCGGCAATCAACAGGCTGAAAAGGATCATCGGAAGCGTCGGGTCCGGCAGCCCCAGCCAGAAACCCAGCGCTACGCCGGCGAGGGCTGCATGAGCCACGGTGTCGCTGAAGAAGGACATCCGTCGGGCGGTGACGAAAACTCCGATGAACCCACAGAGCGGTCCCAAGAAAAGGGCGGTCAAAAGCGCCCGCAGCATGAAGGGTTCAATGTCCATGTCCGCCGTGAGAATGAGGGTGATGGTGATGGTGATGGTACGGCGTGAAATGGATGCCGTAGGCCTGTTTCAAGGACTCGGCGTTCATCACTTCCTCAGGCGCCCCCTCGCAGCAAATGACACCATTGAGGGCATACACGCGGCTGGCGTGTCGATAGACCATGGAGAGATCGTGCGAGACGAGGACCACAGTGAGGCCGCGTCGTCGGTGGACCTCGGCGATGAGTTCGTAAAAGTCGGCCTCACCCGGGGTGTCCACACCGGCGGTGGGTTCATCGAGCAGCAACAATTCCGGCTCGTTGAGCAGGCTGGAGCAAATCAGGACACGTTGGAGTTGCCCGCCGCTGAGCCCAGCCACGGGGCGGTCGAGCAATCGGGTGACATCCATCTCGGCCACGGCCGAGTGCAATTGCTCATCGATTTGTCGGGATGGACGCCAGAACCAGGTGGCGGTGACCGGTCGCCGGATGGCCAAGAACTCCCGTACCGTCAGCATGAAGCTCGGGTCGAGTTGCAGGCGTTGGGGTACGTAGCCAATTCGTCGAAGGAGCGACGGATTCGGTGGTCCCTCCTGCAGGAGACGGACGGAGCCCGAGTGGGGTACTTGGAGACCCAGCAGACATCTGAGCAAGGTGGTCTTGCCGGAGCCGTTGGGTCCGATCAACGCCACCATGCGCCCGGCTTCGATGCGCAAGTTGACGCCACGTAGAACCGGAGTACCGCCCAATTGGACTTGAAGGTCCCGCACTTCGACAGCGGCGGGTTTCGGTATTCGGAAGGCGATGTCCATGGAGCTTCAGCGCAACACCGATTCCAGCGTGCGCAAATTACGGCGGAGCCCGTCGATGTAGAACGTCTTAGAGGCGGTGCCAGTTTCCAAGACATCCAGTTCAGCCACACCAATCTGAAGGTCACTGGCCAGACGCTTGAGCAATCGCGGATGGAATTGAGGTTCCGAAAAAATCACCCGAACCTGCTGGGCCCGGATGGCCCGTGACAATTGAGCCAAGTATTTCGGAGAAGGGTCCACACTGGGCACCTCTTCAACGACGCCCACCAGCATGAGGTCGTAGCGCTGGCAGAAGTACGGAAAGGCATCATGAAAGGTGACGACCTTGCGATTGTTCAGACTCTGGAGTGACGCGCGGATCTGGGAGTCGAGTTGATCGAGTTCTTGAAGGTAGGCCGTTGCGCGGCGGGTGTATCCGTCAGCGTGGGCGGGATCGGCCTGACAGAGAGCTTGGACGATGTTGGACACGCAGTGTTTGGCGAGAATGGGGTCCAGCCAGACATGGGGGTTGGCACTGTCGCTATCGTGATCGTGGTTGTGCTCGTGTTCTGGGTGACCCTTTTTGGATGGGGTCGGGTCGATGGCCAGTGGGGTGAGGTGGTGAATGAGTTGCTTCTGAAGACCCTCGGTCACCGTCACGACTCGTCGCGTGGGCTTTGAAGCACCCCGAGCCACCGCACGAGTGAGCCAAGAGTCTACGCCCAGACCGTTCATGAGGACCACGTCTGCCGCCGCCAATCGACGGAGATCCGAAGGACGGAATTGGAAATCGTGCGGTCCCACATTGGCCGGCAGCAGATTTTCGACGATGGCTGCGTCTCCAGCGACATTGGCGGCCCACGAATGGATGGCCGGCAGGGTGGTCAGAATCCGGACTTCTGCGCGAGTGCTGAGAGCACAGAGCAGGCCGAGCATCCAGACCATGAGGAGGGAGCGGGATCCATTCACGATCCGGCAGAGTAGAAACCGCGGCAGAAGATTGCAAACCGCTTGCATCCTCATAAGGCAACAAAAAACCCGCCGGCGAACCGGCGGGTTTCAAAAAGTTGTGACAGGTTACTTCATCAACAGCATTTGCCGGGCGCGCTTGATCGCCAGGCTGAGCTTGCGCTGGAAGGGAGCCGGCAAACCGGTGTACTTCCGGGGCAGAACCCGTCCGTTGTCGGTCACGTACTGCTTGAGCAGGGCGACGTTCTTGTAGTCGATAGCGTCGATGGTGAACTCGACCTTGGGCTTCGGACGCGGGGTCCGGGCTGCGGTCGATCGGCGCTTCTTCTTTTCCTCGAGCTTGGTCTTGCGGGGCATGGCTTACTTGATTTCGCGATGCAGGGTATGACGGCGAAGGAAGGGATTGAACTTCTTCTTTTCCACCTTGTCGGTCTGCAGCTTCTTGTTTCGGGTCGTCTGGTAGCGGGAGACGGGCTTACCCTCCTTCTTCGCTTCCGTACACTCAATGGTCACAATCTCACGCGGCATAAATCAATTTTCCTTATCCTTGGTGGGTTTCTCCTCGACGTCGCTGTCGTCTTCTTCGACATCCACCGAGGCTCCGGCCTCGACAGATCCCAGCGAACCGAGGCGGTTGCGCTGACGCAGAACGCCTTCCTTCTCGAGTTGGGCTTGCGATTCCACCGTATAACGGGTCCAGGGGATCGCTTCCAAACGGGCCTTGGGAATGACCTTGCTGGTCAATTCGCAGACGCCGTAGGAGCCTTTTTCGATGCGTTTGAGGGCTTCCTCGATCTCATACACGGCATCCTGATCTGAGGACAGGAGGCTGAGTGCGAAATCGCGGTCGAAATTGTCGGTGCCGGAGTCACCCATGTGGAGGCTGTAGCTCTCCATTTCGGCTTGGGACTCCTTGGCCAACCCGCTCATCTGGCCCCGGAGGCGCTCATGCAAGTCGAGCAGGTTCTGGTAGAACTTCTGCCACTCCGGCTTGACCCGGGAAATGGGCATCCAGCTCTGGGTTTCAGGTGCTACGGCCTTGCTACCGGCCTTAGCCAGAGGTCGACCGAGGATCATGGCCGCACTGGCCGCGCCCACCTTATGGTGTGCTGCCTTCTTGATCGGAGTGATCGGAGCGGGTGCCGGTTTTTTCGCCATGGCGTCTCTTTCCCAGTTTACTTGCTGAAGGCACTCGTCCACCGCGGACGACTCATCCGCCGGGTGCCTGTTCCCACGACTCATTTCGAATCGAGGGCCGCGGAAACTAGCAATTGATACACAGAACGCCACCAAAATCTTTGGATGCTGGCAATGGACGAATCAACCAGTGGGTTCTCAGGCAGGCTTTTGGAGGTGTTAAGATCACCGTTCGAACCCGCTTGGACCCTGCCGTGTTTGGGGAATCCAGGTGAACTGAGTAGACGGAAGGACCTCCAGAGAACTCGAGTTGTCCCGTTCCTTCGCCTTGCTTCGTAGGACGGCTTGCGCACACTCCGCCCCGCTCTGGCGATTCCAGGGCTCCTTTTATCAGAGTCTAATGAACGCGATTCTCGCCCTCGAAGACGGTTCGGTGTTCCGCGGCCACGGATTTGGCGCGCAGGCTTCGGCATCCGGGGAGGTGTGTTTCAACACCTCGATGACCGGCTATCAGGAGATCCTCACCGATCCTTCCTATAAGGGTCAGATCGTAACGATGACCTACCCGATGATTGGCAACACGGGCATCAACCTTCAGGACATGGAGTCCTGGAAGGCCCATTGTTCCGGGTTCGTCATTCGGGAACTCAGTCCCGTAGTAAGCAACTGGCGAGCAGACCTGTCGCTAGCCGCGTATCTGGATCAAAATGGCATTCCGGGAATCCAAGGGGTCGACACCCGGGCGCTGACCAAGAAGCTCCGTGTGCGGGGTGCCTTGGCCGGGTTCCTGACCACAGAACCGATGTCCGATGCGGACGCGGTGGCTCGGGCCCGCCAATGGGGTTCGATGGAGGGCCGGAATTACGTCGTCGAAGTCACCCATTCGGAGAGTTTCATCTGGGACGAAAAAGATCAGGACTCGGCGGACTTCTCGGTGACGCAGCAACATTCGCCGCCCGAACCCCGCCAAGTGCGGCTGCCGTTGCGCGCCGCCGACATCCCCATCGTGGCTTACGATTTCGGCATCAAGTACAACATCCTGCGGCGTCTGCGGCAGCGCGGTTTCCGTATTCGCGTGGTTCCTGCCGGAACCTCGGCTGAAGAGGTGCTGTCCTACAAGCCAGCGGGTGTGTTCCTCAGCAATGGCCCAGGCGATCCGGGAACCTTGGGAGGGATTGTCGGTGAGGTGAAGAAGCTCGTGGACACGGGCATCCCGATCTTCGGGATTTGCCTGGGGCATCAGATTTTGGGTCAGGCATTGGGTGGCAAGACCTTCAAGTTGAAATTCGGACACCGGGGTGGGAATCAACCGGTGAAAGATCTCGAAACCGGTCGGGTTGAAATCACTTCCCAGAACCATGGTTTCGCCGTCGACCCGTCGTCGCTGCCGTCCGATGTGGCGGTGAACCGCATCAATTTGAACGACCAGACGGTCGAGGGATTGCGTCACAAGACCAAGCCGGTCTTCTGCGTGCAGTACCATCCGGAAGCCGCCCCGGGTCCCCACGACTCCTCCGTGCTCTTCGACGAGTTCCGGGAGCTGGTGGAAAAGCGGGGTTGATGGGTTGGCTGGGTTGGAGATGAAACCACCCATCGTTGGATCCGGTGGTCATCAGCGGGGTCCGCCCGCCCGGGTATCCACGCTGATCAGCAGAGCGTTGCCCATGGGGCGTTCGGAACCTTCACACGGGATGTTCATCACCTGACCCCGGGCCCAGAGGGTCGAGGAACCTCCGCCATCGAGATTGAGAACTTCGGTGCACCCGAGGCCTGCGATGTAAGTGCCGAGTTCACTCAGGGTCATGCCCACTGAGATGCCGGGTTGACGTCCATCCACCTGGACCAAGAACAGGAACTGGTCATTCCATCCGATAGCCGATCGCGGATGGCGGGCGTCGGAGGATTGGTACTGCGTGGGTTGACCTCCTTTGAGCAGGGCGGGGCCGCCTCCCAAGCCGGTGGAGATGTTTCTCAAGTCGGGTTGTGTTTCCGTGGAAAGGGTCCAGAGGGATCCGATGGCCACGGAAGCGGCCGAGGGTTCCGTGCCGGCCGGCAGTGACAGAACCACGCCGTTGGTCGGGATGGGCGTGTTTCCCCCAAGATGCAGGGACTGAAGGCGGAAGACGGATCGCTCACCGGGCCGGAGGGGCAAAGCGGAAGCGGCTTCGCTGATGAAGAGACACTCGGTGCCATTGGCCGAAGGAGTCCGAGCCCCCGAGGCAGCGGTGTACAGTACCGGTCGCTCGTGCCGCTCCTCGTTGAGACCGATGGCCATCTTGGTGCCATGGGGCGGGGTCATCGAAAGCAATGAAACCACAGATCCCATGTGGAGGGATCGATCTGGGCCCACCCAGAAAGCGCTTTTGCCATTGGGTGCGGAAATCAACTCACCGTCCCGAATGCATAGCCCTTCCGGGTCTCCCAGACAGGGGCCTTGACGCGCGAAGAAGTCGCCGTTGATGGCGGCCAACGGCAGACCACGGTTCTTCGGAAAGGCCGAGGCCTGACTGGACAGCGTCCCCACGCCGAGATGGTTGCTGCCACCGAGCAGCACATGGATTCCCAGATCCGGCCGGTCCCTCCGAATCCGGATGACATGCACCGACCAAGGTCCTTCGGAGAGGTTATCCTGATGGTAATGGAAGGCGTCCCCAAGTCGGGTTTTGGAGGTCGGGACTGGCGGCGTTGCGGACGAGGCGATCGCATCGACCGGATGGGTCGCATCAACCATCCCAGATGAAAACGCCAATAGAAGGAACCAGAGGATTTGTTTCATGAGGACGGATCAGGATCGCGGCACCGGCACGCGCACGACCAAGAGGCCCGATGCGGTGGACCGCTCGCGTCCGTAGCACGGGCTGTTGAGGATCTGATCCCCAAGGATCAGTTCCGTGGATCCGCCGCCGTCGAGGTTGATGGCTTCCTGACAACCGAGACCGATGAGAAAATCAGAGAGTTCAGCGAGGGTCATGCCGACGGAGAGCCCTGCCTGCCGTCCATCGACGACGACGAGAAAACAGTGACGCTCATTCCATCCGAACGCAGAACGCGGGTGGCGTTCAAAGGAACGAGCCGCAGATTTCCCGGTCGGCTTGCTGAGGTGGACCAAAGCCGGCCCTCCACCGATGGCGGACACGGCCGATTCCAGCGAGGGCTCGGTGAGCGTTTCGAGGTATACAGGGGTGCCCGGCCGCAGGTGATCCCGCAGAGACGTTCCCGCGCGGAGGATCAGGCTATCTGGATCTTGTGGGAAGGAATGGCCTTGGACTCGGCCGTGAACCACCCCTCGAAGCCGTTGGCCTGCCTTCAGCGGCAACCAGGGATGGGATCCCTCTCGGGTGAGGATCCATCCCGGAGAAGGATCCGACTCGATGGCCCGCGATGAAGCTCGTGTGAGCACCACCGGACGGGAGCCGTCAAAATCCTCATTCAGCCCGAATTCCTGCGGTGCAGATTCGCCCACGCGTAGGCTGAAGCGCGCACGCACAGTGTTGATCCGGGGTTTTCCAGCGAGGTCAAACCACAGGCAGTCCCGTTCGATGGGTGCACTGATGAGCTGGCTACGCTGGATGAAAAGGCCTCGTGGGTCTCCGGGCATCGGGTCGTTTTCGATGGCGTAAAAATCGCCATTGATCGCGGCGACCGGTGTTCCGAGGGATTTGGGAAAGAGTGAAACCTGCTCAGAAAGGGTGTTAAGGCCGATGCGGTCATGGAAGGCCAGCGAGGGACAGAACTGCAGGCCGCTTTGGGTTTGATCCACTCGGACGACGTGGATGGACCAAGGTTCGTCACGCACCACATGTGCCACACTGAGGCCAGTGCCAGCCGCTCGGAATTCCGGTGGGTTTCCGACGACCACAACCCACAGGTGGCAGCCAACCAGCGCCAGTCGGAAGAGGAACCCTCCAAAGCGTCTACCCCAGGCGACGTAGAACGACTGCATTCTATCGTTGCTGGAATGGAGCAGTGACCGAGGATTTCGCATGGATCGTCAGGCCAAACCTTTCCAACGCCGCAGCGACCATTCGGCCACCAACAGTCCCAACAAGATCGCCAAAGACACAGGACGGTCCCAAAGGGGTTTCCGGTGAAACTCGACGGTGGGCGTCGGTAGGTCTTTCCAGAGTGATTCCAATCCGGAGGGCTGGGTCTCTTCTATCCGGTGTTGAGTCCCATCTCCAGCCCTGCTGATCCCTGCCATCACGGGCGGGCGGGCCTGCAAATCTGCCAATTCTGGATCGATCGATTCGGCGACCAGCAACTGGCGGTCGACACCCAGGAGCAACTCACCTCGACGGGCGACGGCGCTGACCACGAAGGTTCCAGGCTTTTGGAGTGTGATGGGTGCCACATAAGCGCGACGGGTCGGGTCGAACCGGGCCACCCCAACCGCGTTGCTCGAGGCACCGGAACCGGCGAAGAGTGTCACTTCGGCATCGGTCACTTCCTGTTGGGCTGGGTCCCGAACATGGATCGAGGCCGAGGCGCTGGCCCCTGGAGTGATGTAGGAATTCGAGAGATCCAGAAGCACCGGTGGGTTGGTGCGGCTGCTTCGACCGGCGGCCAACCAGCGGATGGCATTGACCCAGAAACGTCGGTAGTACCGGGAATCGCAGTTGTCTTCGGTGACGGGCCACCGGGTGTTCCGAGGCTCGCCCCAGAGGGTCTCAAAATCGGCACCCCAGGACCGTGTCGTATCGGAGGTGAAGGCCATGGTCCGGCCACGACCCACTTCCTGGACCGCCAGCAGCACGTCGCCATCGAAGCCCTGAGGGGCGTTGTCGGCGTAGGCCAAGACTTGCGCGCCGGGCTTGGCTCGCTCCATCCGGTTGATGCCATGCAAGGTGGGGAATTTCTCGGTCCAGATTTGGCGGGTTTCCTCGGCCGTAGCTCCGATGGCCACGATGGGGTGGGTCCAGGCCGCTCTGGGAATCCTCGGCTGGAAGTCCTCCTTGGAGGAGTCGAAAGCTCCTTCCATGGCGACTGGAATGATGCGGTCCAGGAGCGTCTGGTGATAACCTCCGCGACCGAAGGCCGAGTTGCCACCGATCATGAGGAATCCACCACCGAACTCTTCGACCAGCCGGGCCATGTTGGTGACCTGGAGCGGACTGAACGAGGATCGGAGGATGTCGCTGTGGATGACCACGTCATAGTCGAGCAAGCCCGCTAGGTTTTTTGGGAAACCGTAGGTCGAATGATCGACGGGGTAGATGCGCTCGCCGGTTTCGGGATCGGCATCGACCGTGTTGAGGTATTGTCCGTTGTTGCCAAACGGACGGTAGAGCGTGGTCACCTTGATGCCGGGATCGCTTTGCAGCGCATCCTTGAGGTATTTCCACTCGGGCTGCGGGCTCTGATTGTTTTGCGGGGTTCCCTCCATGTAGAGCACCCGCAAAGTCGGATCGACCACTTCCAATCCGAAAGGCCGCTGGTTGTTCGAAGCCAGCCATTCTCCGGGACTGGAGGAAACGCTGACCTCGTACACTTGGAACCCGCGCATCCGCGGAATGAAATCGAGTTCGATGTGCTGGGCGTCACCGTTGAGAAGGAGCGGCTTGGCGGCCAGGATTTGACCGTCTTTGCGGATTTGCACGGTGACGGTCTTACCGGTGAATCCCGGAGAGCGGATATCCACCATCACGCGCGTCGGAGCGTTCTCGGCGACGGCACGGCGGACTTCGAGACCGGTGATGCGGACATCCTTCAACTCATTGGTGGTTCCGCTTAAGAGCGTGTGGACTTTCACTCCATGTCGGCGCAGACGGCGAGCGGCGGCTTCCGGGTCACGGACCTCGGTTTCAATACCGTCGGAGACCAGCAGAACGCCGGTCAGCGGCTCTTCGGGAGGCAGGGAGAGAAGGCTTTCCAGAGCGCGTGAGATTCCCGAGGAAGGTCCGTCGGCTTGCGATAAAATCGGACGGTTGGTTTCGACCGTGATGGTTTCGCTGAATCGCAATTGCAGCAAATCGACGTTCTCCGGTTTAGCAGCGACCACATGACGCTCCATCCAAGTCCGCGCAGAGGCCAATCGGCCTCCGGGGACATCCGTGGTCGCCATGCTGCGTGAGGTATCCACGAGGATGGCCAAGCGCGCTCGGCGGGAATGGACCGTTTTCTCAATCCACTGCGGATCGAGGAGGCAAAGCACCAAGCCGACGATAGCCAGCAATCGGAGGAACGCGCAGAGGGCTCGGACCCACGGCTGGGACCGCCCACGAGCCCACGCATAGCTGGTGATGAGCAGGCTCATGACGATGAGCCCGCCAAGGACCAGCCACCGAGGCTCCGGTAATTGGGTGAACTGCATCATGATCATTGAGCCCGGGTCAGGCGTCGGAAGTACTCGCTGATTTGTTCGGCGAAGGGCTGGGGGGCCTCTTCAGCCGAAACATCGGTGCGGTCTTGGTTTTGCCGCAATGCTCGCTCCAAAAGGTCTGCCGCCGATTGGACGCCCGCCGCTGCCAGACTTCCGTTGGTTCCAGCCGCGTCGCTGCGGCCCTCGCCGAGGGCCTCAGCCGCCTGGGACATTTGTTGGGCGGCGGCATCGATGCGTTTGCCAGCCGCCTGGGCTTCGCGCGCCTCTTTGCTGCTCATGCGGGCGATTTTTTCGGCCAGTTTTCGCGCCTGTTCCTGCAGGCGCTTTTGTTGATCGGCCAGACCCTTTGGATTTTGTCCGGGGCTGTTTTTCGAGGGCTCTCCGGGTGAACCCGGCTGGGAACCAGAGCCAGGACTTGGTTTGCCCGGTGGGGCTGGAGCGGGTTTTCCTGGTTTGCCCGGGGCTGGAGATTCACTCGGTTTTCCGGTCTCGCCCTCCTTGCCTTGACCCTCGCCAGGCTTTTGACCCGGAGGGGATTTCTGGGGTTTGCCTGGTTTTTTTCCTTCTCCCTCTTCTTCCATTTGGTTGGCCAATTCCGATTGGGCCTTGGCCAAGGCTTTGGCTTCTTCCAGAGCTTTCTCCAATTCTTCGGCGTTGGCTGGTTTTTGAGGTTTCTTGTCGATGGCCTCCAAGACCACCTGAGGTGGCTGGAGGTCCGGAGGTGATTCCTCGGGCGGCTTCTCGGAGAGCTCGGGTTCTGTGGGCAAATTCTTCAGCTGTGGCATGGCCTTGATGGCCCGGTACAAGGCGGCGAGGGCTTTCTCTTCTGCGGGCAAGGCCTCCGTTGGCAACTTCTTGTCCAGCGCTCGGGCCGCATCATCCATGCCTTCCAGCGCTTCATCCAAGGCGAACTGGGCCGCCTTCGGAGCGTTCATGGATTCGAGTTTCTGTTGGTACCGAGCGGTGAATTCTCGGGCTTCGCGCTGGCGCTGGGAAAGGTCTTGGAAGGCATTGGTCGCAACACGGGCAGTGGTGGTTGTCGCCGTCGTGTCGGCGAGAATCCCTTTCTGGATGGCGATGAGGTTCAGCCGCTGTTGTGGCTGGCCTTTGCGCTTGGAAGGCGGCGGGCCGGATCGGTCGGTCAATTCGATGAAGTAAGTGGGCGAGCGACCGATCCCGGGTCCATCGAGGGTGTTGTTGTCCCGGGCCTCGGCGTAATAGGACACCACGTCGTAGGGCTTGAGCTGAAGACTCCCCAAGCGCAGGACAACGGCACCGAGTGTCTGACCGTCCTTGAGATGGCGGTCCCGGACTTCCAGACGTTGCTCGGGTCCACCCAAGACATGGTAGACGATGGTGATGGATTCCAAACCGAAGTCGTCCGAGGCGGTCACTTTTAGTGGAATGATCTCGTCGGGGTCGGCGCGGATGTCCTCGCCAGGTTCGGTGACATCCACTTTGGGCGGCTGGTCCGGAAGGGCCCGAATGGGATACCGGGCCGAATTCGAGGTGGAGGGCCGGCCACGGGAGTCGGCGATGACGATGGAATATTCGGAATCCTTTGAGAGCGTCAGTTCGCCGCGCCAGACGTTGGAGTCGCCGGGTTTCAGTGCCACGACACTCCCATTGGTGAGAATCAATTCGGCCTGGCCAAGAGACACGTTGCCTTCCAATTCAAAGAGGACCCGTGTGCCGCGCAGTGCGGTGATGGGCGGGGTGGACTGGCGCAGTTCCGGAAGGCCGGCGTAGGCGGGCGGAATCAAGCGGAGTGACAACCGAGCGATCTCGGGTGGGACATACGCCACCAAAGGATATTCGGCAGAGACGGTGTCACCGGCGCGGATGCGGAAGGTTCCAGAAGTGGTGACGGTCAACGCATGGAATGCTAGCGCATTGGACAGCACGGGAATCGTCTCGATCTGCCACCGATCTTCGCCTTGAGTTCGCCACTCCACTCCGACCGTTTTGGGGATTCGGCCCGAGAGGCGGTTGGTGAGAGTGAACTTCTGGCCCACCGGAAATTCGCCACCGCCGGGTTCCACGATGAGTCCGGTGAACCGGGCCGCGGACCACGGAGCCAGCGTCCGGAGCAGGGCAACGCCCGATTGGGGTGCAACGAAGAAGAATCCAATGAGTGCCGACAAGACGCCGCCGCCGAAGAGCAATCCGGGCAGGCTGAGACGTTGTCGGTAGGGCACGGTCTCGACGCTGGCGAGTTGGGCGGAGCGTTGGCTCAGAGCTGCAGCCAGTTCCGATTCATAAGGACCAGAAGGGGTCCTCTTGCCTGAGAGGTATTCAGCGGCTGTTGAAATCTCGCAGCCCAGATGGGGGCTCGCCGATTCGATGTCCAGGGCGGCCTCTTTGAGCGGAGTGCTTTGGTGTTTCAGACGGAACCACCGACGAAGCCCCACCGCGAATCCGACCAGCAGGAACAACCAAGCCAGAACTCGGACGCCGACAGGCAACAGCAGCCCGTAGTCGAGGAGCATGACGATCAACAACCCGAGCCCCAGTCCAGCTCCCGTGGCCCAGGCGAGACCTGTCCGTCGGGCGGCGTCCTTGCGACTGGCTGTCTGGGCCAGTTGCCTGCGGGCTTGATCAGCGGGTGTGTTCATGGGGTGGAACGGTTGGCCACGACGGTTTCGATGAGCAGGAACCCGAGGGCTGCCAACAGGAGGATGCGCCACCATTCCTGTCGGCCGGATTCCCCGCCGAACCATCCGGGCGGCAAATCCGACTCGGCATCGGTGCGGCGAGCCACGCGTTGCTCCGCCACCTTCGGATCCAGTGCCGCCAGATCCGATTCGATGGCGGGTGGATTGGCAGCCAGGCGCCACCGTTCCCGACTGGAAGGGTCGCTGATGGAATAGAATCCGGAAGTGTCGACCTCGATGCGTCCGGTGCCGTCGGCGCCGACTTCGAGAGGGGCGGGTGGAGTTGCATTGGGCGAGCGGAGGCCCAGCCGGAAGCCAGCGGCGGGTGAATTGCTGGAACTCATTCTGCCCAGCGGGATCCGGGTCTCGGTGCCGGTGATGAGGGTTTCGACAGAGCGCACTCGGCGATCTTCACCCCGATCGGCCAGATATCCGACGGAGGCGGCGATCCAAGGAACGAAGCTTTTGTGTTTGGGCCAGTCGGTCCAAGCGGTGTCGGCAGACGTGTTGGCCAAGAGAACCCATCCCCGGCCAAACGGACGACTCATCAGGAAGGGTTGCCCGTCATCGAATCGGGCCAACACCGTGCAGCCCGCAGCGAGAGTCACCGCGTGCCGATGCGTGAATTCGGCCACGGCAGGTCCACCGGATCGAGCTGGAGCAAAGGGCCGGAATACCGGACTGGACCGGTCGTAGGCTCCGATGCGCCAGGGCACGTCGGCATCGCTGGCGGTCACCGCACCCCATTGAGCCGGCAACAGGGCGGCAAATTCGGCGTTGAAGCGGGAGGGTTCCAAGGATTCGCCACCGAAGAAGAAGACGCCACCCCCCTGATCCACCCAACGGTTGAGCGCCGCGACGGCATCGTTGGGAAGGGACCGCATGGCCGGCAAGAGCACCACATCGGGAAGGGGCGTTTTCCCGGAGGCGCTCAAGGCCGTTGCTACAGTCTCGGGACGCTGGATCTCCACGCTGAAGCCGCTTTGCGCGGCATTGGTGCCCCCAAAGAACGGATCCAACGCGGCTGCCAGGAAGAAGGTTTGTTCTTCAAACGAACGCACCTGGCTTCGGTTTTCAATGGCCACGACTCGAATGGGTTCCGGGACCTGAAAGGCCAGTCGGCGCACATCATCGTCGGCGAGAGCATCGGACTCTTTCAAACGAGCTTCGATCTCATGCCATCCCGGGTCCACTCGAGGCAGCTTCCATTGGAGGGAATCTGACTGACCGGCCCCGCGCGAGAAGGTCATTTCGGAGACGGGCTTTCCATCTAGGAACCAGCCAACGGTGTGGTTCTGGATCCCTTGATCGCCGAAATTGGCGACGGTTACGGTGAGGTGTTGGTGGGGCTCGGCCGGGAGCCGCAAATCGGTGATGGCAACATTGGGCGCGATGGCTGGCCCGACGCGCACGCATTGGACGGCCAGCCAGCGAGGCAATGGATAGCGGCTGAGCCCGTCGGCTCCGGTTCGTTGGAGGTCGCTGATGACGATGATGGAACCCGTACCCGGCGCATCCAAGGTTGAGACCAAGGCACTGGCTTCCCGAAGTGCTTCGCCCAGGTCACCGCTGGTCGAGCCCGGTTTCAGGGCATCGAGGGTATTTCGGATAACTGCGGACGGCGCGAAGCCGGAGAGCACTTCGGCCTTACCGCCCATTCCGATCAAGGCGGCCCGGTCGTTGTCCGCCAAACCTGCGAGAATCTGGCGGGCCTCATCGAGAACGGCGGGCCATCTCGGTTTCCCTGAATCGATGGACCGGATGCTGAGCGATGGGTCGATGATGATCACCACATCGCGCCGTTTCGGTTGGGTTTTACCCCTCCAGCCATCGGGAAGGTAGGGCCGGGCGAAGGCCAGGACGATCAACGCGAAGACCAGAAGCCGGAGCAACAAGAGCAGCCAATTTCGCAGCTTGCGACGGGAAGAGCTGCGGGTATCGCGAACTTCGAAGAAACGCAGCGTGCTCACCCGCATCCGTGGATTGCGCTGCTTGAGCAGCAAGTGCAACAGCACGGGAATTCCCAAGCCGGCGAGAGCCGACAGCAGGAAGGCGTGGGTGAAAAGGAAAGGCATGCCGGTGATCAGTGGGGGCTCTGCCGCGGGGCGATGCGGTTCACAGGTGACTCCTCCGTTCGAGGTAGTTCATCAAGGCCTGATCCAAGGGTTCGCCCGTTGAAAGGCGCAGGTAGTCGAACTCGTAGCTCTGGCACTCCGTCTTCACGCGATCGCAGAAGGTGGTCAGGCGCTCACGATAACTGCTGCGGACTTCATCGAGGTGAACGATGCGCTCTTCGCCGGTCTCGCTGTCTTCGAGGATCCATTCCCCGGTCTCGGGCAGTTCGAGTTCTTCCGGACTGAGGAGGTGGAAGACGAGGGTTTCTTGACGGTGCGCATGCAACTGGCGCAGGAGTTCAAACCCCGAATCGTCGGTGGTGAAGAAATCTGAGATGACCACGGAAATCCCGCGGCGCACCACCGCCTGAACGATGCCGAAGAGGTCCTGGCTGATGACCGTTTTGCCGCCCGCCTGGGCCCGGGCCAGAGCCGCGAAGAGCTCCATGGCCTGATTCCGGGAAACGGCACAAGGCAAAGCCTGTCGGCTGTCCGGGCCGAAGAGCACCAGTCCGGGCGCATCCCGCTGCAAGATCATCAAGTGGGTGAGCGCTGCGGCCAGCAGCCGACCGTAGGTGAACTTGTTGGCGGGTCCGTTTCCGAAATCCATCGAAGCCGACGTATCGAGATAAATCTGGCCGCGGTAGTTGGTGTCGTCCTCGAACTGCTTGACGTACAGGGCGTCGCTGCGGGCCCAGACCTTCCAGTCGAGGTGCCGCAGGTTGTCGCCCTGGACATATTGGCGGTAGCTGGCGAACTCCGTCGAATAACCCAGGAACGGGCTGCGATGCAGGCCATCCAGAAATCCCTCGACGACGGTCTGCGCCAAGAGCGGCAGGTCTTCGACCGAAGCCAACAGTCGGGAATCGATGGCGAGGGGGGTGGACATGGGGTGGAAGGGTCTTGGAGCGGTCCGCGATGACCGAAGATCGCTTACCGGACCGGAACGTCCTTCAAGAGGCGATCGATGAGGCTTTCCACCGTCACTTTCTGGGCGCGGGCATTGAAGTTGGGATTGATGCGGTGACGCAAAACTTGGCGGGCCACATGCCGGATGCCCTCGTCATCGGCACACAGTTTGCCGGTGGTAGCCGCACGCGCCTTGGCGCCGAGGACCAAGAATTGAGAAGCCCGGGGGCTCGCTCCCCACCGGACAAACTCCCGGATGTAGGCCGGAGCCTCCGCTGTCTCGGGTCGGGTCCGCGACACCAGCCGGACAGCGTAGGCGATCACTTCGTCGCTGACCGGAACACTGCGCACAAGATTTTGTGCCTCGATGAGTTCGGGTCCGGTGATGACCGGTTTGATCAGGGCTTGAGTGGTCCCGGTGGTCTCGCGCACGACGCGTTCTTCGTCCGACAGCGACGGGTAAGTCGTGTTCAGGCAGAACATGAACCGGTCGGCCTGCGCTTCGGGCAGAACATAGGTGCCCTCTTGCTCAATGGGATTCTGGGTGGCGAAAACGTGGAAGGGTCGGGGAAGCGGGTAGGTCTTTCCGCCGACGGTCACCTGCCGCTCCTGCATGGTTTCCAGCATGGCCGCCTGGGTTTTCGGTGGAGTCCGGTTGATTTCGTCGGCCAGAATAAGATTGGAGAATACCGGTCCCGGAAGGAAAACCTGCCGCCGCCGTCCGGACTCGGGATCTTCTTCGAGGACGTCTGTTCCCGTGATGTCGCTCGGCATCAAGTCTGGGGTGAATTGGATGCGGTTGAACTGCAAATCCACAGCCTGACTGAGGGAGCGGATGAGCAGTGTCTTGGCCAGTCCTGGCACCCCGGTGATGAGGGCATGTCCGCCGGCAAAAAGGGTGAGGAGCGTGTTGTCGATGATCTCCTGCTGGCCGATCACGGCTTTGCCGATTTGCTCGACCAGTGCTTGCCGTCGCGCAGTCAATTGTTCGATCGCGGCAACGGACACGGCGGGATGGTCGGGAGGATTCATGGGAGGAGGAGCGGCGCTGAAACCAAGGACACCCGGAACCGTCGATGGTTTCAACCGCAACGCTTCAAATTTCTCGAACTCAGGATATCGCGTACCTGAGCCTCGAGACCCCAGCCACGCGGTGTCCATGGGTATCCACCGTGGAGGTGACGCTCATCCCAGTGGGTGTGCCCCGAGACATTCATTCTGACGCAATGGATCCGGCCTGTGGGTACCCGTCAGGCCGGCCTAACAATGGGATGATGAAGTCCATTGATGATTCCCTCGGGAGATACTATCTCAGCGGTGTCTTTCATGTCTTCACCCTACAAAATGATCGCTTCGGATGGCCGAGAATACGCCGGCTCGCTGGAGGAACTGCGGGAATGGGCCCAAGAAGGACGGCTGGGACCAGCAACTTTTGTGTGGTGTCAGGACGACGGACGGTGGTTGCAGGCATCGGCTCGACATGAATTGGTCTGGGATTTGCCACGACCGGTTGCTGAAGCTGAGCCTCTTCTTGAAGCCACGGAGCCCGCGGCATTCGTTGTCGCTGGGTTCGTTCCGCGTCTCTTGGCCTTTGTGGCGGATTGGATGGTGATCCTGTTTTTGGTCAATCTGGTCCTGCTGCCTTGGCGGGATCCGTTGCAGGATTTGATGCAGCAGGTTCAGGCGCAGTTGGAGTTGACCGGAGCCGCCGAACCCGACTTGCGGCTGATACTGAAATTCCAACTCATCTTCGTCAGTGTCATTACGGCTGTGAGTCTCATCTATAGAGTGGGTTTCAACGGACGCTTCGGATCCACACCGGGAAAGCGCTTGCTCGGACTCCGCATCGTCACCTTTGACGGAGAATCACCCGGATACGCCGGTGCGTTCCGACGGTATTGTGCGGAATTGCTCAGCATACTGACCTTCGGTTTGGGCTATTTGATGGTCCTGGCTCCCCAACATCGCGCTCTCCATGACTTGGTTTCCGGAACTCAGGTGATATTGACTCCCCAGGAATAGAGCACGATTGGATCACTCCGCACGGTCTGATTCCCGGTTCGCCGAGTGGAATGGATGAACCCTAATCACCCGGAGATTGCTGATTGTTGAAATTGGTTCATGATGAACCCTTCGACCGAACTTCCGGAGTGGCACGAAGATCGCTTTCACTGAGATCAGGTGAGGAAATGAAATATCTGGCTGATTTTTTACAGACTGTCTGTTCTGGGACGTCCATCACGGCCGGTTTCAAGGTTTTGGTAGGTGGTATTCAAGAATGGAACCGCCGCCAGAGCCCGCCCGTGTGGGCGCCCATCCCCATCAAGCCGGCGCAGCGATGGAGCGGGGTACGGTCCCCGATGGAAGCCCCGCTTCCCCTGAAACAGCGCCGTTCTCATCCTCTGAAATCACAAGGGTTTCGTTGAACATGAGTACTTTTATCGCAGCAGCCGGGCCCGGTTCCGGTTCCAGCTACGTGCTTCAGTCGGAGCTTTATCGGTCTTGCCTCCCGCAGGTGGCCGAGGATTCCGGGCGTCGTCTGATTTGGATGAACACGGTGTGTGCTCTCTTCTTGGCAGGCGGTGTGTTGGGAATCGCCCATCCTCCGGGATTGGTCCTGCAGAAGTTCACGGCGGACGAGGCGCTTCAACCGGTGGAAATCCGCGAATTCAAGCCCGAGCCGCAGCAACAGGTGGTCTCCGAGGATGAGACCCCTCCGGACGAACCGGCCCCGGCTGAGCCGGTTTCTGTGCCTGCTGTGGTGGTGGCTCCGGCCGACGCCAACGTGGCGTTTGCGGTCGAGGTGAAGGGACCGGTGATTATATCCAAGGACCCCAATTTCGCCGTGCCGCCCCCGCGGGAGACTCGCCGCAATGCCCCGGCGGCTCCGACCGGTCCACGGCGTTTCGAGTCGGGCAAGGGGGCGGGTGAAGGACGTTTCACGCCGGAGCCGCCCTATCCCCGGGAAGCGCAAGTCCGGCGGGAAACCGGATCCGGAGAGTTTTTGGTCACTATCGATGCCACCGGCGGGATCACGGAGTTGAAGCTGTTGTCTTCGTCCGGCAGTTCCACTCTCGACAATTCCTTCCGCCAGCATGTCCGACGGCTCTGGCGATTCCGACCCGAGGATGCCGGAGACTGGATCATTCCTTTCGAGTACCGCCTCCGTTGAGAACCGACCCAGCTTGGATCGCTTCACACAATCTCGCCTTCAACCGTTTTCTGAACCAACCCGACTGACGCCACAATGCTCGCCAACACCCTCGCCGAATACTTCACCAAGGGCGGACCGATCATGTATCCGATCGCCCTCGTCGCCATCATCATGCTTGCTGTCGTGGCCGAGCGCGGAATCTTCTGGTTCCTCCTCGGGCGTCGCCGCGACTCGGCCCAGCTCGAAAGTACCTTGGGAGCCATGGAAAACAGCGACTTCAAGGGGGCTGTGGCCCAAACCCGACAGTCGCAGGATCCGGTGGTCCGCATGATTTACCACGGTCTGACCCATGTGCATGGTTCCTTGCAGGGGGCGCTCCAAGTCGCCGCTGGCATGGAAATCAAGCGGGCCGGCCGCTTCATGGTGCTCATCGATACGTGCATCACCCTGGCCCCGCTCCTCGGATTGCTGGGCACGGTGACCGGCATCATGGGTTCCTTCCAGAAGATGGGTGAGTCGAGCATCGCCGGTGCGATGACCGAGATCCAAGGCGGTATCGGCGAGGCGCTCATCGCCACGGCCGCCGGTCTGGGTATCGCCATCATCGGTGTCTTCTTCCTCAACATCTACAACGAGATGATGGAGAAGCTGAAGTTCGACTTGGAGACCGCCGCGACGAATGTCGAGGTCATGGTCACCAAGGCCAAGCAGGAAGGCTTCGACACGGCCGCCTTCCGCCGCGAAACCGCAGCCAAGAACGCCTGACCTATGGCTGGAGGAGGAGGCGGCCGCAGTGCCGCATCAACCAGCGGGAAGCGCGGCAAGTTCTCGTCGCCGATCCCGATCAAGAAGGCGCGCATCGAGATCGTGCCTCTGATCGACGTGATGTTCTTCCTCCTGGCGGCGTTCATGATGGTTTCCTTGAGCCTGCAGCAGTCGAAGACCCGTCCGATGGAACTCATCGATGCAAAGAAGGCCGCTGACGACTTCAAGCCCGACGTCATCAATATTGGTGTCGAGAAGGACGGTACCGTGGCCATCGGCACCAACGTTGTGGACACCGCGGCGCTCATCCAGGAATTGAACTCGCGCTACAAACAGAATCCCAAGACTCCGGTGTTCATCACTGGCGACAAATCCGCTCCCTACCGGGCCGTCGGCGGGGTGCTTCAGCAGGTGCGTTCCGCCCGTTTCACCCGGGTGTCGTTCGTGACCAAGGAAGCCGAACGCAACAGCAAATAGACCGACTTCGTTCCATGCATCTGGGTTCCCCCACCTCCGTCAAGAAGGCCCGCGTCGAGATCATCCCATTGATCGACGTCATGTTCTTCCTCCTGGCCGCCTTCATGATGGTGACGCTGACCATGAACCGGCTGCGGACCTTACAAATGGATTTGCCGTCGGCGGTGGCGCCGAAATCCTCGGAGAAGCCGGACATGATGGAAATTGTCATCGATCGCGATGGCGACTTGAAGGTGGGTGGCAAGCTGCTGCCCTTCTCGGAATTGGCGGGACGGGTGGAGGCCAAGGTGGCTTCCAACACCAATTATCCCTTTTATCTGAAGCCCGATTACCAGACGACTCACGGTAATGTGCTGCGGGTGCTCGACACCATCAAGGCGGCCGGAGCCAGCAAGATCTCCATGGCCATCGATGTGACCGGTGCCGACAAGAAGTAAGCGGCCTTGCTTCAGGAGGCAGGACTGCGCTTTCGGTGGCGCTCATCTAGAATGGTGAATCCGAGCCCGTGGATTGAGAGCTGCGAAGGAGTTCCCATTCGATGAGGTTGGAATCCCAGAGGTCCACAATCCTATGAGGCCCAAACCCCATAGACAGGCGCCGGCTCCGGGAGTCTTATCCACAGGCAATCCTTGAAGCGCCTGTCCCCATGATCCGCCGCTCTGTCCGACACCTCGCCTCCGTCATCGCTTTTCTTAGCTTGGCCGTTTCTTCGGCATCGGCGGCGGCAGACTGGCCGCAATTCTTGGGTCCGACCCGCGATGGGCAAAGTCCTTCGACGACTTTGGCTGCGGTGCCCAAGGAAGGTTGGCCCTTGCGCTGGAAGGCGGCCGTCGGCGAGGGATTCAGCGGACCGGTGGTGGTGTCTAATTGCGTGTACTTGTTTCACCGCTCGGAGGGGCAGGAGGTACTGTCGGCCTATTGGGCCACGGATGGAAGTCTGCGGTGGAAACAGGCCTTGCCCACGTCGTATTCCGCCCAGTTTGGTGGGACTGAAGGTCCCTCAGCGACTCCAGCGGCTGATCACCAACGGGTGTTCGCTCTCGGAGCCTCCGGCAAGCTCCGGGCGGTTTCGGCGACCGATGGTCGTCTTCTTTGGCAAGTGGACTGCGCGGAGCGCTTTGGCGCCGAGTCCGGCTTCTTCGGGTTTGGCAGCTCACCGCTGTTGCTCGGCGATCGGCTGATTGTTCAGGTGGGCGGACCGGAGGCTTGCGTGGTGGCTTTTGCGGTGAGCGATGGTCGAGTGCTCTGGAAGGCCGGAACGGACGAAGCCGGATATGGTTCCCCGGTACCCCGAACACGGGCCGGTCGGCAGGAAGTCCTGTGTTTCCACCGTGCCGGATTGTTGTTGTTGGACCCAGCCAATGGGGTGGAGCTGGCCCGGTTTCCTTGGCGCGCTCGCATGCATGCCAGTGTGAATGCCGCCACGCCACTCGCCGTTGGGGACGGAATCTTCATGACGTCTAGCTACGGCGCTGGGGCCGTTTTGCTCAAACCCGATGGGAAGACCTTTCGATCGGCATGGTCGGGTGACGAGTCCCTCTCTTCCCATTTTGCCACTCCGGTGTTGGTTGATGGATTTCTGTATGGATTCCATGGACGCCAGGAATCCGGTTGCGACTTCCGCTGCATCGAGGCCAGCTCCGGGAAAGTCCGATGGTCATTGGAGCGGGCCGGATCGGGATCGGTTTTGGCGGCGGGTCGGAAACTCCTGTTGCTCATGGAAAGTGGCGAGGTGCGCGTTTTGGAAGCCAATCCGGAAAAGCCCATTGAAAAAGGACGATTCCAAGCGGGCGGTTCGGGAGCTCGAGCATTGCCCGCATTGGCTCTTGGCCGGTTCTTTTTCAGGGATCGGGCTCACCTGCTCTGTCTGGAAATCCCCCGCTGAATCACGGGCTCGTCTTCCATGGAAAATTGCAGAATCTGGCGGTTTCGATTTGCCTGCATTGGTTCCAGCGGTTAGTTCCACGGCCGTCCATCGTCCGATATTTCCATCGACACCATTTTTATGCCCAACGCCTACCACGCTTCGATCGAAGGCGCCCAGCACGGCGCGAAGTCCCTCGAGCAGTTCCTCGACTATGCCAAGAACGCCGGTGCAGCCGGTGCGCAGCCCAGCAACTACATGCTCGGCGACGGCAAGGGTGGATTCCGGAAGGCCAAGGACATCGCCAGCGCTTTCAGCAGCCGGGGCATGCGCCTGGATGGCATTTCTGCCCACTGCCC
>JARXAF010000176.1 GCA_029865985.1 Verrucomicrobiota bacterium
GCAGCTACAGCGGCCTCCTCCGCGGGATGTAGCCCCAATCCAGACCCATCCCCATCCCCACGACGGGACCACTCCTCCGCCCTCACTCAATGCCAACCCAGGAGGGGCAGGCTAAAATTAATTCGTTATCGTTATTATTTAATATTTATTACATTAGGGACAGGCTCTTTTTTCAACGACCTACACTCCAAGGGACAGGCTCCCTTTCAGAAGGATTCTTGGCGATCGTGAGCCAGTCGTATTTGCTTTCCTGCATGATCCCACGGGTTCGCCACTTCAACCCCGCCCCGCTGTTATTGTCAGCCCTGCTTTGGAGCCTGTCCCTCGAACTCAGCGTCATGGGGGCCATTCCTCTGGTGGACCTGGCCTCGGAGACGGCTCGGAGAACCATCGTGGACCGCGAAGAAGGGCAATACCTTGGACACCCTACGACAGTGCTTCTAGAAGATGGCCGCACGGTCCTGTGCACCTACCCCAAGGGCCACGGCAAGGGAGCCATTCAGCTCAAACGGAGCACCGACGGCGGCCTGACTTGGAGCCCAAGACTGCCCGTTCCGGAAAATTGGGCGACCTCTCTCGAAACGCCCACCATCCACCGAGTGATCGATGCGCAAGGGCACCGCCGCTTGATCGTCTGGTCAGGACTCTGGCCGGCTCGCCTCTCCGTATCGGAGGACGATGGTTCTTCCTGGTCGCCGCTGAAGGCCGCCGGCGATTGGGGTGGCATCGTGGTGATGGGCTCGGTGGAAGCAGTCCGGAACAAACCCGGCCACTACATGGCTTGGTTCCACGATGACGGTCGATACTTCTCCAAAGGAGCCCGAGCCAGCAACCCACAGGTCTTCCGACTGTATCAGGTCCGCTCGGAAGACGGCGGACTCAACTGGTCTCAGCCCCGGGTTCTCTGGTCTGATTCCGAAACCCACCTCTGCGAACCCGGCTCGGTCCGTTCTCCGGACGGACGCGCCTTGGTGCTGCTGTTGCGGGAAAACCGTCGAAAGCGCAATTCCCACTTCATCGTTTCCACCGATGAGGGTGCAACTTGGAGCGCTCCAAAGGAACTGCCTCTAAGCCTCACCGGCGACCGTCATACGGCAAAATATGTTCCCGATGGGCGCTTGGTGATTTCGTTCCGGGACACAGCCAAAGGATCCCCAACGGCCGGTGACTGGATAGCCTGGGTGGGCCAATTCTCAGACATCCTTGAAGGTCGGGAAGGCCTCTGCCGAATCCGGCTCGGTGACAACCAACACGCTTGGGATTGTGCCTATCCGGGAGTGGAAGTGCTGAGCGACGGCACCGTCTTGACAACCACCTACGGCCACTGGGATGCCGGCAAACCGCCCTACATTGTTTCAGTCCGGTTCACGCTGAAGGAAATCGACCGCCAGTTGGCAACGAAACCCTGAGAGCCCGTCGTAAAACTCCGATCGGCCCCGAAGGACAACCACCTGATTGCTGTCTTCGCCTGAATCCGTCACCGCGAAGACCAAGCCATCCAACAAACAAACCGCCTCCTACTTCCCCAAATGCTTGAGAATCTTCCCCGGAAAATGAGGGAGGGCCAAAGCCACCTCTTTGAGCATCCGGGGCGACATTTGTGACGGCACGGTCGCGGTGACATAAGCCCTCGGGTGTACGAGGTCTTGGGGCCAAGGCCGGGAAGCCTCCCGGGCTTTGGGGAAATCTGCCAGACGACTCTCCCGGACAAACAGAAAGAGGTTCTGCACATACCACCAGGCCACCCGCTCATTGCCCCAGATCTGATGCCGGAGGCAATCCAGCGGCACAAAACCATGTGAACGGAACCACTCGATCCAATAGCTCTGGAACTGCTCGTTGACATGATGAGTGCCGCCCTGCCCTGGGATTGCAGCGCTGAAGGCCACCACGTCGCCCAAAGCGCAAAGGTCCGCCACAAAACCATCCGCACGAGACGCATCCAAGTGCTCGGCAACCTCCAGGCAATTAACCAGATCGAAGCGCCGATCCAATCGCAGCGGCTGCGACAAATCGCGCCTCAGAAATCGATCCGCCGGAATTAGCAACTGATCCACCTGAACGATGTCGCCGTCGATGCCCAGCACCTCGCAACCGGCTTGAGCATACGCCTGAGCCCACGTGCCGGATCCACACCCGACATCCACCACCGACTTGGCCGAGAGCAACCCCAGCACCAGCGGGACAACCTCCCGTGCTGAAACGGCGGAATCCTCCTTCAGTCCCTCGTAATACCGGGTGGAATAGGCGCTCATGCCACGGAAGGCTAAAGTGCCGGACCCCTTGGGGAAAACGGAATCTGGCCCCACCAAGACAAGTCTGCCTCTCATCCGATGCGAATGAATCTACTGAAGCTCCAACAAAAGCCTTGCAGTAACCTGCACGATACATAACTTCACCGCGCTTCGAGCGTTGCGCGGTTAGCTCAGTGGTAGAGCATTACCTTGACACGGTAGGGGTCACAGGTTCGAACCCTGTATCGCGCACCATCTTCTCTTTTGCAATCCCACGATCGAATCACCCCTATTCGATCCGCTCTGCCCGAAATCAAACATCGGGGGGGGGTAATAAAAAGACCGCCCTAAGGCGGTCTTTTGCATGAACGGGAGGGCTCGGTGGGAATCCCATCAACAACTCACCGCGTCGGCTCAGCCGAGCTGTAGGCCTCCATTCCAACGCAGGAGCACACCAAGTTTCGATCTCCAAACACGTTGTCGACACGACCCGAGGCTGGCCAGAACTTGAAGTCTTTCAGACCCGCCACAGGGAACGCCGCCTGTTCACGGCCATAGGGCCGATCCCAAACCTCTGAAGCAATTTGATCCGCGGTGTGCGGCGCATTCTTGAGCAGGTTATTCTTCGCATCCACACGCCCCGATTCCACCTCCACGATTTCAGCGTGGATGGCGATCATGGCTTCGCAGAAGCGATCCAACTCTGCGCGCGGTTCCGACTCGGTCGGCTCGACCATCAGCGTTCCAGCCACCGGCCAACTGAGGGTCGGAGCGTGGAAGCCGTAGTCCATCAACCGCTTGGCCACATCCTCGGCGGTGACCTTCTTGAACTGGCGCAAGTCCAAGATGCACTCATGCGCCACGCACCCGTTGGCACGGTACAGGGTCGGGAAATACGCCTGCAGCCTCTGGGCAATGTAATTCGCATTCAGGATGGCCACCCGGGTCGCCGAAGTCAGCCCCACGGTACCCATCATCTGGATATACATCCATGAGATCACACAAATCGAGGCGCTGCCCCAGGGAGCGGCGCTCACCGCACCAATCGGATCTTCACCCCCGAGATTCACCACCACATGGCCCGGCAGGAAATCCACCAGATGGGCTGCGACGCAAACAGGTCCCACTCCCGGTCCGCCGCCGCCGTGCGGGATGCAGAAGGTCTTGTGCAAATTGAGGTGACAAACATCCGCCCCCAGCGTTCCCGGCGAGGTCAGTCCGACCTGCGCATTCATGTTCGCCCCATCCATGTAAACCTGTCCGCCCGCCTCATGGACCCATTGGCAAATATCCTTCACCGCCACCTCAAACACGCCGTGGGTGCTGGGATAGGTGATCATCAAGGCTGCGAGATTCGAGCCATGCTGACTGATCTTCTGCTGAAGGTCCGCGACATCGATGTTGCCATCGGAATCACAAGCCACCGGAACCACGGTCATGCCCGCCATCACCGCCGACGCCGGATTGGTACCATGAGCACTACTCGGAATGAGACACACATTGCGGTGTCCCTCAGATCGACTGCGATGCCATGCCCGGATGATGAGCAACCCAGCATACTCGCCCTGAGACCCCGAGTTGGGCTGCAGCGAAACGCCCGCAAACCCTGTGCAAGTGGCCAACCAGGATTCCAACTCCTCAAACATCTGCTGGTAGCCGCGGGTTTGTGACAACGGCGCAAATGGATGAATGGCACCGATCTCCGGCCAACTGACCGGAAACATCTCCGCGGAAGCGTTGAGCTTCATGGTGCAGGAACCGAGGGGAATCATGCTGTGGCAGAGCGACAAATCCTTCGACTCCAGACGCCGAAGGTATCGGAGCATCTCGGTCTCGCTGCGGTGTTTCTGGAATACCGAATGGGTCAGGAATGCGCTGGATCGGGTGGGAAGAACCGGGGCAACCACCGACAGTTCGTCGAGAGCGAAAGGCAATGGTTCGCCGCGATGAAAGGCGCTCAGGATGTTCTGCACATCATCGAGGCCGGTGGTTTCATCCAAGGAGACTCCGACGTGCTGAGCATCAACACGACGCAAGTTGATATGGAGCGACTCCGCGGCCTTGTGGACACTCGCGGCGTCGGGCACCTGCACGGTGAGCGTCTCAAAGAAGGTGGCCGCAGTCCGTTGGAGACCGAGCCGTTGGAGACCAGCCGCCAAAAGGCCTGTCAGGCCATGGACTCGCCGGGCAATGGCAGTCAGGCCTTCTGGGCCGTGATAAGCCGCATACGCCATGGCCATATTCGCCAGAAGCGCCTGAGCCGTGCAGATATTCGAGGTCGCCTTCTCGCGCCGGATGTGTTGTTCACGGGTTCCGAGCGACAACCGCAACGCTGGCCGCCCGCGTGAATCCTTGGAGACACCCACCAATCGGCCGGGCATGGATCGCTTGAAGGCATCCCGCGTCGCAAAATAGGCGGCATGAGGTCCCCCGAACCCCAGCGGCACACCGAAGCGCTGAGCGCTGCCCACTGCAACGTCTGCCCCCCACTCGCCGGGAGTCTTCAATAGAGTCAACGCCAGCAGATCCGCAGCAAACACCACCAGAGCGCCCGCTTCATGAGCCTTCTGCACCAAGGTGGAATAGTCGCCCACTTCACCGGAAGTGCCCGGATACTGAACCAAGACACCGAACACCTCGTCACCGAAAGAAGGCTGCTTCCAGTCACCCACCACCACCTGAAGCCCCAACGCTTCGGCCCGCGTCCGGACCAAATCGATGTTTTGCGGATGGCAATCCGAAGCGATCCAGAAGGTGTTCCGTTCGGCATCGGCTTCCTTCACGCGACGGCACAGCGTCATCGCTTCGGCGCAGGCTGTCGCCTCATCCAGAAGTGAGGCATTGGAGATGTCCAAACCGGTCAGGTCGCAAACCATTGTTTGGAAGTTCAGCAACCCTTCCAAACGCCCTTGGGAAATCTCCGCTTGGTACGGAGTGTACTGCGTATACCATCCCGGATTTTCGAGGATGTTTCGCTGGATGACCGGAGGCGTGATCGTGTCGTAGTACCCCAACCCGATGTACGATTTGAAAACGTGATTCTTCGCCGCGATGGTACGCAAACGCGCCAAGGCGGCGGTTTCGCCCAGAGGTTCTGGGAGACACATCGAGTCCGACCGACGAATCAGAGCGGGAACCGCAGCGCTCACCAAGGCATCCAGCGAGGCATGGCCACTCGCCTGAGCCATGGCGTCCCACTCCTCTGGACGAGGGCCGATATGGCGGTTGGCGAACGAATCCGGATGCTGCGACAGCGACACAATGCTCATGAATAGGGGAAACCCGCCAATGCGGGCACCCCAAAGCTACTTCTAGGCCCTCGTGAGGCAAGCGCGACCTTACCCGGCCAGCCAAAGAGCTTTGAGTGCCTGTCCCTTTCGGCCCTGGCAACACCCAGCCATTTGGGGTTCGGAGAATTTGGAGCCTGTCCCTTCAGTCACAAAACCCATCCAAGATTGGAAAGTCATACCGAAACCCCGGAAATTGTCCTTTGGCTCAGTGGAATCGGATGATAAGAGCCTGTCCCTAAGCCGGTGGCTTGCTTTCAGCCCTTCCGGATCCCATCGCTGTGTCAAAAAACTCCTACCGCAACGGTTCGCCGGCCAAGTTGGTTCGCCCCTTGGTTCGCGAATTGCATGCCTATGTGCCCGGTGAGCAACCCAAGGTGAATGGGTTGATCAAACTCAACACCAACGAGAACCCCTACCCACCTTCACCCAAGGTTTTGTTGGCGACGCGGGCGGCCGTTGACGGCCGATTGCGCCTGTACCCCAACCCGACCGCCCAAGCGCTCCGAGAACAGCTGGCCACCCTGCACGGGTGCTCGCCCGAACAAATCATCATCGGCAATGGCTCGGACGAATTGCTGGCTCTGGGAATCCGCGCTTTTGTGGAACCATCCACAATCCACCAGCCCACTCCGAAAGATGCCTCGAAAAGCCGGGTGCAGTACTTCAGCCCCAGCTACTCGCTGTATCCCGTGCTGGCTGAAACCCACGGAGCCACTACCCGTGCAGTGCCCTTGCTGAACGATTTTGGGCTACCGACGGTGACTCAACTCCGCCGCGGCAAACTTTGGGATTTCCAAGCCGCTCTGACGTTCATCACCACCCCGAACGCACCCAGTGGCCGCGGGTATTCCACCCAAGAACTGGACGCCCTCTGCGCCACCATGAAAGGCATCGTGGTGCTGGACGAAGCCTACGTCGACTTCGCCCATGAGAACGCCTCGGATCTGGCCCTCAAGCATCCCCATGTCGTCGTTTCCCGAACCTTCTCCAAAGCCTACTCGTTGTGCTTTCAACGCGTTGGTTATTGGATCGGACACCCCGAACTCATTGCCGCCCTGCACCGGATTCGAGATAGCTACAACGTTAACGGTCTAGGTCAAATCGCGGCTTCTGCCACCCTCAAGGACCTGCCGTACTATCGGCGCAACTTCCGGCGAGTCATTGATTCCCGGGCTCGGCTGACCCGGGAATTGACCGGCTTGGGCTGGGAAGTTTTGCCCTCGCAAACGAATTTCATACTGGCGCGTCCACCGGGGCCGCCAGCTCAAGAGTGGCTCGAACGTCTACGCCAAAAAAAGATACTGGTCCGCTGGTTCAGTTCTCCAAACCTGGCGCCCTATCTCCGAATCACCATCGGATCCAAGTCCGAAGTGGACACCTTGCTCAAGGTGGTCCGCAGCATGTTGGGATCGAAATCTGCTCGCTGAGGCCCACTGCTGCACCGCACCCTGAGTCGGCCGATGAACCTCCCCAATCAACTCACCGTCTCCCGTTTCGCGCTGACGGGTTTGTTTTGGGTCGCTGCTTTCGCGCCATTTCCTGGCAATCGAACCTGGGCTTTGGTCTTGTTCAGTCTGGCCAGCCTCACCGACTTCCTCGATGGCAAGATCGCCCGAGATCGCAAGCTCATCACTGCCTTCGGAACATTGATGGATCCATTGGCGGACAAAATCCTCACCTGCTCGGCTTTCATCGCCTTCATTGAACTGCGTCAAATCGAAGCTTGGATGGTGGCAGTGATTGTCGGTCGGGAACTGGCCATCACTGGACTCCGATTGCTGGCGGCCTCCAAGAATGTGGTCCTTGCCGCTGAGCGCCTCGGCAAACACAAGACAGCGTCCCAAATCACCACAATCTTGGCCACGCTCTTGGCCATGAGTTATCCCCAGTGGGGGCAAGTGGGTGAGGCTTTGTTCGCTTGGCTCATCTTGGGCAAACCTTGGATCATTGTCTTTGCCCAGATCACGCAGTGGGTTGCCGTGGCACTGACACTTTACAGCGGTGCCACCTACCTCTGGCGCAATCGCCACCTGTACCTTCAGGACATGTAGTCAGAACAACGAGCTCCCACCCGGAGCTCCAGCACCGACAAGGGCCGGGATCGGACAAACAGGATCACCCGAGCTTACTAGGGTCTGAAGCCCTCCCTAGGAACCGCACGTCCTCACCATTGACGAGCACCAAAACCGGGCCGCGAACCCTTCCATCCGGCTCGCACAATCGGATTTAGATTCCATTGGAATGCTCCCGCAATGGCAGGAGCACCTCACGGATGCATCCAAGCCCCACTTCAACAGCTTCTTCACCGACACAAAGGCGTCGAAGCGGGGGTGAGATCGACACTTCGACCGTACAAGAAAGTCGAAGGCAAGCAGTCAGAACACGTCAGTGCGCCGCTACCACTTCAGCCTGGTCGGTGGCCAGTAGAGCCTCGAACTCGCGGAGACTGGGTTTGATCACCCGCGACTCTCCGCAATGACCCACCATGGCTTCGAGGGTCTTGAGTCCATTGCCAGTGATGCAAAGCACCGCACTGGAATCGGCCGGAATCTTGCCTTGAGCGATGAGCTTCTTGGCCACACCCACGGTCACACCGCCGGCCGTCTCAGCGAAGATTCCCTCCGTCTCGGCGAGCAGTCGGATGCCTTCACGGATTTCATCGTCCGAAACATCTTCACCATGTCCACCAGTCTCCTTCATGACCTTGAGGGCATAGAAGCCGTCGGCGGGGGTACCGATGGCTAGCGATTTGGCAATCGTGTTGGGCTTCACCGGCTTGAAGAAATCCAACCCGGCCTTTTGGGCAGTCGTGATCGGAGAGCAACCCGTGGCTTGGGCGCCATGAATCTTCCACCCGTTGTTCTGGACCAGACCCAGCTTGGAGAACTCCTGATAGCTCTTGTGGATCTTCGTCAGCAACGAACCGGAGGCCATACAAACCACCGTGTGCTCGGGAATCTTCCACCCCATCTGTTCCTGGATCTCAAAGCCCATGCTCTTGGATCCTTCGGCGTAGTAGGGCCTCATGTTGACATTCACGAAAGCCCAACCGTATTTGCCCGCGATCTCCGCGCACAATCGGTTCACCTCATCGTAATGCCCACGAATTCCGACGACATTGGCCCCGTACACCAGTGAATTGACCACCTTGCCCTGCTCCAGATCGGAGGGAATGAAGACGTAGCAATGCAGGCCAGCCGCCGCCGCATTGGCCGCCACCGAATTGGCCAAATTGCCTGTGGATGCACACGCCACGGTCTTGAATCCGAGTTCGACCGATCGGCTCAAAGCGACACTGACCACGCGATCCTTAAAGGAGAGTGTCGGATAATTGACTGCGTCGTTCTTAACCCACAATTCGCGAATCCCCAGACGGGCCGCGAGACGATCGGCCTTAATCAGCGGCGTGTAGCCCACCTTGGCGCCGACCGTCGGTTCGCCGGCGATCGGGAGAAGTTCCCGGTAGCGCCACATGTTCTGAGGGCGGGAGCAGATTTTCTCGCGGGTCAGGCTCTGGCGAATGCGCTCGTAGTCGTAGGCCACCTCCAAAGGGCCGAAATCAAACTCGCACACATGGGTCGCGCCCAGTGGATATTCCCGACTGCACTCACGGCACTTCAGTGCCTTCATGAATCCGTTGCTCTGGCTCATAAACAAATATTGCCGCTTGGACCACCGACCAGCGCGCATCCAAAAACCTCCACGGCTGGGCAACAAAAAGCCCCTTCCGCGAAGCGAGAAGGGGTCTCCAATGGAGCCGACGCTTCTCATCTTCGCCGAAACCTTGCGGTTTCGACCGGATTTGGCACCTGGCCGTAGAGCACGTCAGCTCCACCGGTTGCCGTGGCTTCATCGGGCCGTTCCCTCTGCCACTCTGGATGAGCGCCGCAGTCGCCTGCAGCGGTGCTAGTTAATCCGCGGCAAGACCCAATCTGTCAAAAGTTTTCTCACAGGGCGCATGACTGAATCATCAGCAACCACACGCCAACATGAAAAAACGCCCCGACCAAAGCCCGGTCCACGCAGCCAATCGGTGAGCCCACCCGGGGAAGCCTGTCCCTTGCATCATTTGCCACCGGTCCTTTTCGACTATTTGAAACTCTTCCGGCGGGCGAACTCCGGAGCCTGTCCCTTTCCAGCTCTTCCCACCACCAGGCATTGCCCCCTCCCGCAGGAATCCTCTCCAAGAACCCCATTCACCAACCCTTCGAGGGCATCCGCATTCGTGGAGCCTGTCCCTGGAACCGGTCGCGTGATTTCGCGAGCCTGTCCCTTGATGCAGTTCACCCTCCAGCGCCCGGCCCACAGCCAGGGCTGCCAGCATTATGGCGCGCGCATTCGAGTGGATTGACCTTTGACTTCTCTTTCGCGGACTCCGCGCTAGCTTGGACGCGTCATGAATTCCGTTAGCACCGTCGTTCTATCCCGCGATTGCGACGCGGTCCAAATACCCGCCGGCAACGTTGTCACCATCCCAGCAGGAACCGAGGTGGACATCACCCAGACTCTGGGCGGTTCCTACACCATTCACGCCATGGGCGGCCTGTTCCGCATCGCGCCCAAGGATGCCGACGCCCTCGGAATCACCCCGGCACCGGAGAGTGCGCCCGCACCGACCACCGGCGACACAGACGAAAAAGCCGTCTGGGACATGTTGCGCAGCTGTTATGATCCGGAGATTCCAGTCAACATCGTCGATCTGGGTCTTGTTTACGACATGGGGATCGAACCGCTCCCGAGCGGCACCAAGAAAGTCTTTGTAAAGATGACACTGACTGCTCCCGGTTGTGGGATGGGGGCCACCATCGCGGGTGATGCTCAGCAAAAAATCCTCACATTGCCTGGGGTTGAAGACGCGTCGGTTGAGATCGTCTGGGATCCACCTTGGCACCAAAGCATGATCACAGCTGAGGGGCGCAGGTTGCTGGGTTTGGAATAGCCTCCACTAGAACAGCGCCGTTTCGACCCCCCAGTCCAGCAGACGCCCACGTCTCAGCCAACTGACATGAAGAAGCCTGTTACTTTTAACGACATCCCTTCCGTCCTGAGCGATATCCGTCGGGGACGAATGGTGGTGGTTGTGGACGATGAGGATCGTGAGAACGAAGGAGATCTCGTCCTGGCCGCTGAAAAAGTGACACCAGACGCCATCAACTTCATGGCCAAGCATGGCCGCGGACTGATCTGTGTTCCAACGGTTGGTGAACGACTCAAGCAACTGGGCATTGAGCAGATGGTGATCCAGAATCGCGACGCGTATAAAACTGACTTTCAAGTCAGCGTCGATGCCGCGAAGGGTATCAGTACCGGCATCAGTGCCGCAGACCGGGCCAAAACCATCCAGATCATGGCCAATCCCACTGCCACGCCTGCGGATCTGGTTCAACCCGGGCATGTCTTCCCTCTGCGATCCAAGGCTGGCGGCGTCTTGCGACGGGCCGGGCATACCGAGGCTGCTGTGGATCTTGCGACACTGGCAGGCCTGCGTCCCGCCGGTGTGATCTGCGAAATCATGAATGATGACGGCTCCATGGCCCGTCTCCCGGAACTACTGCGATTCGCCAAAAAGCATAAACTCAAGATCTGCACCATCGAGTCGCTGATCCAATTCCGACGGAATTCCGAAAAATTGGTCGAGCGAGTCGAGTCTATCCGGATGCCCACCGATTACGGCGATTTCAAGCTGCACCTGTACTCATCCAAGGTCGACGGTTCTGAGCACTTGGCCTTGGTGAAGGGGGAAGTCTCGGGAAAAAAAGGGGTCATGGTCCGAGTGCACAGCGAGTGCCTGACCGGAGACGTCTTCGGCTCCAGGCGGTGCGACTGCGGCCCTCAATTGCATGCGGCGATGGAACGCATCGAGCGCGAGGGCAGCGGGGTCATTCTCTACATGCGACAGGAAGGCCGAGGCATCGGTCTCGGTGCAAAGATCAAGGCTTACAAGCTCCAAGAGCAGGGTCTAGACACCGTCGAAGCCAACTTGCAACTCGGCTTCCCCATGGACTTGCGAGACTACGGCTTTGGAGCTCAGATGCTTTCGGATCTGGGCGTAAAGAAGATCCGTCTTCTGACCAACAACCCCAAGAAAGTCGTCGGCCTTCAGGGGCATGGATTGGAGATCATCGAGCAACTCCCCATTCGGGTTGCGCCCAACCCGGACAACGAGCGCTACCTGAAAACCAAGCGCGACCGTATGGGTCACCTGCTCTAATTCCAGAGCAGGCACCCCAGAAAACCAAGCCGTCCCAGTACCATTAAGGGGACCTCACCCACCCCAAGGATCACACGTCACACAACCGAAGCGCTTGCTTCAGTGATCCCAGAGCGTCGGTTCGAGCAGGTATAAACTCTTGGGCCACGAAGCCCTTGTATCCCGTATCGACGATGGCCTTCAGGATGGCTGGGTAGTTCAACTCCTGCGTTTCATCGATTTCGTGGCGGCCTGGAACACCACCGGTGTGATAGTGGGCGAAATAGGCGGATTGTTTGCGAATCGTCGCGATCACATCCCCTTCCATGATTTGCATGTGGTAAATGTCATAGAGGAGTTTGAAAGCGTCCGAACCAATCTCCTTGCAGAGGGCCACCCCCCAAGCGGACTTGTCGCACATGTAGTCTGCATGATCGACGCGGGAATTCAGAAGCTCCATCACCAGTGTCACGTGGTTTCGTTCACAGACACTCATGAGACGTTTCAACCCGATGGCGCAATTCTTGAGCCCCGTCGCGTCGTCCATTCCCCCGCGATTTCCTGAGAAACAAATCACATTCTTCAGTCCCGCCTTTGCCGCCAACGGAATCCATTCCTCATAAGCGGCCACCAATGTGTCATGGTGTTCTAGACGGTTGAAACCCTTGGTGATGCCACCGAGACCATTCTTCACGGGGTTGCTGGTGATAGCGCACGTCAACCCGTGTTTCTTGACCACATCCCAATCACCGGGGCCCAGCAACTCGATGGACTGCAGGCCCATCGCCTTGCCGGCAACAGCCAACTCCTCAAGGGACACCTTCGGGTAGCACCACTTGCACACGGAGTGATTGACCCGCCCCCGCAATCCGCTGGCCGTATCAGCGGCGCCAAGACGGAGAGAAAGAGAAGCGGTTGCCAACGATGCAGCGGTGGTCATTGCGGATCGGCGCGTTATTTTCATCGGTAGGACCATGGACAAACAGCCTGTCCCTCCCGTCAAAACAAAAACCTCATAGGGACAGGCTCTTTTTTGAAAGAACCGGCCCGTAAGCATCGAATCATGAGGCAGACTCTTCATGAGAACTCGACGCCTCAAGGCCCATCCAGATGCCTCCAGCGGTTTCTACCACTGCATGTCTCGCGTGGTGGACCGGCAACTCATCTTCGGTGATGTCGAGAAGGACCACTTTGCGCGTCTCATGCGCCAATACGCCCATTTCTGCGGCCTTCAAATCATCACATTTTGCCTCATGGGCAACCACTTCCACCTCCTCATCGAGGTTCCAAAACGCCCAGATTCACCTCCCGCCGACTCCGTCTTACTGGACAGAATCCGTGCCATTTACCCGCAGTCGTTTGTCCATCAAATCCGCAACCAACTCGCCAACCCCTCGCTGCACACGGCTCAAAAAGACATCCTACGCCAGCAGTTCTGGAAACGCATGGGCGATCTCAGTCAGTACTTCAAGGAACTCAAGCAACGCTTCAGCCAGTGGCACAATCTTCGCCATGGCAGGCGGGGTACCCTCTGGGAGGAACGTTTCAAAAGCGTCCTAATCGGAGCCGACGGCTCGGCACTAACCACCGTCGCGGCCTATATCGACTTGAATCCTGTCCGAGCAGGCCTGGTCACCAACCCTTCGCTCTACCGCTGGAGCGGCTACGGACAAGCCATGGCAGGCCGGCCTGAGGCTTTGGCAGGTTATCAGTCCCTGACCGCTATTCGCGAGGGCTCAAGCCTCAAACCAGCCCAGGCTCTCAAACACTACCGCGCTGGTCTCTTCGATTATGCTGAACGTCGAGGAGTCTTCCCGCCGGCTCAGGCATGTATCAAACCAGACATAAAACGAAGGAGTCCCCAAACACTCCACCCATGGCAACAGCACGGCGATTTCGGCCTCATCGGTCAACTGTTGCACCGTATCCGGTATTTCAGTGACGGCGCTGTAATCGGTTCCAAGAACTTTGTGGAATCCATGGCCCTCTATCATCAAAATTGGCTCCAAAAAAAACGCCAACCGTCCGCACACCCGCTATCCCAGTTAAAAAACTCAACCCTCTTCAGCCTCAGGCCCTTGCGAA
>JARXAF010000185.1 GCA_029865985.1 Verrucomicrobiota bacterium
GTCTCGCCGTACTCGGTGAAAGGCACATTGAAGACAACAATCCGACCCCGGATCTCGGCGGCGCGCTGCGCCAACTCGGCGAAATTGGTCACCACGCTGACCGGAGCGGTGATGCCGCCGGGCGGCGTGCCCACACTGCCACCCAAGCCCAACATCGGAAGTCGTTCACGGCGGGGCGACAGCATCTCGACCGATTCGATCCCGCGTTCCCAGCGGGGCACGACCACTGGTTCCCCGTGGACATTCTCCAACCCGTCGCGGCGCATCCGCTCCAGAATCCAATCCACGGCCGATTCCAGAGCCGGTGACGCACTCGGGCGCGCTCCGAAGGTGTCGCACAATTCAGCCAAGCGATCCCAACCCTCACGGGAAGCCTCCATGGCGGACACCAGGCGATCCATCGCCGCGCGAGTCTCGGGCGGCAAAGCGGTTCGAAGTGGAGCCTTGGCCGGAGCCAGGGAACGCCAGCGAATTTGGCGCAAAGCGGCTGTGGTGCTCCAAGAAGCCAACCCCAAAGGTTTGCAGCGCTCGATCTCGCCCTCGCGCAGGGACAGAGTCTTGCCGCGTGTGTCCAAATCGATGATTTGCTTGCCGTCGAGCCACACCGCCACGTTGGTGCTCACCACGCGCAACTTCAGCGCATACCAACGACCGCTCTCAAAGCGTTCCAAGTGGGTGGTGCTGTTGCTGTTGGCCGATTCGCCGTCGATGTTCGACAAACCCACCACACTGCCGCCCCAGCCTCCGACGATGAGCGACAAGTGATTGGTGCCCACCGGGAAGGTCAGGCCGCAGAAGAAGTCGATCCCCAAGACCCGCTGTGCCTCCAGGGATAGTTCGTAATCGACGGTCGGAAAATCGTTGGTCCAGTTCACACCGGTCAGGATGCCTTGGTTGAGGATCAAAGTGCCGTCGCGCACCTCCACCTCACCGGCACCGGCAAAGGGGGTGCTGGCCCATCCCGCCTGGGTCTTGCCGTCAAAGAGCGGTGTCCAGGTTTCTTCGACCGCCAGCAACCCACACGGCATCTTCACGATTGCCAACAACCATCCCAACACCCAAAGACGGCCCTTCCAGTGGTTCATACGGACACCATGCCCCGGGTCGGGCTTTGGCACAAAGCAGAAGGCGATTTGAAGGAGGTCCGCGAGTCCGAATTCGGCGTGTCTTCCCGGCGGCTCCCGCTCCTGATACGATATTGGCCTCGTGACCGAAACGGCTGCCCCTCCTCCGCCCCGTCTGCCCGAACTGCTGGCTCCCGCCGGTGACTGGGACTGCGCCCGCGCGGCCGTAGAAAACGGCGCCGACGCCATCTACTTCGGACTGGACCGCTTCAACGCCCGCATGCGGGCCCAGAACTTCACCGAGGCCGACTTGCCCGCGCTCATGGAGTTTCTGCACCGACGCGGCGTCCGCGGCTATGTCACCTTCAACACATTGGTCTTCACCGACGAACTGGCCGACGCGGAGGATTATCTGCGCTCGGTCATTTCGGCGGGCGTCGATGCCGCCATCGTGCAAGATGTCGGTATTTGCCGACTGATCCGCAAGATCTCACCCGATTTCCCCATCCACGGATCCACGCAACTCACCGTCACCAGCCCGGCCGGCGTGGAGTTCGCCCGCTCGCTGGGGTGCGAGCTGGTGGTGCTGGCCCGCGAGAATTCCATCCGGGAGATCGAAGCCATCCAAACCGCCCAACGCGATCAAGCCTCGGTGGCCGGAACCCCGGCCCCATTGCCGTTGGAGGTCTTCGTGCATGGTGCATTGTGTGTCGCCTACTCCGGACAATGCCTGACCAGCGAGTCTCTCGGTGGCCGCAGCGCCAACCGCGGCGAATGCGCCCAGGCTTGTCGCATGCCCTACGAGCTGGTCTCCGACGGCCAGACCGTGGATCTCGGAGACCGGCGCTACTTGCTCTCGCCCCAGGATCTTTCCGGGCTCGAAGTGCTGCCGGATCTCGTGCGGGCCGGAGTCCGATCCCTCAAGATCGAGGGTCGCCTCAAGTCGGCCGAATACGTGGCCAGCATCACCCGGGTTTATCGGCGGGCTCTGGACCAATTGGCCGCTTCAGCATCGGCCGGATCCTCTTCCGAGGCTCGCTACGAACTGGAAATGGCCTTCAGCCGCGGACTTTACACAGGATGGTTCCGGGGCATCAACAACCAGGAACTGGCCCACGCCCGCTTCGGCAAAAAGCGGGGTGTCTATCTGGGCGAAGTCTCTGCCGTGGGACCCAATGCCGTTCGACTCCGGCTCGAAGGCCCGCTCAAACCTGGTGATGGTGTCGGCTTCGATGCCGGACGACCTGATCTGCCGGAAGAAGGCGGCCGCATTTACGGCGTACGGCCCCTGCGGGATGGCGTCGTGGAGTTGACCTTCGGAAGCGGAGCGGTGGATTTCCAACGTATCGAAGTCGGACACCGCCTCTGGAAGACCGATGATCCCGAGCTGAACCGGGACCTTCGCAAGACCTTTGAAGGCGAGGCCCCGCGGCAAACACGCCCGCTGCGCTTCGAGGTGCATGGCAGCGCCGGAGCGCCCATGACCTTGATCGTGCGGGACAGCGAGGGTCACGTGGTACAGGTGTCGTCATCGATCTTGCTGATGGTGGCGCAGAAGCGGCCCATGACGGTCGAATCCCTCGGCGACTCGCTCGGGCGTTTGGGCGGCACGCCCTTCCACCTCGGGGGCATGGAGGTTCATCTCGAAGGCGCACTCATCCTGCCTGTCAGCGAACTCAACCGACTGCGTCGCGAGGCCATTTCCCAACTGGAGATCCTGCGCGCCGCCCCGCGCATCTGGAACCTCCTCCCTGCGGCACCGGAGTCCCATTCGGTGGCAGCTGCCGTCCGGCCCGACAGCAGCCCCACAGTCCCATCGACCACAGCCGCGAAAACTCCGGAGCTGATCGTGCTCGTGCGTTCGCTGGCGCAGTTGGATGCGGCCCTACGTTGCGGAGTCACCACGATTTACTGCGACTTCGAGGATCCGAAGAAATACCGCGAGGCGGTGACCACCTTTCACACGGCCTATGGCTGTAGCGTCGCTCCCGGAGCCGCACGCCCCGAAATCTGGGTGGCGCCACCCCGCGTTTTCAAACCCGGCGAAGAGTGGATTCTCAAGCAGGTGCTTTCGAGCAACGCCGATGGCTACTTGGTGCGAAACCCGGAACACCTGCGCTTCTTCGCCGGTCAACGCAGGCGCGGAGATTTCTCACTCAATGTCGCCAACCCGTTGGCGGCCGATTGGTTCATCACGCATCAGCAACTGGAACGCGTGACGGTCAGCTACGACCTCAACGCCGAGCAAGTGTCGGGGCTATTGCGTGCAGCACCTCCCGAATGGTTTGAACTGACGCTGCACCAGCACATGCCGCTCTTCCACATGGAGCATTGCGTCTTCTGCGCCTTCCTCTCGCAGGGCACGGATTACACCAATTGCGGCCGTCCTTGCGACCAGCACGTGGTCAAACTCCGGGACCGCACCGGCGCGGAACACCCGCTCAAGGCCGACAGCGGCTGCCGCAATACGGTGTTCAATGCCCGGGCTCAAACCGGAGCCGAATCCCTGGGCCGCTTCCTCGAATTCGGTGCCCGAGTCTTCCGGATCGAGTTCGTGGACGAAACGGCCGAACAGGTGGCCACGGTCATCGGCCGCTATCGGGCCTTGCTGCGCGGCGAAATCACCGGCCAGGCGCTGTGGCAGGAACTCAAACTCTCAAGCCAACTCGGCGTGACCCGAGGCCAGTTTGAAACGACAGAGGCGCGGAAGGTGTTCCCCCGCGCCTCATCTGATCGCCTCTGAAGGCGTGAACCCTGGACCGGAGCGTTCCGCCTCAGTTTAGCGGCTTCCAGTTCACGTAGCGGTAGCGATCCCAGACCCAACGGAAGTCCGGGTTGCGCGCGGTGCCACCGGCCCAGTAGAAGCTGTCTTTTCCGGCACCGGAATCCTTCGCCGCCTTGATGGTCGCGCCGTCCACCCACTTGTGGCTTTCGGAGTGACCGTCTTGGAACCCGAAAGTGCTGACCTGGCCGTGGAAGATGGTGAAAGGGTCCACCCAACCCGGCGGCGCCGTGTTGATGACCCAAGTGCCCATATTGTAGCCGCGCGAATCGGCCTCCTCGACAAAAACCATGCTTTCAGACGGGTTGGTGACCTCGGACTCCTTCTTGTAGGGAATGGAGGCATCCCATTGCCCGCCGTTCATGCCATTGGCCTTGGAATAACTGTCGAAGGCCCATCCCCTGCCTGGGGCCAACTTCATGCGGGAGTCGCCTGGGCAGTGATAGACTTGATAGCCCGGGCAGTACTGCTGGAGCGGGGCATTGCTCATGCCGTTGTAGACCCGTCGAAGGGCCTCGGCCTGAGTGATGCCAGCGGCGAGGCCCGGCATGGGACTGCGCCAATAGCCACCACCGACCAGATCCACGACGACATTGTTGATGCGGACCTGGAGCGGCATCAGGTCGGACTGGTTGTCGTTGGAGTACAAAATCCAACCGAGCACGAGCTGCTTTTGGTTGCTCACGCAATTGGCCCCGGTGGCCTTCATGCGAGCACGACCCAAAGCGGGCAGGAGCATCCCGGCCAGGATGGCGATGATCGCGATCACCACCAGGAGTTCGATCAAGGTGAAACCGGCACGACGGGCCGGCAAAAGAGTCGTTTTCATGGGCAGTAGTGTTAGGGGATGCGTCACCCTCGATTTGGGCAAGCCAAAAGAAATTCGAGAATCACAACTTGCGGCCGTGGACAAAACCCGGATGACGAACCCCGTCTGGATGGCAAACCAGAATCGGATGAACTCGGCTGGCTTGAATGGATGGGTTGTTACTGAATTTCTAACCCCTCAAACGAGGAATTTTAGTATTCCGTTTTAAGGAATTTGACCCATGTTTTGCCCATGCTGTCAGTCGTGGACACCAGCGACATTTCCGCGGTCCAAACCGAAGTCCAATTCATTTTTACGTCTCTTTTCCCACAGGGAGACTCTGGCTTCATTGTTCGAAGCTTCGGTTGGTACGAGCAGCTTTTTCGAGGCAAATACCCTGGGTTCCAGGCCATTGATGCCAGATATCACGATTTTGAGCATACGTTGCAAGGAACACTCTGTCTGGCCCGCCTGCTGCGCGGACGCCACATCGCAGGCATCCAACCCCTTCTGACGCCCCGGATCTTTGAATTGGGTCTGTTGGCGATTTTGATGCACGATACCGGTTATCTCAAACGCAGCGACGACCTGAAAGGCACGGGTGCCAAATACACGCTGACGCATGTGCGCCGCAGCGTTGAGTTCGCTCAAATTTTCCTGTCGGAAAAAGGATTCAGCACAGAGGACATCCATGCGGTGCAAAACATGATTCGATGCACCGGCGTCAATGTGGACCTGAACACCATTCCGTTCGCCAGCGAATGCGAGAAAGTCACCGGGTTTGCCCTCGGAACTTCCGATTTGCTCGGGCAAATGGCGGCGGCGGATTACGTGGACAAGTTGCCGGCCCTTTATCTGGAATTCAAAGAGGCATCCGAGTTCAAGGAAATCGACCTCACGCCTTCGGTGGTATTCCAGAGCGCGGACGACCTCATGTGCAAAACGCCGGGATTTTGGAAGGGCTATGTCTGGCCCAAGATGAACCAGGATTTTGAAGGCCTTTACCAGTTTCTGGCCCACCCCTATCCCGACGGTCCCAATGCTTACCTCCATGCCATTGAGATGAATCTGGCACGTCTGTCCCGACTCTCGGCCGCCGAGAAATAGGAGTCAGAACACGCTAGGAATCAGGCAACGACTTCTGACAGAAAACGCATTACAGGCTGAAATTCTGCTTCGAATGGCCCGGGCTGCTTTCGCCCTCATCGGACCGGTGATGAACAACCGTTCAGAAAAAGTGCGGGATAAACCGGCTGCCATTGCCGGTGATGCGGGAACGGTCTTCGCGAATGCCCAACCCACAGGCCTCATGGGCCACGATCCAGACGCCGCAAATCGGGTAATTGCCGTCGAATCTCGGAAGTTGCGCCGCCTCCTGAAGAATGAACCCCTCGCTCCCGTAGTCGCCGCCGGTTTCTTCGATCCTGTGGTCCCCCCGAAAGAAGGTCACATTGGCTCCCTCGCGCGACAGTTTCGGTTTGCGGACGAAATCCCCGCCAAAGCGCTTCCGATTCGCCGGCGTGTCGGCATAGGCGGGCAGCAAGTGCGGATGACCCGGGAACAATTCCCAGAGCACGGGCAGGAGCGCTTTGTTGGAGAGCAGCATCTTCCACAGAGGCTCAATGAACCGGGTCTTCGTGGAAGGCAGGTGCTTGGAGAACTCGTCGGTCCACATCCATTCCCATGGGTAGAGTTTGAAGCAGGCCGAGATCTCCCGGCCTTCGAGATCGACGAACGCCTTCCGGGCAGAATCAAACCCGATGTCTTCGACGAAGAGCGATCGGGTCTCCAACCCGGCTTGGTGGCAGGTGTCCTGGAGGTAGAGCACCGTCTGGGCGTCTTCGAGGTGCCCCTTCAATCCACCCAACCACACCGGTCCTGAGTGGACGGACGCGAACGACTTCCAGGCCCCGATGAGCTTCTCGTGAATGCTATTGAACTGATCGTGCAGCCCACCGAACTCCCGGAGCCAGTACCACTGCGCCACCGCGGCCTCGACCAGGGCCGTCGGCGTGTCCGCGTTGTATTCGAGCAGCCGGGGTGGGTGGATGCCGTCGTAGGCCAAGTCGAAGCGCCCGTAGAGACTGAAGTCGTCGCGGTTCCAGGAATCGACGATCGCGCCAACGGCCGATGCCGATAAACCGAACTCGTCGAAGCGTCGCGTCGCAAGAACATGCTCGACGGCCTCGAGGCACATCGCATGAAGGGTGTTCCCGGCGGCCTCCAAGACGTCAATTTGCGCCGGGGAAAACCGGTAACTGGCCGATTCGTCCCAATAGGTCACGCCGTCGGGGGTGTGGTAGGTCAGCCCCACCTCCTCAACGCGGGATGGCCAGTCGGGCCTGGGAGTTTGCGTGAGCCGTTGCATCAGGACGAACTGGTGGAATGCGCGCTGGAACCGAAACCACCGCGGGAAGTGGTGGCCGATCCCGATGCGGTGGATCCCGACGGGGCCGACAGCGCCTTGGCCGATTGGGACGGGCTACTGGCAGACACGGCCGGATAGACGTGGGGATTGGACTGAAAAGCACCGCCGTAATAATAGCCCCGACCCGACACGAAGTGACCGTAGGGCATGGGATACCAGCCATGATAAGGCGCATGGTAGTAGCCCTGGGACGGCTGGTAGGTGTTGTTCGTGTAGGTGTTGGTGTCGGTGGGATCGATGAGACCCTCATCGACCGGGCCGGCCCGACCGCATCCGGATAGCAAGGCGCCGGAGAGCACGAGTAAGACGGCGGAGGAACGTTTCACAGGCAACTTCGACACCATCGGCTCGGCCCGGATTTCTCTCCATTGGAATCCAACCAACGCATTCCAAGGCATCGCACTTCACCGCGGAGACATCGAACTCCCCTCAAGAACGGGCGACGCCTCCTGCCTAGTTTCCGCGGTTCCACAGATACGGAATCGGGTAGACCTCCAAAGCCTGCTCGACACCGCCGGGCCCCAGCACCTTCTCTAGCCGCGCGGAAAAAAGGGTCAGAAAAAGGGGTCAGTTCTTGATATTGCTTACTCCCCGCCCAGCTTCCTCCGGCGATACAAGAGATGGTTCAGATAACCGCGCGTACCCATCGCCAGACGTTCGGCGATCCACCCCACCGTCATCGTCGTTTCCGCTCGCAAGCGCGCCGCCAAATCCACCTTCACCGGATCCCCCTTGGGCCGAGTTTTGAGATCAGCTTCCTGCCACCGCCCCAGCTTCAACTCCTCCCGAAGCTTCTCCTCGCCCACACACCAGCCGCGCCGAATCGGCTTGAACTCCTCGCTTTCCTCCGCCCCGCGCCGGATTCAAGTGGACGTAATCGCCCACGCTCTTGAGATAACCGCTGCCCGATCCGTCCACGATCAGCGACTTGTAGCGCCCGGAAAACAAGTGGCCGAAGAGCTTGTGACGCCGAATGAAGCGACTCGTGTCAGTGCCCAGCAACCATTTCATCCCGGCGACTAGATTGGGCTGCGGCGTCTCGAGCACCCAATGAAAATGATTCGGCATGAGGACATAGGCGTGAACCTGCCAGCCCGTCTTGGCGCAAGCCTCGCCCAGCGTGTCGACGAAGCGCTGGCGATCCGCATCATCCATGAAGATCCGTTCGCGCCGGTCACCGCGATTCATGACGTGATAAAACGCGCCAGCATACTCGATTCTCAACTTGCGGGCCATGCCGGGGGAGTGGCTTTGGCCGCTTTATGTATCAATATCAAGAACTGACCCCTTTACTGACCCCTTTACTGACCCCTTTGCGACCGATGAGAGACGCCTGTCTGACCTAGTCGGGTCGAAATCCCGGCCGGGCTTGTTTGTTGGGAATTGGCTTTTTGAAGCCTTGCGATCAGCGAGCTCACCGACACTGGCGCTGGTCGGTCATCGCCGCCGGAACGCCACCGCCCGCAGCGGGGCGGCGGTTCAGGAACCTCGGTTTGACTCCGGGTATGCGTGGGGCAAGCTCCGAGAATAAATCAACCCGCAGCTTCCCGCATGAAGATCCCCTCTATCTCACTCGCGATTCTTTTCGCTCTGCAGGGAACTCTCGCCGCAGCCGATTGGTCGCATTATCGAGGGCCCGAGGGAGACGGATCTTCACCCGAGCCGATCCGGACCGACTGGGCCGCCCGCTCTCCTCGGGTGGTCTGGAAACGGGCCATAGATCCGGCTTGGAGTTCCGTCACGGTGTCCGGCGGCAAGGTTTTCACCCAGGTCAACCGGCGTGTCGGAGGCCAACGACGGGAGCTCTGCGTGGCGCTCGACACCGCCTCCGGAGCCGAACTCTGGTCCGCGGACCTCGACACGGCGTCTTATCCGGACGGAGGCACGGGAAGCACCGACGGGCCAAGGTCAACACCCACCGTCGAGGGCGACCGGGTCTACGTGCTGACGTCGTACCTTAAGCTGCATTGTCTGAGAGCCGACACCGGTGCCGTCGTCTGGAGCCGCGACTTCCTGGCCGAGTTCCCCGGCACGTCGGTGATTCTCTGGCAGAATGCCGCCTCGCCGCTAGTGGTGGGGGACCGGGTGTTCTTGAACTGCAATGTCGCCAACCAGCGCCTGATGGCGGTCCGGGCCAGCGACGGCAAGACCCTGTGGAGCGGCCAGAACGACGTCATGACCCACTCTTCGCCGGTGCAGGCAACCTTGGGTGGGATTCCGCAGGTGGTGTTCGTGACTTCCCGGGGGACGCTCGGGCTATCGCCTGAAACCGGTGACGTGCTGTGGCGTCATTCCTTCGCCCCGTCCTCCACGTCGATCGCCGCCAGCCCGGTGGTGGCGAACGATATCGTCTACGCCTCCTGCGCCTACGCCCTCGGGGCCTGGACGGCGAAGGTCACCCGCAGCGGATCGACCTTCACGGTCACCCAGACCGACTTCAAACGCAGCAGCGCCCACCAGAACCACTGGGCCTCCCCGGTCCACCACGAAGGTCACCTCTACAGCATCGTCGAGCGCTCGATGCGCAGCCTCGCCTGCTTCAGCCTCTCAGGCAGGACCAACACTTGGATCACCTCGGCCGTCGGTTCGGGCAACCCCGGTTACGGATCGATCATCAAAGTGGGGGGCAAGCTGGTGGTGCTCACCGAGCGGGGCGAACTGGTGGTGGTCGAACCCAATCCGACTGCCTACTCCGAGATCGCCCGCTTCCAGACCCTTTCCGGCACCTCTTGGAACCATCCGGCCTTTTCCAACGGGAAGCTCTACGCCCGCAGCAACATTGAGATCGTTGCGCTGGATCTCGGTGCGACTGCGCCGCCGTTGCCACCGCTGAGGTTGGCGGCGGAGCTACGACCCGGCACCGGTCGACTCGCCCTTCGGGTCACCTCGCCGGGCGGACTGGCGCTTTCCTCCACCGAGGCCGCTAGGATCCGCCTGGAGACCTGGGCCATCCCCTCGGGCGGCCCTCCGATTTGGCGTCCTGCCACCCTCGAGTTTCTCACGGCACCGGCCGACGGGGCCCTGGAGGCCGAGATGGACGCGCCGGACAACTCGATACTGCTCCGCGTGGCCGAGCGCCTATCGCAATGAACCTCACCAAACTGCCGATGGTTTCCGGGGATCTCGATGCATCGGAAGCCTCGCGTGGCCGCCGGAAACGAGGTTTTTTTCGGATCTTCAGGGCCCGTAAGGGCTTCACCCTCATCGAACTCCTCGTGGTAATTGCCATCATCGCCATCCTGGCCGGCATGATCCTTCCGGCGCTCGGGGCGGCCAAAGAGCGGGCGCAGCGGACGGCCTGCCTCAACAACATGCGGCAGTTCATCCTCGCCGCGCTGCTCTACGCCAACGACAACGAGCAGTAT
>JARXAF010000115.1 GCA_029865985.1 Verrucomicrobiota bacterium
CCCATTCGAAGCCATGGCCTGCCGGGTCGTAATGGACCCAGTCGATTTGCGTTTGGCCTCCCAACGACCAGCCCGGGGCCAATTCGACGGCCACCGGCACGATGAGCCCGCCCTCGGCATGCCCATTGCGCACATGGGAGGCCGACAGGGGCAATTTTACGTAGGGCATGAGGGCTAGGGCGGTGGGTCCGCCGTCGTTGCCCCAGAGGTTGACCTTGAGACGCGTTTGAACGTCGCCCGCTCCGGACCGCTGCTCAAGGCGTCCAGTGGCTTCCGATCGTTTCCAGGAAATCACCTGGCCATCGTAGACCCATTGCAGGTCGGTTCGGGGTGTCAATCCCACCTTGGCGTTGACCCCTCCGACCACCAGTTCCCGACCGGAGCGGTCGCCGTCGGCGGAGACCGTTCCGAAGGTCGCCTTGGCCACCTCGAACTCGAACTGAACATGCCCGGCGTCGACCGAATAGGGGCTTTCCGTCTGGTCCGGCCGGTCGGTGCTCAGGGGGCGCATTGCTTCGCGCGGTACCGGGTCGAGCAGCCAGTAACGTCCGGTTGTCGATGGCAACGGTTCGGGCATCTCGCCGGCCAGGCAGGGAAGCACACCCAGAACTACCGCCAGGCAGTGCAGCCTCCCGGCTTCGGGACGTGGACGGATCGGCGGGGTGTTCGGGGTTTCTGGGTCTCGGCGGAGCATCACCTCTGTGGTTGTGGAAAACCCAGATGATTAAGGCAACAACAATGTTTTATGGCTAAAACAATGTCCTTGGATGAGCGGGGGAGAATCCATGCCGAGCCGGTTCGTGACATCCACCAGATGATCCACCGAATCGCGAGATCTTCCGCCCGCCTGCCAGCGGTTGAGCGAGACCAGAACCCATCCCCTGCAGGGTCGATGCCGCATCGGTCGCCGTCAGAATGGCGTAGGCCACCATGAATGTGACCGTGAAGGCCCAGTGCCGCAGATCGAGGTTTTTCGTCACCCTCCTCCAGTTGCACGGAACCAAGAAACCTTACCGAAAAATTTCTCGGCGCCTTGGGGCCTCTCTGCAACGGGCGGGAACTTCAGCCGGCGTGGCAGCTGCGGAAGCCGGTCACCAGCGCCTCCCGGTCGAGGTTGCGCCCGATGAAGACCAGCCGGTTGAAGCGGGTCTCGCCCGGCCGCCACGCGCGGTCTGCGTTCGATTCGAGGAGCATGTGCACCCCTTGGAAGACCACCCGCTTGGATGAGCCTCGGAAATTCAGGATGCCCTTGCAGCGGAAAAGGTCTTCACCCCGGGTCTGAAGCAGCTCGCCGAGCCAGGCGTTGAGGCGCTTGGCATCCAATTCGGCCAAGTCCTCGATGCCGACGCTGGACACCGAAGCGTCATGCTCGTGCCCCGGGCCTCCAAAATCTTGCGAGGCGGTGGGCTCCAGCGAACCGCGGCCGAAGCCGCCCAAGACGGCACCGAACTCCTCGGGCCGGTGCTGGGTGTAGAGCAGGAGGTCTGTCGGCTCGGCCACGCGCAACAGGAACCTGGATGGACCGGAGGCGTCGAGCGCCAGCCGGTAGCGGTGGGGACCCGGAAGCAGACTCCCGCCCGGCTCCAAGGTCACCGGCGGTTGGGAAAAACGCCGCAGGGCCTCGATTCGGGCTTCATGGAGCGTGTCCGGACCGGCCGATCCGGGGATTCCGGCGAAGGCTACCAGGTCCATCGTGGGATCCGGTCCGGGTTGTAGCACCAGCTCCCCGATCCCCGCCGGTAGCCGGTAGAGCCCGCCCCATTCGAAGGGCAGCTCCTCGACCAGAAAGTCCGCGTCCTGCGCGAGCTTCGCGGCCAGATCGAAGGCGTGGATGTGCAGGAGGTGTTCGAGAGGCAGCACCGCATGCTCCGTGCGGTGGATGCGCGCCGCAGCGTTCATGGCGCGAAGCCGACGTTCCAGCGCCGCGACGGCTTCGCCGGTGCAGAGGTCGGCCTTGTTGAGCAGGATCACGTCGGCGAAGGCCACCTGCTTGCGGCATTCCTCCGAGGTGTCGAGATGCCGTTCCACGTGATGGGCATCCACCAGGGTCACGATGCCGTCGAGCCGGAACGCCTCCTTCACCTCGTCGTCGACGATGAAGGTCTGGGCCACGGGTCCGGGGTCGGCCAGCCCGGTGGTCTCGACCAGGATGTAGTCGAAGCGGTTCCTTCGCTTGAGCAGTTGGCCCAGGATGCGGATGAGGTCGCCGCGGACGGTGCAGCAGATGCATCCGTTGTTCATCTCGAAGACCTCCTCATCGGCATTGATGACCAACTCGTTGTCCACGCCGACCTCGCCGAACTCGTTCTCGATGACCGCGATGCGACGGCCGTGGTTCTCCGAGAGGATGCGGTTGAGAAGCGTGGTCTTTCCCGAGCCGAGAAAGCCGGTGAGGACGGTGACGGGGATGCGTGAATCCATAAAGGTGGAGGGGTCTGGTCAGGGGTTGCTCAGAAATCGTGTTTGGTTTTGGGGCGGGAGAAACGGGGCGGGGGGGTCAAGTCAATGCCGCGATGTCTTCCCGGCACACATCGGCGACCGGTTTGGCGATTCGCAGAGTCCGCCAGTCTCCTGACGGGTTCGGGATGGCGATGACGGTCTCAAGATCCGGACAGCCCGGGTCGCTGCATCGCAACTCGGTCACCCAAACGGTCGAATCCGCATCCAGGCCGAGCCGCTCGCGGGTCCAGTCCTTGATGCGACGGGCACACTCGGTCGGACCGGGGCCGCGATGGCGTCGGCCTTTTTTCGCGGAGAGGTGATCGATGCGGATCATAGGTTTCATGAACGGATATGGGTGGGGGTCGATTCCGGAGCGGATGCCTCTGGCGCCACCCATGGCGCCAACGGATCGGTCAGCCGTGCCCAACCCTCGGGGCCGGAGGCCATTTCGATGTCGGTCAGCAGGCACGCATCGAGGCGGTCGTTCAGTTCGGCCGGATTGGAAACCTGCCCGATCAGAACGATCTCCTGGCGGCGATCCCCCCAAGGGTTCTGCCAGTCGTCCATGATCTCCTGCACCTCCTGGTCGTCGTCCGGCCATTGGTTCTTCGGTGTGGCGGCCCACCAGAGACCCCCACCTTCGGCCCGGCAGGCGGATCCAGCCTGACTCCAGGCCCCGGCCCAATCATTGCGGGAAGCCAGCCAGAACAGACCTTTGCTGCGAAGGATCCCCGGCCATTCGGATTCGATGCAGGCCCGGAAACGCAGCGGATGAAAGGGTCGGCGGGCCCGGTAGACCCAGCTTCGGATCCCATACTCTTCGGTCTCCGGAGTCACCTCGCCACGCATTGTCTTCAGCCACCCGGGAGCCCGCTGCGCCGACTCCCAATCGAAAAGCCCCGTATGGATCACCTCTCCCACGGACACCCGGCCAAAACGGCTGATCACCTGACGCGCCCGCGGGTTGAGCGCCCGGAGGATGGCTTCCAACTGACGCAGCTGGGTTTCGTCGACGAGGTCCGCCTTGTTGAGGACGATCACATCGGCGAACTCGACCTGCTCGATCAGCAGGTCCACGACGCAGCGTTCGTCGTCTTCGGCCCGGGCCTGCCGGCGGTCGGCGAGGCTGTCTTCGCTCGAGTAGTCGCGGAGGAAGTTGTAGGCGTCCACCACGGTCACCATTGTGTCGAGCCGCGCGAGGTCGTTCAGGCGATGGCCCTCCTCGTCGGTGAAGGTGAACGTCTCGGCGACCGGGAGCGGTTCGGAGATGCCGGTGCTTTCGATGACGAGGCAGTCGAAGCGACCCTCCCGTGCGAGTTTCGAAACCTCCTTCAGCAGATCCTCGCGCAGCGTGCAGCAAATGCAGCCGTTGGACATTTCGACGAGCTTCTCCTCGGCGCGGTTGAGGGCCGCACCGCCGCCTTTGACGAGCGCGGCGTCGATGTTCACCTCGCTCATGTCGTTGACGATGAGGGCGACCCGGCGGTGCTCGCGGTTGTGGAGCAGGTGGTTGAGCAGCGTGGTCTTTCCGGCTCCGAGGAAGCCGGAAAGCACGGTCACTGGAAGCGGTGACGATCGAAGAGGAATCATGGAAGGCGCTGGGTTCAGGATCGGTGATGCCAGTAGGCCAGGGATCGGTTGAGGTGATGGGTCACCCAGAGAACGATTCCGGCCGTGGCCGTCAGGAAGATCTCTGCGATCTCACCTGATCCGGAGGCCGATCCGCTTCGGGCGGTGATCAGGCAGAACCACCCGGGCAGGGCCCAGGCGAACACTCGGGATGCCCGGTGCACCGACCATCCTTTCAGGACGGCGAGGATGCTGAGCAGGGCGAGGGTCCACGCCACGATCCCATGCGCGGTTTCCCCGGCCAGCCATGGCACCCATGGAGCAAGCCAGGGGGCCTGGACGCAGTGCACGATGGCGGCGATGGACAGTCCGGCGCAGATCCGGTCGATGCGATTGGAATCGTCGGGTCCGGTGATCATGGGGGGGTGTGGACGGGATTGGCTGTTGCTTGCAGTCCAAACCTGGAGCGCGGGGTTCGATGGTCGGACGCCCATCGTTCGTAGGCTTCGACCCATGCCAGCAGCAAGGCACAGGCCTTCGAGAACCGGGCCCGTTCATCGGGCGACCGTGGGACGACCCAGTGGGAGGTGGCAGCACCGCCGGGGGTTGGGGGTTCCTGACCGGTGAACAGGTAGACCTTGCCGACCGGCCGCAGGAACACGATGCCGGCCCCCGTCTCGCTGTAGATTCCGGCGCAGGTGGAGTGCAATTCGATCCAATGGTCCGCCCATCGGCATCGGTAGCGGCTGCTTCCCGGTTGTCCGGGGACCCGGAATCGGATCATCCCGAAACGGACGAGCAGATTGCCCTCCGGGTGCATCACATCGGCTCCCCATCGTTTCATTTGGAGCTCGAGGAGCTGGAGGATCCGTTGCCGCTCACGCCGACTCGTCGAAGCCCCTGCGCAGGTCATCCCCTCGGAGTTTTTATAATGCAAACCGTTTGCAAAACAGGGCCGCGATGGAATCCGGTGAGTCCGCATGATCGGGGAGGAGATGACGAATCAGACGAGAGGAGCACTCCACCGGACCGGGCTCCATGCGCGCGCGCCACGGGCCATTGGAGATCCGATGGGGTTGAGCCGGAATCCTTCTGGCATCGCCGGGTCAGGTGTGCGCGGGTCGTTCATGGGGAGTGGACCCGAAAGAACCGCGCGGGTGAATCCTGGGTGGAGGCCACCGGGATTTGGATCGGTTGAAATCCGTTGGTGAGAGCGGGGCGTTGGATCCAGTGGATCAGATCGATGGACTCTTCCAGAGTGACGGCCTGCCCCGGAGTCCCTGAAATGGACAGCCGCCACCGCTCTTCCGACGGCCCCGGGCCGATCCCGAGACGAACCGGTTCTTTTGGCAGCGGATCGACGGCGAAGAGAACCGGCGTCTCGGGACTCCATGCATTCGTGCCTCCGACCGTGGCTCGAACCTGGAGCCAAACGGTGGTCAAACCCGGCTTGGAAAGCCCCACATTGTGGTGTTGATGCGCTCCGGTGGCCAGCCTGAGCCGATCGGTCTCATCGAGCCCGTCGCGACTTTGGAAGGTCACCGACAGCCCTCCGGTACCATCGAATTGCCAGAGGGCGAACTGCGCAGGGCCATCGACGCGTCGAGCGAAGAGTTCCAGGGATTGGGGCGGCAGATTCAGACCTTCGGTGCTGAAACCCAGATAGAGCAACCGGGGATCTTGACCTGCTGGCAGGACCCAGAGGTCGGACCCTGCCGGTCCCACGGCTTCGAAGCCCTCGGGAATGGTCAAGCGCGCGGTCTCGGGCACTCGAACCACCGTCTCGCGCGTCGGTCGATCGACCGATTGGAGATGATCTCGGAACACCAACTGCAACAGATTGGTGCCTTCGGGAGCCAGGATCACCTTCAGGTCGACATGCTCGTTGGTCAGCAGGTACGAACCGCGAGCATCGTCTCCCAGAGCCAGCCGTGCAGCCGTCATCAGAAGTCCGGAAACCAGACACAAAACCCCAGTCCGCCTTTGCGAATAGTGAGTTTTCACGCGCATCGTGGTTCTCGGGGAAATCCGCTTCGTGGAAACTCACTGCGGACGTTGCTGGCCCCGTTGGCGGAGCCAAAGCGCGCCCGCGGCGAAGCCGGTCAAGGCCAGGGCCCAGGTGGAGGGCTCTGGAATCACCTGGAAGCGGTAGGTGGCCGGATCGCTGGTGCGGAAGCCGTCAATGAGGTGGGTACCGGAGGCTTCCAGCGTGACCGAATAGTCGCCGGGGGCCGAGAAGCCGACGTTGAAGTGACCGTGGCTGCCGGGGACCAACGGCAAACGGTCGCCAGCGGTGATGCCATCGACCGTGGATATTTTGAGCTCGGGTGCGCCGAATCCGCTAGTGCCCCAGATCGAGAAAGTGCCCGGACCGCTGACGGCTTTCAGACTGAGAGTGATGTTGCCCGACCAGTCGCTGGCGGTGAGTTCTTCGGTGCCAAACCCGAGGAAGGGCAATTGAGAATTCTCCGTCGAGGGAAGCACCCAAACCGGTGTGCCCGAAGCCCCCAGAAAACTGGTGAAAGCGCCGCCCGGAGAAACTCCGGCCGCGGCGGATCCGATGGCGAACACCGCCTCGCCCGGCGCGAACTCCTGTTCCAAGGGCTCCTCCTGATGCACATGCAAATCAAAGGCCTTATCTTCGTATCCGATACCGATATCGACATGGCCGGATTGGATGAAAGTTTGGGAAAACGCAGGGATTACCAGGGTCAACGCTGGAACGATCAAGGGCAGTTTCATAAGGAATAAGGGGCGAGTTTCAAACCAATGCAAACAGTTTGCAATTGATCGATCCGCCTGTCAATCCCCAACCCGTTGCCTTGGGTCATTGAATTGATGGGTGCGGGCCGGCCCCTCTTGATAGGGACAGGCTCCGAAGTGGCTTTGTGTTCCCCCCAGTCCATGGATCCGCCGTGCCGTCGTTTCGTGCCAACCACGAGGAGTGGCCACTCAGCAAGGACTGCGGGCGGAGGGTGAGCTCCGGGAAGTCACCGGTATCCAGACTGGGAGGAGGCGGGTTTTCGGGGCAGCCACCGCGGATGATCCAGGCCGCCAGGGCCGATCCCGGCGTGGATCTCCCGGGAATGCCGGCCTTTTCGATCCATCATCCACAAGCGAGGCACGCCACCGGTCTCAGCCCGACAGAAGGCGATCCGGTGTCCGTCCGGGGACTCCGTGCAGCGGAAATCCCAGACACCCTCCGCGCGGGGCGTCAGGAATACGATGGATCCGGTTTGCGGATCGATCCGTGCGATGGCGGTGCCGCCGCGGGCTTGGTCGGGCTTGAAGTCGCGGTTGAAATGATCGGTGTCGGGCCGCTGCGATTGATATTCCCAAGGCACCCTCGAGCCCGGGATGCGCAAGGGGACGAGGATGTGGCCATCCTGCGTCCACACGGGCACATTGGAACCGCCGCCGCGATGGCTTGCCGTGCCGTAGGTGGCTGCGAACCACATGGACTGACCCTCGGTGAGCATTCGGAATCCGGTCCCATCCGGGCGACAAACGCAGACGTCGGACCAGTCGTGTCCTGGATCCACCGGTGCGTGGCAGTCTTGAAAGACCAACCACTGACCATCGGGAGACCAGCTGGGTCCGAAATACAAATGACCGGGTTGGGCGGCGACCTTCACCCGATTGCCTCCGCGGGTGTCGCACGTCCAGATCTGGTAGCCTTCTCGGCTGGCCAAATGGAAGGCCACGCGCTGACCGTCCGGGCTGAGACTGTAACCGTAGGGCAATCCTTCGTCCGGGCCGGTGAACTCGCGGGCATCCGAACCGTCCAAACGCATGTTGAAGGTTTGCCCGGGCCGGGTGCGGATCACTTGCATGAGGATGCGTCCGCCTTGAAGCACCAGTTGCGGGGCATAGAACGGCGCCAGGCGATCCCGCGTGGCCAGTTCTTGAAGGGACTTCCGATCGAGGTCGTAGGCCCACACATGGGTCGGCGTCTGGTGGTAGTATTCGTCGAAGGGTCGGCCCGGACCGTCCCGGCGAGCCTCCATGCTCAGCAAGAGCACACGCCCGTCTTCCAGGAAACCGGCCGGCTGCCACGTCATCTGACCGGGGGCCGAAACTTCCAGCTCGTGAACGTTCTGGCCCGTCGAGTCGATGACACAGGTCTTGCCCGACGAGGTGAAGAACAGGTGCTTTGGCCCGTGGCCACCCACCGGCATCAGGGAGCATCCAGAAGCCACGGTCAGGCTGCCCAGCCAAGACCGCTCCAAGAACTGTCTTCGATTCATGGGAATGGACGGCACGCTGGATCCTCACGGCCAGCTTGTCGAGAAGCTCGATGGCTCGGCCCTCGAAGCGTCGCGGCGGAGAACCGTCAATCTTTCGTGCTGGATCGTCCGAGGTTGGGGAAATAACGTCGAAGAAATCCCCTTTCCCTTGAACTGCTTTGCCCATTGGCGTGGTGTGAGCGTGTTGAGTCGAACCGTGTCCATCACGTTTGGACTGCTGCTGGTCTGTGCCCACGGCCAATCGATTCCACCCTTGGAATGGAAATCGGAGCCAGGAATTCGTAGGGCCATGGTCCGCCCAGGTCCTGGAGCCGGTCCTGGTTTCACCCTTCAGCCCGCTTCGGCGACTGGCATCGAATTCACCAATCATCTGGCCGAAGCCACCGTCGCCCGGAACCGTTTGTTGGAATTGGGTTCGGGCGTCGCGCTGGGTGATGTCGATGGTGATGGGCGCGTCGATGTCTATTTCTGCCGCCTCGAAGGGGACAATGTCCTTTATCGAAACCTCGGCGACTGGCGTTTTGAAGACATCACGGCCCGAGCGGGTGTCGCTTGTCCCGATCAGTATTCGACGGGGTGCACCTTCGCCGACCTCGACGGCGACGGCGATCTGGACTTGCTGGTCAATAGCTTGGGCGGTGGCACCCGTTCCTTCCACAACGACGGCCGTGGCCGTTTCACCGAGGTCGAGATGGGTTTCTTCCGGAACACCGGCGCCACCTCGATGGCTCTGGCCGATGTCGATGGCGATGGCGACCTCGACTTGTACGTCACCCACTATCGCACCGACACCTTTCATGACCCGCCCAAGGGTGGCCGGTTCGTCCAGCGCCGCCAGCCCGACGGCAGTACGGTGATCGAACCAAAGGACCGCTACCTCGGAGTCCCCGCCATGAATGGCAATTTGGAGGTCCTTGAACGCGGAGAGCCCGACGCGTTCTACATCAATCGGGGCGGAACCAACGTGGTCGTCGCCCCGTGGAATGTGGGTTTGTTTCTCGACGAGCAGGGGCAGCCCCTGACCGATGCTCCGCGGGATTGGGGTTTAGCCGTGATGTTCCGCGACCTCAACGGAGACCACCAACCCGACCTCTACGTTTGCAACGATTTCATCCATTGGCCCGATCGGCTGTGGCTCAATCGGGGCAAGCGATTCCAGGCAGCGCCCGAGACGGCTTTGCGCAATCAACCGCTTTCTTCGATGTCCATGGATGTGGCGGACATCGACCGCGACGGGCACGATGACTTCTTTGTCGCCGAGATGCTGAGCCCACGGCGTGAAGACCGCGCGCGCCAGCGTCCCGACACCTTGGATGGTGTGGTGCGCTGGCCGGTTGAACAGCCCGGCTTCCGCCCAGAGGTCACCCGCAACGCCTTGCAACGGTCGCGGGGCGACGGTAGCTGGGCGGAAATCGCTCAAATGGCGGGCGTTGCGGCCACCGACTGGACGTGGTCTTCGGCCTTCCTCGACGTGGATCTCGACGGCTGGGAAGACCTGCTTCTCACTACCGGCAACTTCCACGATGTGCAGGACATCGACGTTCAAAGCCGGATTATCCGCGAAGGCGCTTGGAAAACTCCGGAGACCCGACAGCGGGCTCTGGCCCTGCTTCCGCGACGGGAGACCCCTTCGATGGCCTTTCGCAATCGCCGGGATCTGACGTTCGAAGACAGCGGAAAGCTCTGGGGTTTTGATCAGCGTGGGTTCGCCCACGGTATGGCCTTCGGTGACCTCGACAACGACGGCGACCTTGATTGCGTCATCAATGTGCTCAATGGACCGGCCCGATTGTTGCGCAACGGCGCTCCGGCGGCGCGACTGGCGGTTCGCCTGAAAGGTGCGCGCGGCAACACCGCAGGTATCGGCGCGAAGATCCAGGTCACCGGTGGACCGGTGACGCAAACCCAGGAGATGATCTCCGGCGGTCGCTACTTGTCGGGCGATCAGGCCCTCCGCGTCTTTGCCGCGGGTCAGGCCCGTCAACTCGATGTGGAAGTGATCTGGCGCAATGGCCGCCGGTCCGTGGTTCGTGGTTTGGAGGCCAATCAGGTCGTCGAGATCGAGGAGCGGGACACCTTGGATCCCCAGCCTGGCCCGCCGCCTCCACAGCCTTTGTTCGAGAGTCTCATCGCCGATCCCGACCCCGTTCCGCGGGAGCCCGATGCGTCGGAAATGGATCGTCAACCCCTGTTGCCACGGCGCCTGGGCACGGAGGCCCCGGGTCTGGCTTGGTCGGATTGGGATGCCGACGGGGATCCGGATTTGCTCATCAGTGCCGACGAGGACGGTCGGTTCCGGGCCTTGCGCAACGACGGACCTGGCGGATTCGTGCCGGAAACCGGACCGCTGGGGACAGGTCTGGAGACCCCGGAAAATCCAGAGGCGGTGAGTGTGCTCGTTCATCGACGACGCACTGAGCCGCCCCGGATCATCGCCGGCCTGTCCAACGTCAAGGCGGCTCGAGCCCAGGCGCCTCGGTTCCTGAGTTGGACCGTCCAGTCCGGCAAGGCCGTCTTGGGCACCCATGCCCTGGTCGATGACGCCACCACCGGCCCGATGGCGATGGCCGATGTGGATGGCGATGGCCTGTTGGACTTGCTGGTCGGAGCCCGGGCCCATGCGGGTCGGTACCCGGAGTCTTCCAAGACCGTTCTTTTGCCCGGTCGGGTCGAGGGTTGGGGTGAAGCGCAAACCGTGACGGAGGGGGTCCGAGCCAATGGTGCTGTCTTCACCGACGTCGATGGCGATGGCGACCCGGATCTCGTCTTGGCTGGTGACTGGGACACCTTGCGTTTGTTCCGCAATGACCGGGGTCGTTGGGTCGAGGCCACCGCCGAGTCCGGTCTGGGAGCGTGGCGTGGCCTTTGGAATGGCGTCAGCGCCGGAGATTTCGATGGCGATGGCCGACTCGACCTCGTGGCCTCCAATTGGGGCCGCAACTGGCGGACCGACCAACCGGGGGCCAGCAATGCACCCATCCAGATGGTTTACGGCGAGTTCCACGAACCCGGTCGCGTGCTCACGCTCATGGCTTCATGGGATCCGATGAGTGGGCGGCAGACGCCTTGGCGTTCGTGGTCGGCCTTGGCCAAAGCCATTCCGGCGCTCACGGAACGAGTTCATTCGCACCGGGAATTTGCCGCTCTGAGCCTCGACTCCTTGCTGGGACCTCTGGCTGCCAAAGGCCGTACGTTGAGTGTAGATACCTTGGATTCCATGGTCTTCCTCAATCGGGGTGGCCGTTTTGAGGCCGTTGCCTTGCCTGCCATGGCTCAGGAATCACCCGCTTTTGGTGTCTCGGTCGCTGACTTGGATGGCGACGGGCACGAAGACTTGTTCCTGGCCCAGAACTTCTTCGGCATGGATGTGGAAACCGCCCGGCAGGATGCCGGATTCGGGTTGGTTTTGTTGGGTGATGGCCGTGGGCAATTTCGCAGCCTGAGACCCAGTGATGCTGGAATTCGTCTGCCGGGAGAGCAGCGCGGCAGCGCCATCGCTGATCTGGACGGAGACGGGCGTCCCGATCTGGCCGTGGGACAGCAGGCCGGCAAGACGCGCATTTTCCGCAATCGAACTGGCAAGCCGGGAGTCCGCGTGGCTTTGGAAGGGCCAGACGGCAATCCGGAGGGGATCGGTGCCGTGATCCGGATGGTGATGGGGTCTCGACTGGGGCCGGCCCGCGAACTCCACGCCGGATCCGGATTTCGATCCCAGGATGCGTCGGACACGGTTCTGGCGACTCCCGAAACGCCCACCGCTGTGGAAGTGCGCTGGCCCGGCGGGCGAGTCCAGCGTCATGAGTGGCCGAAGGGAGCCGCAGCAGTCGTCATTGGCAATGACGGCCTGCGGCGGCGATAGAGCTCAATAGCCCAGGGCGTCTTTAGCGGAATCGACGGGGCCGGAAGGTGCCACCACGCGATGAACCGCCACCCGTGCCACCGGTGCCGCCACCGCCGCCCCCTTGGGGTCGGGGGCCTCGATCTGCGGGTCCGGGTCCACCGGGACCGCGTCCTTGGGGGGCTCGGGACGGACGTCCTTGCGATGAATTCCCGGGGGAACGACCACGGGAACCTGGATGCCCGCCGGAGGGGCGTCGGCCCGAATCCGCAGCGAAAGCTGGGGCGGCCGCAGAATAATCAAAGCCCTCCAATTGCTTGCGGGGCAGCGTCCGGTGGATGAATCGTTCCAGAGCCCGAAGGTCATTGGACTCGTCCGGGCTGACGAGGCTGATCGCATCACCGACGGCATTGGCCCGCCCAGTGCGGCCGATCCGATGCACGTAGTCTTCGGGAGCCGGCGGAAAATCGAAGTTCACCACGTGGGAAATACCATCCACGTCGATGCCGCGGGCCGCGATGTCCGTCGCCACCAAAACGCGAACGACCCCGGCCTTGAATTCGGACAAGGCCCGCAGACGTTGGTTCTGAGAACGGTTGGAGTGCAGCGTCGCAGTTCGGATGCCATTTTGCTCCAGTCGTCGGGCGATCCGGTCTGCACCATGTTTCATCTGGGTGAAGACCAACACCATTTCCAGAGCCGGATCACGCAGGAGATGCTGAAGCATGGCCGGCTTCAGATGACGGGGCACTTCGTACACCGACTGGGCCACTGTTTCTGCCGGGTTGGAGCGACGGCCGATCTCGACCGACTGCGGCGTTTGCAGGAACTCACGCGTCACTGATTCGATTTCCCGAGAGAGCGTCGCTGAAAAGAGCAAGGTCTGCCGCCGCTTGGGCAGTTGGCGAACGACATCCCGGATGGCGGGCAGGAAGCCCATGTCGAGCATGCGGTCGGCCTCATCGAGGACCAGGTGTTGGATGCCGGAAAAGTTGCCGTAGCGTCGGCCCATCAAATCCAACAATCGGCCCGGGGTGGCGATGATGATGTCGGCGCCCCGTCGGAGGGCCTCGATCTGAGGCTTTTCGCCGACACCACCGAAGACCGTGGCCACGCTGAGGGACAGATATTGGGCATAAGCCCGCACGTTCTCGTGGATCTGGACCACCAGTTCCCGGGTCGGTGCGAGAATCAGGGCGCGGATGTGGCCTGGACTGGAGTGGCCGGTCGTCAGCCGGGTGAGCAGCGGCAGGGTGAAGGCGGCGGTTTTGCCGGTTCCCGTCTGGGCGATGCCAATCAGGTCTTTGCCGGAAAGGATGACGGGGATGGCTGCTGCCTGGATCGGTGTCGGCTCTTTGTAGCCGGCATCATCCACGGCACGAAGCACGCGAGGGTCGAGGCCCAGTTGTCTAAAATCCATTTTTGCCAAGGAATCCGTGAGGGAAGGAGAAAAATCGAGCAGATAGATACAGAAGGAACGAGCGGGTGCGGTGGAATCAACCGATCCGCCAGGTGATACGCGCTTTGTTCAGGTCGTACGGAGACATCTCCATCTTGACCCGGTCACCCACGGTGAGTCGGACCCAGCGCTTGCGCATCTTGCCGCAGACGGTGGCCAAGACCAGGTGCTGATTGTTCAATTCGACGCGAAACATGGTGCCAGCCAGGACGCTGGAAATGCGGCCTTCAACTTCGATGGCGTTTTCTTTCATGAGGACAGGACTCTATCGGGACGGGAACAGGGGCTGAATGGGACGATCTGCAGGCAGTTCGTCCAAAAAATGGGAACAGGAATGAGAAAAAGGGCGAAGACCGGAAGACTCCAGCCTTCGCCCGTGAAAGAAGAATGATGACGTGGGAACGGATTAGTAACGGTCGCGACCGCCGCCACCGTAACCGCCGCCGCCACCGCCACGGCCACCACGGCCGCCACCGCCGCCGCCACCACCGTAGCCGCCGCCACCACCGGACGGACGGTCTTCACGGGGACGGGCGATGTTGACCGTCAGGGGACGGCCGCCGACTTGGGCGCCGTTCATGGCCTCGACAGCCTTCTGGGCCTCGTCGGGGGTGCTGAAGGTGATGAAGCCGAAACCGCGGGGGCGGCCGCTAACGCGGTCGACCATCAGGTTGGCTTCCAGAACGGTGCCATAAGCGGCGAATGCGTCCTGCAGTTCGTTCTCGGTGGTATTGTAGGAAAGGTTTCCGACAAACAGTTTGTTGCTCATTGATGACTTGCTGTTCGGAGTACCGCTTGCGTTCTCGAGGTTGTTCCCGACTGCCGGGTTTCAAATCATCACCGAACCATGTTCACCTGAGGATTCACCACGCCTTGGAAGCACTAGATCTCTGACAGACAGCACCCATCCTCCTTATTCTCAGGTTCAGGGCAATTCCTTTCGCTGACTATTTTTCGGGGGTGGTTATCCCCTATTGGCCCCTATGGGACCCTTCCTACCTGTATCAATTGGCCGGCTAAAGCCGAACCATGACGCCCCGGGCGGCCAGGAATTCCTTCGCTTCCCGGATGGTATGGGTGCCGAAATGAAAGATGCTGGCGGCCAGAACGGCGTCTGCGTGCCCTTCTTTCAGGACGTCGGCCAGGTGCTGCAAGTTGCCTGCCCCACCGCTGGCGACCACCGGGACCCCCACGGTTTCACTGATGCGACGGGTGATCACAAGGTCGAACCCTTGCTTGGTTCCGTCGGCATCGATCGAATTGAGAACAATCTCGCCCGCCCCCAGCTCGCAGGCCCGTCGGGCCCATGCGACGGCGTCCAAACCGGTTTCCTTGCGCCCACCGGCGGCGAAGACGCCCCAGCGGTCGGGGCCCACCTTCTTGGCATCGATGGAAACCACGATGCACTGGCTTCCGTACTTCTCGGCTCCTTGGCGGATCAATTCCGGATTCGAGATGGCGCTGGAGTTGATGCTGATCTTGTCGGCGCCGGCGCGGAGCATTTGCCCCATGTCGTCCACGGTCCGGATGCCGCCCCCCACCGTCAGTGGCATGAAACACTGGTCCGCCGCCCGCTCAATGACACCGATCATCGAGGCGCGCCCGTGGGCGCTGGCGGTGATGTCGAAGAAGACCATTTCGTCGGCGCCTTGGGCATCGTAACGCAGAGCCATCTCCACCGGATCGCCGACATTGCGCAGTCCACCGTCTTCGGCTCGGCCGAATTGCACCCCTCGCGTGACCTTCCCATCGTGGACATCCAGGCAGGGGATGATCCGCCGTGCCAGTGGCGTCGGCCGCGGGTTCGACAGCAACGGGATGGCCTGGGTGCCGGGTGCGCTGGGATTCATGGTGTTCGGACCCGAAGTTGGCCTCCGGGACTGGGCTGAACGGTGGCAAAACGGTGGAAGACCGCACAAGGGGCGAATGGGCTGGTCCTTGGGGAATGGCGGTTCCAGAGTCCCTGCCCATGGCAGCGAAACAGCGGTTTCTCGTAGTGACTGGTACGGGGACTGGAGTCGGAAAGACCGTGCTCTCCGGACTCCTGGTACGCCGAATCATCCAACTCGGACGGACGATCCGGGCCTTCAAGCCGCTGTGCAGCGGCGGTCGGGGCGACGCCCTCGCCTTGGAGGCGGCCTCAGGCGGGGCTCAAACGCTGGACGAGATCAATCCGTGGCATTTCGAGGCTCCCCTGAGCCCGGCCTTGGCGGCCCGACTGGAACGACGGACCGTGACCCTGGAAGCGGTTTCAGCCCACATTCTCCAGCATTCCAAGCAGAGCGAACTCACGCTCGTTGAAGGAGCCGGAGGGCTCTTGAGCCCCTTGACCGTTGATGGGGATACCCGGGATCTGATCGTCCGTCTGAAAGCGAGGCCCCTGATCGTCGCCTCCAATCGTCTGGGAGTGATCCATGACGTCCGCGCCACCCTCGGCTGCCTGCCGCCGTCGCTGCGTTCCGGCGTCCCCGTCGTGCTCATGGCCCCGGCCGCTGCCGATGCGTCCACCGCCCGCAATGCCCGAAGCCTCTCTGAATACCACCCCGCTGACCGCATCGTCGAGATCCCCAGGGTTTCCGAGGAGATCCAGTCCGGAGCCCGTTCGCCTTCTGTCGCTTTGAACCGCAAACTCGACCAAATCCTCAGACTCCTCGCGTCCTGAACCCGCCTCCGTCTTGCACGATTCTCCAAACCCCGGGCATCCAAAACATTCGCCAGAGCGATCCGGCAGACCCTGAGTCTCCTCAGCGACCGCAGGCTCGGTCCCGCGGAGCTCCGCCCGAGACGCACCCCTCAAGATCCCCGGTGAACCCATGGAACCCGCCCCGCCAAGAACTCGCGGTTGCGGCCGGCTCCAGCCATTGGCTATCCTTACCCCACGATTTTATGACGCTGACCGAAAAGTTGCTGGCTCGAGCCTCAGGCAAATCCCAGGTGTCCGCCGGTGACAACATCTGGGTGAATGCCGATGTCCTGATGACCCATGACGTGTGCGGACCCGGGACCATCGGCGTCTTCAAGCGCGAGTTCGGTCAGAACGCCAAGGTCTGGGACCGCAATCGGGTGGTCATCATCCCCGACCACTACATCTTTACCTCCGATTCCAAGTCCAACCGCAACGTCGACATCTTGCGCGACTTCGTGCGGGAGCAGGAAATTCCCTATTTCTACGACGTCATCGATGACCCCAACGGCGCCTGGAAGTTCGACGCGACCAAAGGATTGCTGAAGCGCCAGTACGGCTCCCAGTACGCCGGCGTCTGCCACGCCGCGTTGCCCCAAAAGGGCCACACCCGCCCCGGCGAAGTCCTCTTCGGCACCGACTCGCACACCTGCATGGCCGGCGCCTTCAACCAGTTCGCCACTGGCATCGGCAACACTGACGCCGGATTCGTGATGGGCACGGGCAAACTGCTCATCAAGGTGCCGTCGACCATCGGGTTCCGACTCGAGGGCAAAATGCAGCCCGGCGTCATGGCCAAGGACATCATCCTGCATGCCATCGGCGAAATCGGCTTCGACGGCGCGACCTACCAGGCCATGCAGTTCCATGGCTCTGGCATCGCGACACTGTCCATGGACGACCGCATGACCGTCGCCAACATGGCCATCGAGGCCGGCGGCAAGAACGGCATCTTCCCCTTCGACGCGCGCACCGCCGAGTATGTCGACGCCCGCACTCGTCTGAATGGCACCCGGGCCACTTATGAGCCGGTCGAAGCCGATGCCGACCAGAAGTTCACCCGCGAGATCGTCATCGACCTCTCCCAGCTCGAGCCCACGGTGGCCTGCCATCCCGACCCCGGCCAACGCAAGTCGGCCAAGGAGTTGTCCCACATTCAACTCGATCGGGCCTATGTCGGCTCCTGCACCGGTGGCAAGACCAGCGACTTCGTCGAATTCGCCCGCGTGCTGCGGGGCAAGAAGGTGGTCATCGACACCTTCGGCGTGCCCGCCACCCCGGAGATCGTCCATGACCTCCAGAACACCCGCTGGGGCAATCAGACCATTTGGGATATCCTCGTGTCGGCCGGCGTGCAAATGACCGAGAATGCCGGCTGCTCTGCCTGTCTGGGTGGACCGGTGGACACCTTTGGTCGCATGAATGCCCCCATGAAGTGCATCAGCGCCACCAACCGGAACTTCCCGGGTCGCATGGGCCACAAGGAAAGCCAGGTGTTCTTGGCCTCCCCGGCGACCGTGGCCGCCAGCGCACTGGCCGGTCGTGTGGCGGATCCGCGTGAGTACGTGAGCTGAACCAGAAGCTTACCCATCCACTCCCGCTGGACCCCTGAATGATGGGGATCCCCGCGGGAGTTTTTATTTGCCCCCTAAGGAAACTCCTCCACTCGGAGTCCGGTCTGGGCGCGGATGGTTTCGGCGACCGCTGATAGTTCTTCGGCGCTGAGGCGCGTGGCCCACGCTTCCGGAGTGGGTCGAGCCAGCGTGTAGGCATGCACCTCGCGCAAGGTGCCCCCGCCATCCCGGATTTGGTTGAGGCGTCGGCAGTAGGCATCCAGTTCGATCGACGACATGGGCTGGCTGTGGGTCTTCAGGAAGAGGCTCTGGATGACAATGGGCCGCACCCGAGCCGTCTCCAGCAAGTTGCCCAGGATCCGGTCGAAGCGCACTGAACTGCGGTTAATGTGCCGGTAGTACTCCTCGGTGCCGGCGTCGAGTTTGGCCCAGACCTCTCCATGGTGGGCCTCCATGAGCGACAACCCGCGGCGCACCGACGCTTTGTCCAAGCCGGCCGAGTCGGTGATGAGCACGATCTTGGTGTCGGAAAGCCCCTTCTCCCGAAGGACCTCGGCCACGACCTCCACGCACACATCGAAGTTCGAGACCATGGTGGGCTCGCCATCGCCACTGAAGGCCACATCGCGGACGATACGGCTCACCTCGGGTGGGGCGTCACTGAACTTGGCTTCGCGGCCGAGGCCGCCATTCAAAGCGTGGTCGATGAGCCAACGCAGTTCGTCCCGCACCTGATCGAGGCGGACCTCACGGGCTTTCCCCGGCGTGTTGCGATCCACCTCGCAATAAACGCAGTCGAAGTTGCACTGCTTGTCGGGATTCAGGTTCACGCCGATGGACAGCCCGCGCGACCGGCGCGAGATGACTGGATAGACGTAGGTGAAGTCCTGATAGCGTCGAGCGTGATCGACGACGGCCTTCCAAGTGTTCCGAATCGGGATTGGAACCGCAGGCGAATCTCCCATGCCGGCGACCATAGATTCCAGCGAGGCAAAACGCGAAATCTTCTGCAGGACGGATCGGGTTCCGTGGGCGCCAGTCCAGGGAACATCAGTGTCTGGAGAGTGGGTATTCGTCCCCATCCGGTCCTACGACCACTTGGGGAATATTCCCCAAACGGATCTGGTTGGGTGGGCTTAGCGTCTTGTAACACGTGCAAAACCACAGGAAACGAGCCTCGATGACCGGGTTTTCAAGCCCGCGAGGCATTGGCACGGTCTATGCAAAAGGTTTCCCAGAAAATGCGGGGTCCTGACCTCGGGAAAGAGCTTCTGGAAACAGAAACAAAAGCCCCAATCCATAACCTCCTGATTCATAAAGCCCCGATCTGCAAAAACCATCGCCACAAACATTGATCCAAGCATTGATCCAAACATGAACTCCAAGAAGTCCTTCCTGCTGGCCGCCTTGCTGGCCACGGTCACCACTCTGAGCTCCTTCGCTCAGGCCACCCCTCCGGCCGAGAAGCCGGAGAAACAAGAAAAGCCCGAGAAACAAGAAAAGCCGGAAAAGCCGGAAAAGCCTGAGGGCGGCCGCGGCGGCCGTGGACCGGGCATCGAAGTGCCTCGGATCGGTGTGCCCGAGAAGGTGTTCACCACCTTGCCCCAATCCTTGCAGGACCAGATCTCCAAGTACCGTGAGCAGTCTAAGGGCTTCATTGATGCCCAGCGGGATATGGCCAAGACACTGAGCACTGCCACTCAAGAGCAGCGCAACACCATCCGCGAGCAGCTCAAGGCCAATCGCGACAAGTTCCTGGCCGATACCCAGCAGGTGCGCACCGAAATCCGCGACCAACTCAAAGACCTCGGCGTCTCGGTCCGCGAGAACAAGCGCACCGATGGCGGTGGCTCGGGCGGCGGCAAGGGTCCGGGCCGTCCCCGCGGCTAATCTCGGTCGTCCCTCTTCGCCGTGCCTCCAGTCACCCGGTGAAACGACGTTGAAGGCTGAGGCAAGGCAGGCGAATCGCAGGTTGCGGCTCGCCTGCCTTTTTCGTGTCCGTCACTCTCATGGGGACTGATCCGTTGCATTTTCGCATGTCGACTCCGACTCACGACCGCACCCGAATGGAAGCCTCTGCATGGGCAATCCGTTCAGTTGGGTTTTGGGTCTGGATCTTCCTGGTGGGAGGAAACCTCCTCGGCGGTCAGCAAGCGTTGGGGCCCTTGCATCCGCGCGACCCCGATGGCGAGTGGGAGATTCCGGTGTGGACCACCACGGTGACTTTGCGCAGCTCGGGCGGGTGGCGTGACAACGCTCTGCTCTCGGGCACCAACGCCCAGGAGACTCCGTTTGCTGGCTATGGGTTCGAGGCCTTTTTCATACGCATGCCCATCGACGCCCATCGCTGGACCTTGTTTGTCGGTGGTGAAGAACGTCGGTACCTGAAGACGGTCGATTCGGGTATCCCCGATCAACCGGTGAGTGGCGATGCCTGGGTTTCAACCTATGGCGAATATCGGTACCAAAGTCTGTCCGGATGGAGCCCGGGCCTCGTGGGTCAGCACCTGTATGCCAATCAGGTGTTCGATGCCTCAACGCTGGCCGACGGTCAGGGTTCGGTGCGCACCAAGGTGCATTCCCTGACCGCCCAACCGTCCCTCCGATGGTCCCGGGGGCGGGGATTCCGTTGGGAGGTGGGTTACAGTTGGCAGCGCCAGAACTTCAATGACCCGATCGATGGGTTCTGGCAGACAGGGCCGCGCTCGGTGGTGGCTTGGGACTACGCCGAGGGATCAACAGTTGAAGCCACCGTCCGCTACGAAAACCGGCCTTATGATTCCCGGCCTGCTTCCAATCTCCTGGGCATTCCCGAGCCCGACACGGTGGCGCGGTTCACCCAACTCAATGCCGATGTGGCTTGGAAACATCAGTGGTCGGACAAACCCAAACTCCGTTCCACGGTGCGCCTCTTCCAATTGCTGAACCGGGATCAGGCCGTGGGTTTCTACGATTTCAATCGCTGGGGAGTGGCAGGAACGCTGCGTTGGGAGGGAACCCATTGGGGTACCTTGTTAGGGGTACGCTGGAGCCAATGGGACTACCAGCGTCAGTTCATTTCGCCGGCCCCGGAAGACCTCTTCAAGTACCGCCACACCCAGGATGTGGAAACCACTGCCCGCGTGTTCCGAAAAGTGGGTCGCCACGCGACGGTGTTTGCCGAGTACTGGTTCGAGCGGCAGAATTCCAATGTGCTGCTCTACACATACTCCTCCCACACGGCCACTGGGGGATTGGAATGGGAATTCTGAAATCAAACCGACTCCCGTATGGAATGCATGGGCCCACCCTCGCGGCGGTGGCGGTGGCTTTGGCTGTGTTGGTGTTGACGGTTCTCGGCACGCGCCTCCCGCTGCGCCGGGAACTCCGTGCGGGTTTGGCCGAACGCGAAGCGCATGGTGTGGCGGCCCTGTTCCAAGGACGCTTTGCCGCCCTGCGCGCCGAGGGAGTGGATGATCCGCTCTTGGCCGCCGTCGAAGTGGCCACGTTGCCGCAGTTGGCCCATGTTCAACGCATCACGGTCTTCGACGCCCGCGGTGGATTGCCCTCGAGGATTTATGGCGAGGAGTCTGTTCCGCAGCCGGATCCCTCCCAGTTGGAACGCTTGATTGCTGGAGAAGTCCTTCCGGAATTCCGGGTCCAGCCCGATGGAAAATCCGCCGTCCTGCGGATGCACATCCCCCTGCCGGATTCCATGGCCCCTTCGCTGGCCGGCATTTTGGGTGTGGAGGTCGCCGGTTCCGGATTGTTGGAAGAATATGCCCAACTCGATCGCAGTCTCTGGCGACAAGGGTTTGTCACCTTGTTGCTGTCCGGCAGTGCCTTGGCCGTGGCCATCACGATCGCTTTTTCTCGGTTGGCTCGCACGAACCGGGTCTTGCTCGAACGGAGCGAGGGCTTGGTTCGCGCCAATCGGGAATTGATGGTGGCCACCAAGACCGGGGCGATGGGAGCCGTGGCTTCTCACTTGGTGCATGGATTGCGCAATCCGCTGGCGGGCCTTCAAGGGTTTCTGGCCAGCATCGGCGATAAGCCCGTGGCGGCGGATGATCGAGCCGAAGCCCTGGTCACCCTTCGTCGCATGCGAGCCCTGATTGATGGCGTGGTGCGTGTCCTCCGGGACTCTCGTGGGGTCTCCGAGTTCGAGATAGCGATGAGTGAATTGCTGCCCCGGGTCTTGCAGCGGCTGGATCCAGCGGCTCAGGCGCGGGGTGTCCGGACTGTTTTGCACAGTCATTCCCAGCGTCGGCTTCACAACCGGGAGGCCAACATCCTCCTGCTGGTGGTCGAGAATTTGGTCAGCAACGCGCTGGAGGCAGCGCCGGATCAGTCCGAGGTGCGGATTGCCTCGGCCGATGGCTCCGATGGCAGTTTGACGGTGCGCGTCACCGATGCCGGAACGGGGATCGCACCGTCCGTGCGGGAACACCTCTTCGAGCCCACGGTTTCCACCAAGCCGGGCGGCAGCGGCTTGGGCTTGGCCATCACCCGACAACTGGTTTTGAGCATCGGCGGTGACGTCTCATTGGAGTCCACCGGATCGGATGGCTCGACCTTCGTCGTGCATTTCCCGCCCCCGGATCAAGTCCCTGTGGTAGACGCCTGAAATTCAGGGGAGTGCATTGCACAACGACTTTCCAGCGCCTATAGAAACGCAGTGAACACCCTCGTCCGCAGCAGCCAAGAGGTTTGTGCCTTGGGACCAACGGGTCGGTGGTGGTCCTTTCATCTTTTCTTCATGATCCTCATGGGTGCCGTGGTCGGATCGGATTCGGTCCTAGCCCAAGGCACCAATTTGACCTGGCGCTGGTCCAATCCCTCTCCCTTCGGCAATTCCATCACCGATTTGGCGTGGCGCACCAATCGCCTGTACCTCGCCGTGGGAGATCGCGGCGCACTGTGGGTGGCAGACGCTCTGCCAGACTGGCGTCGGGCGAAGACCGGAACTTCGGTCGCGTTGCGCGGAGCCACCTATTTGGGGGATCGGGCGATCGTGGTGGGCGAGTCGGGGACGGTTCTCTGGTCCGATGGAGAAGTGTTTCAGTCAGCGGTCTCGGGCACGACCCAGTGGCTGGAAGGCGTGGCCGCTTCGTCCAATCGGGTTGTGGCCGTGGGCGACGGCGGGACGGTGCTGGTCAGTACCAATGGAGTCCAATGGACGGCCGCCTCCGTGGGCAAAACCAACAACTTCACCAGTGTGACCTATGCCTCGGGCCTGTTCGTGGCCGTGGGTGACGCGGCCTTTGTGGCCAGCAGTGCCGATGGCCTGAGCTGGACGGTGCGCAACACCGGCAGGTCGGGCTTCAATTGGTACCGTGTGGTTCCTGTTTCAACCGGCGTGATGGCCGTGGGTGATGCGGGCAATTATGTGATCAGCCGCACCACCCAACTGCTCCAATGGGACGCCGGGCGGATCAGCACGACCAACGCGCTGACGGCCGTTTTGGCCGTTGGCAACGAGCGGTTGGTGGCCGGTCCTGGGGAATTGCGTTTCGGCGTCAGCCTGTTCGGTAATTGGGTTTGGTCGTCCGAGGCCAATCCCCTCCGGGCCAATCCGGCTCCGCTGGTGACCTATCAATGTTTGTTGTGGGACGGGCAGCAGGTGGTGGCCGGAACACGCAATGGCCTGGTTGTCACCGGGACGCGCTCTTCCACCTTGGCCGGATTCAACTGGAGCTACACCGAACCGACCGGCATTGCCGCTATTTGGGATTCTCTGGTTCTCACCGTCCCCGGCACCAATGTGAGTGTCGCATTCACAGGGGCAGTGCCCACCTTCACCACCAACACCCAACCACAAACCCTCCGGGTCACGGCCGGGGAATGGGCGCAGTTCATGGATAGTCCGGACGGCAAGAACTGGAACCGGGGCCTGGCGCCGGCCAATGCGTCCGGAGTGAATTACTACGGGCTGGGCGGCCGCTCCAATTGGGTGGTCGCTGTGGGTTCCTCAGGAGCACTGGCCTTGAGCCGCACCGACTATGCGCCGTTGGTCAGCACCCATTCCGTGACCAACGGAACCCAAGTGGTCCGGGTGCTCATCACCAATCAGGTGAACACCCTGGGCATCGCCTGGGAAGCGGTCGCTTCCGGCATCACCACCGACCTGCGAGCCGTCTGTGCCAACACCAACCTCTTTGTCGTCGCCGGTTCCGGTGGTGCTATCCTGACCAGTCCGGATGCCCGGTCGTGGACGCGGCGAACCTCCGGATCCACCGCCATTCTGAGCGGCGCCACCGAATGGCCGGGTGGGTTTTTGGTTTCCGGACAAAATGGGACTCTCTTGAGCAGCGCCAATGGCACCAACTGGTCCTCCCGCCCTTCAGGTACCTCGCGCTGGCTTTGGCGGGTGCGCTGGCTCAACGGCCGTCTGGTCGCCGTGGGCGAAGCGGGCACGGTCCTGACGAGCACGGACGGGGTGGTTTGGTCGGCACGTTCCACGGTCTCGACCACCTGGTGGAATGATGTGGCATGGTATTCCGGCTGGTTCTGTTTGGTGGGCGATGGAGGCGTTGTGGCCCTGTCACAAGACCTCTCGAATTGGGTGGAAATGCCCACCCTCACCACCCGCAACCTCTATACGGTGAGAGCCGCCGGCGACCAGTGGGTCGTAGCAGGTTCGGGCGGAGCCATCTTGCGCGCAAGAGCCACCGCCTTCGATGCGCCGGTGCAAGTCCTCAATTATCCGAAGACTTCTGAAGACAGCCTGTTCCTCTTCGGTGGACAGATGGACCAGACCTTCCGCCTGGAGCGCTCGGTCGATTTGCAAACCTGGCAGGATTCCATGGAGTTGGAGATCGGTGATCCAGAAGGGGTGCTTATCCTCCTCGACTCCACCACCAATGCTCCGAGTGGTCAGTTCTTCCGGGTGATCAATCCATGACGGTTCCGTGCGCTGTCGCCGCGCTTGTCAGCCTTGGCCGCTCGGGTATCTTGCGGATTGCCCGCCATGAAAATCCCTAAAATTTCCAGCCGCCCATCCGCGCGTTGTTACGGCTTCACCCTCATCGAGCTGTTGGTGGTCATCGCCATCATCGCCATTTTGGCGGGCATGCTCCTGCCGGCTCTGGCCAAGGCGAAGTCCAAGGCTCAGGGCATCGGCTGCGTGAACAATAGCAAGCAGCTCACCTTGGGCTGGCACTTGTACTCCACCGACTACAACGATGCGGTGGCCAACAATTACGGCGTCGCCGAGACCATTCAGGCCATCGACCAGAAGGTGTTCGACAACTGGGTGAACAACGTCATGACCTGGGGCGTTGGCGGCGGCACCGCCGAACGCAGTGTCACCAATGATGCCTGGGTGGCCAATGGCGTCTTGGGTAAGTACACCGGTGGGGCTGTGGGTGTGTACAAGTGCCCGGCTGATATCTTCGTGTCGCCAGCCCAGCGCGGCAGGGGTTGGGCTCGCCGCAACCGGAGCATGGCCATGAACTCCTTCTTTGGTCGCTTCAGCATTGGCAATGATTCCACCAAAGACGGGCGCAACTGGGGCTTCCCCGACCACATCCAGTTCCTCAAGCAGTCGCAAGTTCCGTCGCCTGCCAAGACTTGGCTCACGCTCGACGAGCATCCCGACTCCATCAACGACGGCTACTTCATCAACAACCCGGGCGCCTCGTCCTGGCAGGACATCCCGGCCTCCTATCACAACGGTGCCTGCGGATTTTCCTTTGCTGATGGACATGCCGAGATCCGCCGCTGGCTGAGTGGCACCTCCAAGTACCAGGCTGTGAAATTCTCCTATCCGGCGACCAAAACCTTCGATGCCCAGGGCCGCGTGGACTTCCAGTGGTACCGAGAGCGCACCGGCTACATCTTGGCCAACGGCAGCGTGCCGCAGTACGGCTACTGATCCGGAACGATTCCTTTGCATCGGGGCATCTGGGGATTCTTTCCCGGGTGCCCCGTTCGATTTTCCCCGTGGGCCCCTGATCGCCCAGGTCGGCGCTCCAACGGGCGGAAAGGTTTCGGCGGTATGGCCGTATCAGTCGCCTCAGAATCCTTCCATACCCACCACCCGCAGGATTTCTTCGAGGGTGGTTTCCCCTCGCAGGGCCCGTCGCAAGCCCGCCTGCCACAAGGTCTCCATGCCCTGAGTCTGGGCGAGTTCCTGGAGCCGGCGCGTGGGGAGCTTCTGCAGCACGGCATCCCGCAGGGTCTCGTCGACTTTCAGCGTTTCCATCACGGTGGCCCGGCCGTTGAAGCCGGTGTGGTTGCAGGCCGGACACCCTCCGCCTCGCCGGAATAGACCTGTTTCCCGGATTTCTTCCGGCACGCAGGCCAATACGGAGGGTTCGGGTTGATAGGCCTCGGAGCAGACGGGGCAGTTGCGTCGGATGAGCCGCATGCCCAGCACCCCGGTGATGGACGACGCCAGCAGGAAGGGTTCGATGCCCATGTTGATGAGGCGGGCGAAGACTCCGGTGGTGCTGCCCGAGTGGATGGTGCTGATGACCAGATGCCCGGTGAGCCCGGCCTGAACGGCGATTTGGGCCGTTTCTGGATCGCGGATCTCACCGATCATGATGACCTGGGGATCTTGCCGCATGAGCGATCGCAAGGCCACTGGGTAGGTGTATTCGCGGGCCACATTGCACTGGGATTGCGCGATGAGGGGCAGCGTGAATTCCACCGGGTCTTCCACCGTGGCGATGCTAATGCTCGGGCCCGAGCGTTCAATCAGGTGGCAGAGCGAGGCGTAGATGACGGTCGTCTTGCCCGAGCCGGTGGGTCCGGTCATGAGCAGGAGTCCGCTGGGGCGGGTGAGCAGGCCCTTGAGGGTTTCCAGGGTGTCCGGCTCGAGGCTGAGTGCCTCGAGGTTGAAGGCCCGGTTGGAGGGATCGAAGATCCGGATGACGGTCTTCTCACCGCGGATCGTCGGAAACGTCGAGATGCGCAGCACCACGTTGCCGGCTTCCGGGAAGGTGTTGGCACGGCCTTCTTGAGGGAGTTGGGTCTCGTGGCCCATGAGGTTGGCCATGACCTTCAGGCGACCGGTGATCTTGGGCAGGAGATCGCTGGGGAGGTGGATGAGTTCATTGAGAACGCCGCTGATCCGGACCCGCACGGCAATGCTCGATTCCCAGGGTTCGATGTGGATGTCGCTCGCTCCAGAACGGACGGCATCGATGAGCACGCAATCCACGAGCCGAACGACATCGATGTCCTCATCGGAGGGACAGGCTTGGAGGAATCGAAGCGTTTCGCTCATTCAAGGAGTGGAGAGGAGCTTGAGAGAAAAGCCAAATGCTCATCCGACAATCCGACTGACCCAGGACGGGGTGAGGGGTCAGGGATGATACCTGTGAGGTCACCCCGTCTGGAGGGTCTCGGTTTGTCAGGGAGCTTTGGGTCGATACTCGAGCAGGAAGGCCCGCCGTTGCTCGGCGAAGTTCTTCAGGCCCATCGAGCCGCCGCCACCTGGGCCGAAGCCGTTGCCGGCGATGTCCTGAGTGAGGCTCTTCTCGAAGGCCTCGGTGGAATCGAGCTTGCGGCCATCGGCCCGCACCTCGGCGGCGATGAGTTGGTGGAGCTTCTCGGCCAGCGGGCCGAGTTTCTGCCAATCGAGCGATTTCTCGGCGATGGTGCGGACATGGCCCAGATAGCGTTCGCGCAGCGCCGGCACGGCCAGCAGCTTCGAGATGAGTGGCTTATTGGGATCTTGCGCGGCATGCAGCGGATCCAGCTTCACTCCATCGATGCGAGTGCCTCCGCCGCCCGGCCCGCCTGGACCGCCTGGCCCACGGCGTCCACCGGGGCCGCCGCCGAAGCCGGGACCGCCCGGCCGGCTCAAGCCTTCGTTCATGTCATGCGGCACCAAATGGAAGCGTCCTTGGGCATCTTGGTAGAGCGCGTAGTCACTGGTGCGAATCCAATAGCCGTCGTTGTTGATGAGCGCATTCTCAACCGCCAGGAATCGCAACGCTCCGTCGATGTCGAAGATCGGTGTGAGGGCCGACTCCAGTTGGTCAGCCGGAGTTTGGTTGAGGACCCGGGTGAGTTGGATCAAATCCTTCCAGGCTTGGTCGCTGTCCTTGCCCTTGAGGTCATAGATCTTCTTGTACGGTGCAGGTTCAAATCCCAGGTAGGCAAGGGTGCCGCGACCATTGGGGCTGCCCGACACCTTCCACCGGTGTCCTTGAGTGGATCCGAAGAACTCCTGGGTGAAGTGCTTGTCGAATTGTTGGGCGCTGGCGTAGATGCCCCAGTTCTCGCCATTGATCACCACCCGCACCAGGTTGGCCTTCGGGGCGGGCAAGTATTCCCGGGCGATATGGCTGTACAGCACCGTCCGCAGGAAGGACGGATCTTCGTGGGAATTGAGCAGGTTGAGGGTCTTGTTCCCGCCGATGGCCTGGTCCTTGTGCGCAAAATCCAACGACACATTGAGTGAGCGCTTCTGGCCCTCCCGCACCGTGAAAAAGGACGAGGCTCCCCGGAAGTGCACGCCCACTTCGCGGTAGGTCTTTCCATCGACCGTGAGGGTGGCCGGCACCTCCACATCGGTGTTGTTGAAGTCGGCCAATTCCTTCTCCCAGTCGGCACTCTCGAACTGGAGGAACAAGGTCCGCAGGATGCCCTCTTCGTACAAAGGCGCGTCGGGAAAGTTTTTGACCTCGGCTGGTGTGAGCTTTTGACCGGGAGTGGGTTGGTTGAAGGGTTCGCCGCCCCGAGGGCCTTCCGGTGGGCCTCCAGGAGGGCCTCCTCGTCCGCCCGGGCCGCCCGGGCCGCCGGGCCCCCGACCGCGGATACGTCCGGCCACCTTTTCTTCGATGAGGAATTCGCGGGCCGCCTGACGTTCCTGAGCATTGAGGCGCTTGTCGCCATTTTGGTCGAAGCGGGACACCAACAACGTCTTGGGTGTCGAAGGAGGCCCGCCCGGCCCGCCCGGCCCGCGGGGACCTCCGCCCGGTCCGCCTGGGCCGAAGGGCGGTGGTCCACCGAAGTCGGGTGGCGGACCTGGTGGTCGGTCGAAGGCGTTTTGCGAAAGGGCTGCCGGTGCAAAGGTCAAAGACCACAAGGCCGTGGTCAGACAGGTCAGGGTTTTGGGGTTCATGAGGAGGGTGTGACGGTGACCGGGCCTATCGGGAACAGGTTTTTCCTTTTTGGTCGGAACGATTCCGTGGAGATCGCTCGTTCCAGTTTCGTCCCCGTGGCCGGATCGTGTCCCTCAGAGTGAGCCGCAAGGACTTCAAGCCCGTGTGTGGAACGGAGCATGGATTTGTGAAGGAAAGGTAAAGGTGGTGGGTGCTCCCACGCAGGGCCATCAGCCTCAAAAGCGCACGGCTTCGTTGGTCTTACCGCATTGCGGACAGCGGGAACGTTCCACTTCGGCGTCGTCGGTGTAGACCGAGCTGCATCGCACGCAACGGAACACCTGGTCTTGGGAGACATCCGATCCGATGCGCCGGCGCCGGAATTCATCGGCCAAGGCAAAGAACCCCAACCCGGCCAGTAGCAGGGTCACCCACATCGCAATGACGGATTCCGGCTGCATGGTCGGTCAGAGAGGATTGACCGGTTTCTGGATCGCATTACCAGGCACCGGGTGGATGCTCATCATCCCCCACGTGAGACGGTCGGCCCGCAAGGCATCCGATGATCGAGCCTCGGGCAATGGCTTGAACCGTGCGCTGCGAACGGCCTCCAGTGCGGCCAGATCGGCTGGCTTGGAACCGGATCCTACGATCACGCGCGCCGTCAGGACTTCTCCCCATGGATTGACCGCCAGTTCGATGCGGGTGGGCTGTGGCGAGTCGCCTTCGGTCCACGGTGGGATGCTCAAAGGGCGGGCCAATTGTCGTGAAGCCAGATTGCCTCGGACTTCGCTGTGGGCCTGATCGGCTGTCATGCGGACCGGACCGTCCGACGTTGGAGCCACCGCCCGGGGTAAGGCGGCTCGGGTTGGCGGGGTGGGTGTTCCCGGGGTGGGTCCCAAATTGGACCCGCCGGGATCGGCTGGAAGGAATGAGGGACGTGGATCCGATCGGCCCCATCCGTAGGTCACCGGTGGCAAAGCCTGCGCGGCATCGCCCGAAAACCCGCCACTCTCCGGCAAGGCAAAGTGGGTGGGTGAGAGGATCGAACTTTCGAGGACGTCGGTTGAGGTGGAGGACCAGACCAGCTCGAAGGTGTCGAGCTTTCCCAAACGGGGGCCTTGAGGAAAACGGGTGACCGCCCAGAAGCCGGCAGCATGCAAGAGCGCCAGCAGGGCAGAGACGCTGATCCAGCGTCGGGAACTCCATCCTGAGGCCGATGCGGTCATGGGTTGGGATTTCCGGAACGACGTGGATCGGTGTTGTCACCGTTGCCACTGTGGGTGCCACCACTGCCACCGAGCAGGATTTCGGACAAACCCGCTTCACGGGCCAGTGAAGCCAATTGCTGAAGGCGTTCGTAGCGGACCGAGCGGTCCGCCTGCAGGTAGAGTTTGCGCGGGCCCTTCGGAGCGTTGGCGCGGGCGGTCAATCGGGTCTTCAGGACAGTGAGGTCGGGCACGATCTGGTTCTCGAAGTAGCATTGTTCGCTGGCATCCACGGCCACCACCAGGAAGGGGTCGCCGGTCCAGGTTCCGATGCGGGAACCACCCTGCGGCAGTTCCAGTCGGGTGCCCACCGGCAAGACGAGATAGCCCCCGAATAGCATGAAAAACAGCAGCACGAACACCACACACAAGTACGGTGCCAATTCGAACTGTCCCTTCAGCGGTTTGAGGGTCCGCGTGAACTTCATGGG
>JARXAF010000041.1 GCA_029865985.1 Verrucomicrobiota bacterium
AGTGCTCGCAGGCGAACCAAGCGCCGGTGCGCCCGAAGCCCGTGTAAATCTCATCCAGGATCAACAAAGCCCCATGACCGTCGGCCCATTGGCGCAGGCATGGCAGGAACCACGGTGGCGGAATGCGGATGCCGCCGCGCGCCTGCATGGGTTCCACAATGATCGCGCCTATATCGCCAGCGGCGGATGCTGCATCCAGCGACGCCTCCATCCGCAGCCTTCCTTGCCCGTCGGGGTCCGACTCGGGAAATTCGACAAAACGTCCAAACTCCCGGAGTTGATCCCGAAATGGATCCCGGAAGTGCCCACGCTCGGTGGCATTCAACGCCCCGTAACCAACCCCATGGTACCCCCCGCGGAAGGCGATCACCCCCGCTTTGCCGGTGGCCAATCGCGCGGTCTTGAGTGCCGCCTCCACGGCCTCGAAGCCGGAACACCCAAAGATCACCTTGCCCGTCTCAATGGAAGCACGGGTTCCGCCAGCCGGCCGGCCGCCCACAGGCGTTGCCGATCGGCGGGTCCATCGCTCGAAAGTGATTCGGCTCAACTCGCGGGCCAAACGCGCTTTCAAGGCGTGGGGATGCACATCACCCATGGCGTGCAGCAACTCCCCCATCTGCCGCTGACCAGCCCGCACCACAGCCGGATTGGCATGCCCTGCCGCGGCCACGCCAAAGGCTGCCGTCAAATCCAAGTAAGCCCGGTCGGCTTCATCCCAAACACGACAACCCTTGGCCCGTTTCCAAACGATGGGCCAGGCCGCAGCCGGCTCGACGAAGGTGATGTTCCGCGACTCATGTCGGCGGAGCATCTCCAAGGTGGCATCTTTGGCTCGAGTGCTCATCAAACGCCGCGTTCGTCGGGGGGCCAGATGAATTTGTGCATTTGCAACTGGAACCGGGCTGGCACCCGGTCGGCCACCATGGCCTCCACCAGTTCCTTTCGCGAGATGGGGGTCAAACCTTTGGGAACGGGTTTGAGCACCTTGTCCCGTTGGGATTCGGACAACGGTGCCACCCACGAAAACAAGATCGGACACACCGGGTCGAGCCGGTGCTCGACGATCTTCGCCTTGGCCCACTCGTAATCCTCGCGGGTTCCAATCACAAACTTGACCTCATCGGTGGCACGCAGGTGGGAGATGTTGGCCCAACGATTCCGCTCCACTTCACCGCTGCTGGGGCACTTCAAGTCCATGATGCGCCGCACCCGCGGATCGAGCTTGGAAATGTCATGCGCCCCACTGGTTTCGACCAGCACGGTGAAGCAGTCGTCGGCAAGTGCCTGCATGAGTCTCGCGGCATTCGGCTGCAGGAGGGGTTCTCCCCCGGTCAATTCGACCAGCGGAAGCTTGTGCTGCGCCGAGGCGTCCCCGGCGCTCACAACGGGGGGGAAGTGCGCACGGTCCGGATGCTGAAAGGGTTCGGCCAACCGATGAACCTCAGCGCGAATTTCCTCGAGAGAGCGGCGTTTGCCTTCCGTGAAAGCGTAGGCGGTATCGCAATAGGAGCAGCGCAGGTTGCATCCGGTCAGACGCACAAACACACAGGGCAACCCTGCGAAAGTGCTTTCGCCCTGGAGACTGAGATAAACCTCGTTGACGACCAAAGTATCGGCCACGCCGCAAACAGTACCATCACCGCCAACCGGAGGACAGGAGGCAGATGATCCAACAACGTCATCCATCCAAGTCCGAGCAACCACGCAGCCCGTCAGCGAATCGCGTTCTCGATTGCCCTGCCCCCGGCATCGAGTCCAATCTTGGGCGTACTGACCATGTCCAAGAAACAGCAATACCGTTTTTGTGTGGGCCCGTGGAACTTCAGCCAGGGTCAAGACCCCTACGGCCCCACCGTCCGCCGCGAGGAATCCTTCGACTGGAAGCTCGCCCAGCTGAAGACCCTCGGCTTCGACGCCATGATGTTCCACGACGACGACGCCGTGCCGGACATCGATTCCAAGTCCTCCAAGCAAGTGCTTCAGGAGGCCAAGGCGTTGAAGAAGCGCTTGGACAATGAAGGCCTAGTGGCCGAGATGGTCGCCCCGCGCCTGTGGTTCGCCCCGCAAACCATCGACGGCGGCTACACCAGCAACGATCCGAAGCTGCGCCGCTACGCTATCGATCGTTCCCGCCAGAGCATCGACATCGCCAACGAACTGGGCACCGACATCCTCGTGCTGTGGCTGGCCCGCGAAGGCACCTACCTGCGCGAATCCAAGTCGGGCACTCGCTCCACCGAACTGCTCGTCGAGGCCTTCGACGCGATGCTCAAGCACGACAAGAAGATCCGCCTGGCCATCGAGCCCAAGCCCAATGAGCCCATGGACCACGCCTACCTGCCCACCACCGGGCACGCGCTGGCCATTGCCCAGCTCACCAAGGATTCCAAGCGCGTGGGCTGTGTCATTGAGTCGGCCCACGCCATCCTCGCCGGTCTGGATCCGGCCGATGAAATCGATTTCGCCATGTCCTTCGGCAAGCTCTGGTCGCTGCACTTGAACGACCAGAACGGCCTGAAGTTCGACCAGGACAAGCCGTTCGGCTCGGCCAACCTCCGCGTGGCCTTCAACCAAATCCGCGCCCTCGAACGCAACGGTTACGGCAAAAAGGGCGAGTTCGTCTGCTTCGACGTGCATCCCTTCCGGACCACCTCCGAGAAGCAGTGGCTCTCGCACCTGTCCAACTCGCGCCGCACCTTCGAGCACCTCTTGGACAAGGCCAAGAGCTACCCCGAGAAGGAAGCCGCCCAACTCATCGCCGCGCGCAACTACCAGGACCTCGACCAATTGGTGCTCGAGCACCTGATGGGTGTGCTCTGACCCAATCGGGGTCGCCCCACGCGATCCGATCTGAGCAACCACGCCGGACCTCGTATGCGGGGTCCGGTGTTTTGATGTTCAGGTCGAGCGACCGAGCCTCGGACGACCCGGGGCCACCCTAGACCGGCATGGGATCACACAGACGATGCGTCTCTTCGGGTCCACCGGAGGGGTATCCTCGTTCCGAGCAACCTGCAGGCTCCGACTCCTCTCGCCTACAGGCCAAGTTGCTCCAGCAGTTCGGTCACGGTCAGACCGTGGTGGCCAGCGATCCGTTTGAGGATACCCGAAAGGGTGCCCGTTTTAATCGGATGGTGATGAGGAACCACCTCATGGTTCTCCCCGTCCTGCTGGGTGGTGACACGGATATGCGAGCCGCTCTGCCGATCCACGGTGTAGCCCAAGGTTCGGAGGGCTTTGACGAGTTCGGGTCCGCTGATATCGCGGGGGATTTTCATCGTGCCAAAACTTCATCCCGCACGAAGTGGAGCCGAATGACTCGGGGTGCCTCCATCGTTTCATCGAAGTAACAATCAACGGCATCCTTCACCATCGCCCTCAGTTCCTCGAGGGTCTCGCCTTGGGTATGGATTCCATAGCCCAATGCCGTCGCGTTGTAGCCGCCATCAACCTCGTCTTCTCTGACCTCGAAGATGATTTCGCTCATGGAGATAGCTTATCTGGACCGACCACTCACGCAAGACGCCCCTCGAATCTCAACCGAACTCCTCCGGCAACTGCGAAATCACCGCGGCTTTCAGATCGGCTCCGGCCGATCGATCATGTAACCATCGTCCAATGAACTTCCCCGACCACGCCATCTACGCCGCCTTCAACGGGCGGGTCTTCGCACTGGATCGTCGCGATGGGAGCATTCTCTGGCGATGGATAGCCCCCAAAGGTGGAAACTTCGTGACCCTGTTGCCCGACGGAGACCAGTTGCTGGTGTGCTCCAACGGATACTTGTGGGCCTTGCGCGCCGAGGATGGGTCATGCCTATGGAGCCAACCCTTCAAGGGCGAAGGCACGGGAATCCCGGTCTTGGCCAGTCCCCGATCCGGCTCCGAACACCCAACGACGGCAACCATGGCGGTCCTCGCCGCTGCCGCCGCCGAGGAAGAACGGAGTCGGCAATCATCGACCCCTCCCAACACCGCAACTTCGTCCTGAATTTCAGAAATCCGAGAAACGACGGACACCGACCTCAGAACCCGGTTTCCATCGGCATCCAACGATGCAACCCACCCAGTAGCACACCGCTGACGGTTCGGCCTTCTGGTGAATCTGGAGAATCGGGCACGCGGTTTCATCCGGATGGGTAAAAACCTCCGGTTGAATTGCGGTCGAACCCATGGGATTGGATCTCAACCGGGGACTTTCGCCGGGTTGTGAAAATCCAGGCTTGCTGATCATTCTCTCCGGGTGCCGCGCCGCTTCTGCCTGTCTCTGGATCGCTGGATCCGCCACGCCTTGATCGGCTGCTGGGTGGTGTGCCACACCTTCGATAGCGCGGCTGTTTCCGCGGATGGATTCATCGCTTCTTCGCGAATCGGGCAAGAACCCAACCCGCCATCGTCAGCCCCCACAAAAGGCCAGATCGCTGAAAAAGCACTTTTGCCCGACGGAATGTCGCTGGAAATCGTGGCCACCGCCCCACTGGTGAACCACCCGATCCACATGGAGTTCGATCACCACGGCCGGTTGTGGGTGGTTGAATGGATCTCGGATGACGCACGGGGCTCGTCGAAAAGACCGGAAAATCAGGAATTTTCGGCGAGGATTGTCACCCTCAGCGACACCGACAACGACGGTCGAATGGATGCCAGGATTGTCTATGCCGATCGGTTGAGGCTGCCGGCTTCAATTGTGGTCCAGGGCTCGGGAGTCTACGTGAGTCAACCCGATAGCCTGATCTGGCTCCAAGACTTGGACGGTGATGGGCGCTCCGATCAACGCACCACGGTCGCGAGCGTTGGAACCGATCGAACACTCGGCTCGGACAACGCCCCTCCCCGGGAACGACGGCTGGACCCACCGATCTTTGCGAATCTCGACAATTGGATCTATTGGCCCAGCCACGGGCTCCGCATCCGGGCGATACCCGGACATCCCGGACACTGGAACCACGAGCGCATTCCCACAGGACCGCACACGATCTCCGGCCATGACGAGGTCGGGCGATTGATCCATGTGTCTACTGAGGGGC
>JARXAF010000062.1 GCA_029865985.1 Verrucomicrobiota bacterium
CTCCGGTCGTAATGTTCAGATCATCCCGTAAGGCATAGCCCTGGCCACCAATCATCAAGGCGTGCTCTTCATTCGGGTTGTAACCCATGGCTGCCGGGTCATTCTGGTAATAAATGGTCCCCTTGGCTTCCAAGCTATTCAATCCTCCGGTGCCGGCATTGCTGGCCATCACAATCTCACGGGGTGAGGTCGGGTACTGGATGGTGTACCGTCCATAAACGGCTGGCCACGAGGCGGGGTCCATACCCCCTTGGAAAAGAGGAGTGCTCTTGCGGAACCACCAGACCTCCAAGGTATTCGCACCGGGCCTAGCGTTGACCGGGATGATGGACGATTTGGCGGCCGCATCGAACCCCTCGGTGAACGGGTTGAGGTACGCACCCGGGTGGTAAGCGGTCCCATTCCGAATGAATCCGGCCATGTAATCCCCCACCCCACCGGCCCCCAATTCTCCAGAAGGAGCCAGAACCCGCTGGCCGACATCGATCACCTCGGAAATCACCCGAGGCGACTCCATGGTCGACGGGAAGGTGATGGTGGCGTTGGTGGAGTTCCACGCTGTCAAATTGGTCACCACCGTCCCCGCCCAATTGGTGGTCGCCAAATTGGAATCCAGCCAAGAGAACACCCGCTCGAAAATGAGTTGTGAACCGTTGTTGTAGCGGATCAACGAACGGTGGGCCGGCGCCGTGGAGGCAAGGAACGTGTAAAACTTGAGATCTGGATCCAGAAAGGCGCGAGGCTGATCCAACGGATCTTGGTAGACCAGAAACGGCACGTTGCTCGCACTCATCAAAACCGATGTTTGTTTAGCTTGCTCCTGCGAGGAAACCGTCGGCCGGAGGTAATGGCTGTATCGGGCCACATCGTTGGGCCACCGCATTTCGTAACGGGACATCACTCGAGGCCAACGCAACCCTTCGATGCCATCCTCCATCCAATACACCAGCACATCATTCAGGTTCTTGGTCTCTCGAATGGCGTACAACTCATTGGGCACAGTGCTATTCCGAGTATTGACCTCAATAAAGGAATCCCCCATTTGGGCTACGGGGTCTGGGTACAACTTGGAGTCATCCCGAGTCGGGTCCGAGAAGGCCCGCATGCGATCGCCCAAACTGACTGAAATCGTTTGAGGTGTGGCCTGTTGGAGAACATCGACAATTTCAAAGCCAAGGTGCTTGCGACTCAACCCGTCGGCATTGGCATCACCCAGAAGTTCCATGAACACCCGACCCTCTGCGTTGTAGGCGAGGATTTGAGAAGTGGATCGCTCAAACCAAAGGGTTCGAGTTTCTTCCAATCGGTTCGTATCCGTGATCTGGGAACCACCGCGATATTCTCTGAGCACTCGCTCCGGCACTTGTTCATTGAACACCACCTTGATATCCGACACCCGACTGCCCGGGACCTGCACCGGCTTGCCCAACTGAGCGAAGTCGCCTTGGGTCCAGTACATAGCTCGAGAAGGCTTCACCAATGATCCCGATACAATGACCCGTTGCGTGAAGGTGACGTACCACAATCCGGACTCCAGGAAGGCGCTGTTGGTCGGCTGAGAACTCAATCCGTTGACGCGCTTCCAAGTGATGTCCACTGCACCTGGTTTCGTGGCGAAGACCACCCGAGCATTCGGGCTCCAATAATACGAGGCACCCAAGTGGTTGTTGGTGGAATACGGTTCGGCACTCCAATAATCCTCCGGGCGTAAACTGCGAGACGACAGGAGCGTGCCATTCTCATCGGTATCCGGCACCGGAATCATGGATCCGAAGAGGTAGTTGACGCCCCGAGTGATCATCGGAGCGCCCACGCGGGAGCGGAGGAGGATGTGAGTTGGCGTGGCACCTCCCAATCGAGGCAAATCCAGGGCCGCGGCATTGCCCGCCAGACTCCTGTTGGTATTCAATTGCGCCGAGGCCACCGGACGCACACCGCCACCAAACGTGACCACCGACTGAAACTGACGCACCGTGGCGGCACCCGAAGGCAACGGGGGCAACTGACTCCCCTCAGCGGGTGCACGGCCGTCGGAACCCGTGCTCGCATTGGCCACATTCGAAATGGGCACACCTCTCTTGGAGGAAAAATTGAGGAGCGTCTGATCGGGCCTCAGTTCCAAGGGTCCTCTGGGCACCTGCGCCCAAAGGCTCAGGGACAACCAAGGGGCCAACCAGAGGGCCCGCAATCGCAGTGTTAGATTCATGGTATCAGCGTTGGGTGAACGACTGAATGCAGGCCGGAATTATTGAACCCGCATGATGAAGGCCAATGCGTAGAAGGGAGGCAAGTTGCTGAATGATTCGCCGTTACCGGTGTTGTAAGAATAGAGGTCGAACGCGTGATTGTGGTCTCCGTTTGTAGATGTGGTTGCCGCACCGTTGTAGTCCGGATTTCCCGGCGACCCAGCATCACCAGCCACACCGAGAGCCTGAGTTCTGCCTCCGCGGAAGTTAGCATCATCCCTCGGCGCTTCATAAACTGCGTGGTTGTGATTGCCGTTGTTGGCCGTATTTCCCTGAACTCGATGATTGTGGGCAGGCAACTGACCCACCGTCAGCGTGGTGTTTTCATTGCCACCCGTGGCGTTGGGATCGCGACTCGTCAACCCGTTCTGGGCCCACGGCCCCGCACCCACAATAAAGCGCCCCCGAAGGTCAGGCGTTGTCCTTCCATTGACAGTCCGACTATCGCAGAGAGCCCAACCGGAAGGCACCGAATCCACCGAACCAGACCACATGATGATGCCGCCCAGCGGGACGGTACCAAATCCCGACACAGAGCTGGACGTCAGCGTGGTGACCGTCATCGATCCAAATTCGGCGGTGTCGGCCTTGACCTTGCCCGACACCGTGAGTGCCGAACCGGAAACCGGCGCGGTATTGATGGACATGCCACCGCCAGCATAGACGAGGAACTGATTGTCCCCCGTGGACGACTTGTCGTAGTCTTGAGCGTCACCCCAAACGAAGCTGCCCTGGTGCAGAGCCTTGGCCCTCCGCCCCGCGGCGAAAGAGTTAAATCCCGAGGCCGTGTTTGCACCACCACCAGGGATGACGGACGATTCGCCGCTGGCAGTGTTCCAGCCACCAGCGCCAACGAAGGAATAAGATCCTGAGGCAGTGTTTTGCCCCCCTCCTGCCACCACCGAATGCGCACCGGAGGCCGTGTTGTTGAAACCACCAGTAATCACCGAGTTGACACCACTGGCCACCTGTCCCGGAGAGCTGCCGTTCCGGTTGACCTGCAAGTCCACCGCATTATCGCCGCGGGCATTGCCTCCGGTGGTCTGCAACGCCTGGCTGATCCTCAATCGGCCGGCATCCGATACAATGAGCGAGGCACCATTATTGCCGGCCAAGGAATTGGCCGTGCGCGCCAGGAACGAATACGGCGACGTGAGCAACCGCAGCCGGGGTGCGATTTCCGTGTTATTGCCGCCCAATCCCTTGACCGTGATGCCCAGGTACAAATCCGAGGCAGTGGCTGAATTGAACACCGTCGACAGCACCGGGCGCGGTTCACTGCCCTCGGCGCCGCCCTCACCCAGCACCACCGAGAAATTGCCCTTGTCCACCGTCACCGTCTGAGTTTCGGTCCACAAACTCGTACCGGCGGAAGACACCGAGTAAATCCGGAAGACCACCGAGTAGTTGACCGGAGTGGTCGGCGCGAGCGCGGTCCCGTTGGCATCCACCAGATACCCCTGATAGGACATCAAGTTGGGGGGGAAGCCGTTCTGGGCGTGGGCTAGGCCGGCGAAGATTCCAAGCAACAGCGCGAGGAAGGCCGCCATCCTGCCGCGACCGTTGGGCAAGGCGGAAATCCGCAGGAAGGGCTGGCTCTGGGAGGACTGGGTCATAACTTCTAGGGTTGGGGGTGGCTGCAGAAAGGAGTGGGAAAGTTGGGGCCGTTCAACGGGTCAGGGTGGGGATATCGCTGATGCGATTGAGGCTGAAGGTGCCGATCACTCGGAACGTCCGGGACGTGGCACCCGAGCCCTCGATGGCGATGGTCTCATCGTAGATGCCATTGCGATCCATCGAGCCCGATGTGAGCGTTTGGTAATCCGTTCCAGCCGCCTGAGGGCTCAACCAGATGGTCCGGGTGATGCCGTAGGATTCCTGACCTTTCGGCTGAACCTGACTGAAGGTGGCCGTGAGATTGTCGTGGTCGGGGTGGTACTGGTGGATGAAGGGGTTGACACTCGACTGATCGTACGGAGTCACGATCTGAGCCCGGTACACGTTGCTGACCAAGGTCATGGGCCAAAAGGCGTTGGTGGCAGACCATGGCAGGTGGGCCGCGGAAATGCGGCGTGCGCTGCTCAATCGCTCGGTCATCAAGAACCTCTGCTGGGCCGCGACAATCGAATTGGTCCAAGCATCCACGCCCAGGAACACCCGCTGCAACAACACGGCGTTGGTGCCGTCGTCATGGACGATGAGGCGCAGCGGGAAGGTTTTGGCAACGCCTCCCACCACTGCATTGGTGTACAAAATCGAGTAAGCTCCCTCATTGCCCGTGAGCTTCACCACCGGCCTACCGACCGGATCGCGGTCGAAGGTCGTGAGGTACTGCACCACCTGGGTGACTTGGGCTTCGCCGACCCACAAACCCGCCGTGGAAGACTTGGTTGCGGAAACCCCCAAATCCACCCGCAACAACCCGTTGGTGTCGCTCAACTGCAGCACCGCAGCGCTCAGGGCTCCGGGAGAACCCGCCAAACGGTTTCGAGGCAACCCCAGCACTACTTGAACATCCGAACCCGCTTGCCCCTTCGGCAGCAGCGTCAACGTCGCTGGTTGGTTGGTCGCCAGCTCCTGATAGTTGTACTCGAGTGTGCTGGAAATGACTGTGCCGCGAAGGATCAAAGGCGGGATTCCCACGATGTTCGACTGCCCCGTGGGCGGAGTCTCCGAGGGGATCAGATTCAACGTGACGACGTTGGTGGTGGCCGTCTGATTGCGGACGCGGAAACTGACTTGGGTTCCATCTTTGCCAAATGAAATCGCTTGCGAACCCGGCAAACTCACTTCAAACGGGCCGAAATACCGATTGTAGCTGCTCGAAACCCGCATCCAGACGGCATCGCCGCGGTTCATAGTGGTGGTGGCCAAATTGAAGACCCGCGCCGGGTTGGTGGTTCCAAACGACCCTCCGCTGGAGCGGTAAATCTCGGAAACATCCAGAAGCGACGGCACGGGCTGGAGGAACCTCTCGTAGCCCACCGGCGAAGACGGGGTGGGGAAACCGATGAAGTTCAGGCCGGAGCTGGTCCATACATACTGAGGAGCCACGGGCTTTCCCTTCAACGCCCACGAATACGACGTCAGAGAATTGGTGACCTTGACGTAGTAGGCCGCATTAGGGATCAACCGTTGCAGGGGAGAAGAAGCCCCCAGACTGCGGGTCCACTTGGACCATTGACTGCTTACAGACGGCGTCTGCGGGCTGTCGATGAACTGCTGGGTCGAGGACGGCACCCACAGCCAGACCTCCTCGATCGAGGTGGCCGGAGACATCACGTCGCTGATCGCCGCGTAACTCGCATCGACATGGAGGTAGACGGCATTCCAACCGCCCTTGAGCTGATTAGTCTGGGTGATCCACTGCGCGCCTGCCGGCAAGATCCAAAGGAGTTGGATCCAGGCGAGGACACGGCCGAGCCGGCCGAACATTCGGGAGACGGGGATCATGGGGAGGATATCGGCAAAGATTCGGCGGGAAGGGCTCCGC
>JARXAF010000074.1 GCA_029865985.1 Verrucomicrobiota bacterium
GGGTTCATCGGAGCGTCACGAAATCACCATGGTTGACCAGCGACCAGACGAGTCGGGCTCGGGCTGGCATGGGGGCGTCCTGCTGCGACTGGGCTGGAGTTTTCTCAGCTTTTGCGGCCGATGTGCCCGTCGCCGGACCGACTTTGACGCCCGCCTCTCCGGTAGATCCTGCGAAGGGCTCACGCAGCGCCTCGAGGGCTGTCTGGAGTTCGGCGGGGCTGGGTTCGAAACCCAGGAGTTGCTCGAAGGCGTGGCGCACGAAGGCTTCATCACCCGGGTCCGGGGCCGAAGCCGTCAGGTTGCGAGCGATGTCCGGGGCGCAGTCGCCGACGAGTCGGCCATTGAGCAGGGCCAGCGCTTGCTGGGGCACGATGCTGGTCTCGCGCCGGTAGCACTCCTTGACCAAGGCCTCGTCGAAGGTGGTGAGGAAGAGGTTTCGGTCGTTGTTGGAATGTTGGAAATACAGGCTGCGCCGGCGGGATTGCGCCTGATCCGACGAGCCGACCGTAGGCCCGCCTCGGGTCGTATCGAGGCGTCCCGCGTGGGCCAGCAGTGCATCCCGGATGACCTGCGATTCGAGGCGGATGGGCGTGCGTCGCCACCCTAGTCGGTTGTCGGGATCGCGGGTGAGTTCCGCCCCGGCGCCGGCCAGCGTGGAGTCCATGCGGTAGGCCGCCGAGGTGACGATGAGCCGGTGGAGGTGCTTGAGGCTCCAGCGAGTGTCCACGAGTTCGCAGGCCAGCCAGTCGATCAAGTCGGTGTGTTCAGGCGTGCCGCCCTTGCGACCGAAATCAAACAGCGCCGGGGCCAGGGCCGCGCCGAAATGCCGGTTCCACACCTGATTCACCGCCACCCGTGCAGTCAGGGGATTAGCCGGGTCAGTGATCCAGCGGGCCAGGGCTGTGCGGCGTCCGGTGCTGTGATGCTGGGCCGGCACTGCGGGGTCGTCTTTGGTTGAGTCGAGGAATCGAGTCGGGACCCACGCCGCCCCGGACAGGACTGAGAAGGTTTCCGAGGGCGCCGGCTCCTGGGTAGCTTCCTTCTCGAGGGCGGCGAGTCGCTCGGTTTGCGTCGCCACCTCCTTCGCTAGGGTGTCTTTTTTGCCAGCCTCGGCGGTGGCCAGCTTTTGCTCGGTCTCGGCCAGGGTCAGTCGATGGCGCGCGAGCTTTTCGCGACGCTCGGCCGTCACGGCGGCGCGTCGGGCAGCGTCGGTGGCGGTGGCCGAAGCCGGGCCGTCATTCCAAGAAGCACGCTGAGCTTCGGCGCGTCGGACAACGCTCTCCAACCGCGCCGCGGCCACGGCGATCTTTGCGGACGCAATCACCGAAGCGGCGGCGTTTGTCGAGGCTCGGGCCGCTTCGGTTCGCACCGTCTCCAGTTCCTGCTGTGCGATACGAACCTGCGTCTCAAACACCCATGGCCGCCGCTCGGGCTGCCAGGCTGACGGTGGCAGGTGGACGGGCCGGATATCCGGAAGCCCAACCCCCAGCACCGCGGGCACGCCCGGCGTCATCACGCGCGAGCGGTCCGGCTGGGTTTCCTGACCTCGGACGAAGCGGTAGGTCGGTGTCTCGGGATCGCGATCGTAGGCCCTCGGGATGGCATCGCGGGCCATGTCGGCCTCGCCGGGCACCAGGTCCATGCGCACTTGATAGGGTTCGAAGAAGGCCCGCATCCGGTAGTAGTCGGTCTGGGGCAGGGGATCGTACTTGTGGTCGTGGCATTTGGCGCAATTGAGCGTCAGGCCCAGGAAGGCCTTGCCGACATGCTCCACGGTCTCGTCGAGCCATTGGTTGCGATTGAAGAGGAAGTAGTTCCGGGCCAGGAAACCGGTGGCTCGCAGCTGCTCAAGGTCGTCCGGGTGCGTCTCGTCGGCGGCGAGCATGAGGCGGATCATCTCGTCGTAGGGCAGGTCGGCATTGAGCGATTCGACGATCCAGTCGCGCCAGTGCCATAGATGCTTGGCGCTGTTGCGGTGCTGGTCGCCCAGGCCCCACGGGTCGCTGTAGCGCCACACGTCCATCCAGTGCCGAGCCCAGCGTTCCCCGTGGCGCGGGTCGTCGAGCAAGCGGTCCACGGTGCGCCGGTAACCCTCTTCGGAGGTATCACTCAGGGCCTGCCGCATCTCGGTCTCAGTAGGCGGCAACCCGATCAGGTCGAGGTACAGGCGGCGAATTTGTAGCCGTCGTGGAGCTTCGGGTCGCGGGGTCAGCCCGGCCTTTTCAAGTCCCTGCGCCAAGAAGGCATCGATCGGGTTTCGCACCCGGTCGGCCTGTTTCACCGCGGGCACGGTCGGTCGTTGGCGTGGGCGGAAGGCCCAGTGGTCGCGCGGATCTGGTTCGGGGAGTTCGCCCACGGGAGCGCTTGCGCCCTCGGCGATCCAACGGGTCAGGAGTGCGATTTGCTCGGAGCTGAACGGTTGCCCCTCGTGTTCGGGCGGCATGCGCTCTTCCAGATCCGTGCTGGTCACGCGAGAAAGCAGGGGCGATTCGCCGGGTTTCCCGGGCATCACAACGGGCCCGTGTTTTCCACCACGCAGCATGGCAGCGAGGGTATCCAGTCGAAGGCCAGCCTTCTGTTGGAGCGCGCCATGACAGGAGAAGCAACGTTCCCGCAGCAGGGGCTTCAAAGTACTTTCATACACCCCGGCTGCCGACAGGCAAGGGCCCAACCAGAGCCCCACGAAGGCCAATATCCCCCCGAGGAAGCGCCGAATGCCATGTGCTACGAGTTGGGTGAGCATGCGTCGGCCCGGGTGAGGCTCTCCGGACGACCACCCTGCGGGTCGAGGTCCAAAGCGAGGCCGAAGCGGGCGATGCCATTAGGCTACAACCTCGGCGCGCTTCGAGGCCAGAGGACTCTGTCCGAACTCTGCCCTGCGTGCCTTGGCCTCTGTCACCGGCTCTCACACCGTTGCCGGGCGAGATCCAAGGATTTTGGGCCGTTGACCTGTCGGGTCCAATCAGACGCCGGGACCGCGGTGCGCTCTTGGATTCCCAGCGTCGATCCGCTAGCGTCCCGTTGCTATGTCCGAAATGCAGGAAGATTCACCGTTGGACCGACTCTGGAAAGAGTACGCGCGGACCTTCCGGCAGTTCGACGACCTGACGCTGGCTCGCTGGTGTTCTCAAACCTTGGGCCAACTCCATGGTCAGGTGTGGCGACTCTCGCATCCGCTGGTGGGAGCCTACCGTCTGGGTTCCCAACTCGCCCACGATCGGCAGATCTGGCTCAAGCGCTTGGTCAGCATTCCCGCTGGCTACATCGAGGCCCCCTGTTGCCGGGCTCCGTTGTTGCCGCTCTTTACCCGCGATGTCATCGCCAACGGCCTGCGATGCCACCATTGCGGCGAGACGTGCGTGCCCTTCGAAGAAATCCCGGAAGCCTTCCGAACCCGGTTTGAGCGCTGGGCTAATCAATATGAAGAGGCCCACCAGGTGGCTCATTGGGACGACAAGCAACGGCGCAAATCCAAGGACTACGACGCCGCCTTCGAAGACGCTGCGCAGGACGCCGAGAAGCTGCTCATCGAGGCGGCCACCGAATTGATGCCACCGCTTCTGGAGTCGTACCCGGCCGTGATTTGGGAAGATCAGGATGAGTGCTTGGAGGTCCGTCCGGAGGATGTGGTCTTGTGAGTCAGAATGCGGAGATGCCCTTGCCTCCGGCCGCTCCGGGGCTTCCGAAATGGCTGCGGATCGCGCTCAAGATTCTCCTCGGTGGCTTGGCGGTGCTCATCACGTTGCTGGTGGTGGGTTTGTTGAGTTTTGATTGGATCGTCAAGCGCACGATCCAGTCCCGAGTCAATGCCAGCGGAGTGGCTGAAGTGGAGATCGGAAGCCTGAATATCGGATTGCTCCGCCCTCATCTGGAAGTCCGCAATCTCAAGGTCTTTGGCCAGTCCCAGTTCGGTGGCGTTCAAATACTCGATCTGCCGGAATTGCGCGTGGAGTACGATCGCGACGCCTTCAAGGCGCAGGAGTTGAAGCTGCGACTGCTCCGCATCCGACTCAATGAACTCACCTTGGTGGATGGGTTTGCCGGGGGAGACACCAACATGTTCCAACGCCTCCAAGGCTATTCGGAACTCATCGTCGCCTACACCAATCGCTTGAGCGAAGTCACCAACCGACTCGACCTCGCCAGCGCCCAGCGTATTGGCAATGCGACCTTCACCGGTTTGGATCGATTGGAACTCACCGTGGGGCGGGTCCGCTTTTTGGATATGAAAGACCCGCTCTCCGAAAAGGTGGCGACGTTGAACATCAACCGGCGGGTGATGACCAACATCACAGACCTTTCCGGGATGGCACCCTTGGCCATGGAGCTGTTGGTGCGCACAACCCTCGGGGCCAAGCCGGTCAACCGTTGAATTTGGCCTAGCCTCGGTTCCGGCAGGGAACCTCTCCAGAGGCCGGTCATTTCCTCACCACATCAAGACCGTGAGCTTCTTCGGGCCATGCGCGCCGAGCACGAGAATGCGCTCGATGTCGCCGGTCCGGCTCGGGCCGGTCACCAGCGAGATCATCGAGGGCCAGTTGCGACCGTGCAGTTCCTCCAACCGTTGGAACGCGGCCGTCAGGTCGCAGACCAATTGATCGCGTCGGGCCAACACCACGTGGTGTGGCGGCAACACACTCAGGGCCCGGCCTCCAGAGGTCCGACTATTAACCACCAGCGACCCGGTCTGCGCCACCAGCACATCGCAAGTGGTGATGCCGGCTTCGCAGGCTTCCAAGTCGTCGGGCACGTAGCCGCCATCGGTGAACAGGGTGGGTCGTCCCAACGCGGTCGTTGCGGCGTCGGTCAGTGCCGAATGGTGGCTGGCGACTCGTTTCCAGCCTTCGCTGTCGGCGATGCCGCGCAGTTGCTGATGGGCTTCGGCCTCCGACGCCACGCAGCGGAAGTCGGTCTTCAATTCGGCCGAGGCGGCGGAGAAGCGGGTCAATTGTTCCTCCGGTGTGGTGCCGCCCGGAGGCAACCACGCGCGGGCCACATGAACCGGTCGGCCCTGGAATGCGAAGACTGGAGCGGGGACTTCTACGCGACCCTGGTCGTGTCCGTGTCCGTGGGATCCGGGCATGGGGGCCGGGACGGTGAGGGCCTCGCGGATGCGGGCCAGGATGCGTTCTTGGGCGTTCATCGGCGATTCCTCCACCATTCCTTGAAACTTTCCGGGGCCACGGGCGGCAGGTCCCGCGTGCTGGTCCATGTCTTTACCGGATCCAACGGGGTTCCCTGCAGGCGCTGGCGCAACGGTTCCACGATGCGGGCGACCTCTTGGCCGAACTGGTACAGGGCGGGCGTATTGACTGCGAAGGCATGCGCCCGCCAGGCCAGGCGTTCGATCCACGACGGGGTCTCACCGACCGCGTTGCGGCGGTTCTGCAACAAGTGGTGGTGCAGGTCGATCTTCACGGGGCAGGCCTCGGTGCAGGCCCCGCACAACGACGACGCGTTGCTGAGGTGCTTCCAGTCCTGAAGGCCCCGCAGGTGCGGCGTGATGACGCTGCCGACCGGGCCGCTGTAGGTGGTGCCGTAGGTGTGACCGCCCACGTTGCGGAAAATTGGGCACACATTGAGGCAGGCTCCACAGCGGATGCAGTGCAGGGCGTCGCGCTGCTCGGGATCGGCCAGCAGCTCGGTGCGTCGGTTGTCGAGCAGCACCACATGCCATTCGACCGGTCCGTCGGACTCGCCGGGTTGGCGGGGCCCACCATAAAGCGTGTTGTAGCCGGTGACCGTCTGGCCCGCGCCGGCCGTGGCCAAAAGCGGCAGGAAGAGCGCAAGGTCTTCCATCTTGGGAAGCACCTTTTCGATACCCAGGAGCGTGATCATCACCCGGGGCAATGCGGCCGTGAGGCGGGCATTCCCTTCGTTTTCGGTGATGGACACCATGCCCGTTTCGGCGATGGCGAAATTGGCCCCGGTGATGCCCACATCGGCCTGGATGTACTTCCGACGTAGGGCCCGCCGGGCGATCATCGTCAACTCCTCGGGTTCCCGCGTGGGCGCACTGCCCAACTCGCGCTCGAAGAGGTCGCTGATTTCATCCCGGGTCAGGTGCATGGCCGGGAAGACGATGTGGTAAGGCGGCTCCTTGCGGAGTTGGACGATGTATTCGCCCAAGTCGGATTCCACGACTTCGAAGCCGTCTTTTTCGAGGGCCTCGTTGAGGTGGATTTCCTCGGCCGTCATTGCCTTGGACTTCACCACGCACTTGGCCTTTGCGTCCCGGATGATCCCACGAATCGTATCGCGCGCCTCCGGGCCGGTGGGGCACCAGTGCACCTTCGTACCGCGGGCCTCGATCTTCGAGGTGAACTCGGTGAGGTAGGTGTCGAGGTGGTTGATGGCATCCCACTTGGTTTCGGCGGCCGACTGGCGGGCCGATGACCAGTCGTTGAACGCCGACTTCTTGCGGTCCCGGGCCACCTCGTACTTGCGCAAGGCGGTTTGGATCAAGCCGCGGTGGCGCAGGTTGCGGGTGATGGTCCCGGCGGCCTCGAGGAACTGTTGGGCGGCGTTGCTCATTGCGAGTCGAGGATTTGGGCCAGGTGGAGGGTCTTCAGCGGTTTGCCTTGGCGGCTCAGCAGCCCTTGCAGGTGCATGAGGCAGCTGGAGTCGTTGGACACCATGTACTCGGCCCCGGTGTCGGCGGCGCTGGCGCACTTCACCTCACCCATGGCCGTGGAAATCATCGGGAACTTGGCCGCGAACGTGCCGCCGAATCCGCAGCAAGTTTCGGCATCGCTCATCTCGACGAGTTCGAGGTCGCGCACTTTTTCGAGGAGTTTTCGCGGGCCCGATTTGATGCCCAATTCGCGCAGGCCGTGGCAGCCGTCGTGGAAGGTGACCTTGGCCGGGAAGCGGGCGCCGAGGTCGGTGACACCGAGCTTGCTCACCAAGAAGTCGGAGAATTCCCAAGTGTGTTCGGAAAGACGCTGTGCGGCCGCTTCTTCCGGGCGACCGGCGTAAAGTTGGGGATAAAACACTTTGAGCATGGCCCCGCAGGAACCGGAGGCGATGACCACCGCTTCGGCATCGCGCAAGTGATGGAGGGTTTTGCCGGCGACTTGTCGGGCTTCGTCCCAGTAGCCGGAGTTGAAGGCGGGTTGTCCGCAGCAGGCGATCGCCTCGGGACAAGTGACCCGGTGGCCCAGCCGTTCCAGGATGCGGACCATGTGCATGCCGACCTGCGGGAAGCAGGTGTCAACAAAGCAGGGGATGAAGAGCGTGACGTTCATTCGTAGGTTCCGGAGTGGGGACGCAGGTTCAAAAAGTCAGGAGTCTACTCAACGATCGACGGGTCGGTTATGGTAGTGACCGTCTGGGCTGAGGCTGTTTGGGGCGAGACAGTGGTGTCCCCAGGGCTTGGATGGTTCCATTCCGCCGGAGCCGAAAAGGCTGAGTCGAAAGGTGTACCCCCGCAGATGTTCATCTGCAAACGGTGGACGAGACTCGCGCAGGGTCAATGGCAATGGGCTCCGGATCTGTGGAATGGGACGCGGATGAACGGCATCATCCGAGGGCCGGCAGGCTGGCGGCGGCGATGGCCTGGCCGTGGCGTTTGTCCTTTTCGTCGGGCATGTGGAAGCGGATCTGGGCGGCGAGGGTCGGGAATTCAGCCGCCAGCACCGACTGGGCTTCGCGCAAGATCACTTCGCCTCCCGCACCGCTGGTGACGCGGCCGAGGATGAGCACGTGGCGCAAGTCATAGAAGTCAGACCAATGGGCCACGGCATAGCCGAAGCAGGTGCCGATGGTTTGGTAGAGGCGTGCGGCCCGTTCATCGCCGGCGGCCATGCGTTCCTGAACTTTCACGAGGCGCTCGGGCAGCGGGAGGGTGGAGGCGATGTCGAGGCCTGCGGCCGGGATGAGGCGTCCGACGGCTTGTTGGCTGAAGAATTGGACGCCGCAACCGCGGTCGCCGCTCCATTCGTCGGCCGGGCCGTCAGGTCGGTAATCGACCGGTGCGAAGGCCAGTTCATTGAGCCAGCTGGTGATATTGCCCTCGGCGGTGACCAGGCCTCCCGCGGTGCTGGTGCCCATGGAGACGCCGAGCACGGAGTTGACGCCGAGCGACATGGACGCGGCCAGCGCGGTGACTTCGCCGTCATTCACCACGTCGAAGGGGATGCCATTCCACTGCTTGCGGAGGGTGAGGAAGAGGTCTTGGACGTGGGTGGCGAAGTCTTCCTTGGAGACGCCGCGGAAGAGGGAGGCGACCTTGACCCGGTTGTTGACGTACACGCCGGCGGCGCTGCCTCCGATGGCATCGACGCGGGGCAGGTGGGCGGCGGCGCGGCGAAGCGAATCCTGGATGCCGTCGAGGTGGTACTGGGGATTGGACTGGAAGTACGGGTCCCAGACGATTTCTTCGCTGAAGACGACCTTGCCGTCTTGCACTGCGGCGACTTTGCGGTCGGAGCCACCGAGGTCGAAGCCGATGCGGCAGCCGTCGAGGTGGCGTCCGAGCGGAGCCGAAGTGGCCTTGGCCGGGGGCGGGTTGGTGGTGTGGACGACTTCGATGGGGCCGCCGTAGATGCGCTCTCCGATGATTTCGGAGTCGAAGCGTCCGACGGCGGTGTCGCGGTAATGGGACTGGAGTCCGGCGGCGATGGCGGCGGGGCCATCGATCCAGAGGCGTCGGCCGCCATAGGCCCACAGCAGTGTCTTGCAGAGGCGTTCGATGAAGAACCCGTTGGCTGGTGCTTGGGGATGGGAATCTTCGAGGACGGCGGTGCGGTGGTGAAAGACGGAGCCGTCGGCCTGTTCGAGGGCGATGAGCACGGGGATCTTGGCCTCGGCGGCAAAAGCGCGGCGAGCGAGGGCGGCGGGCCGGAATCCCGGATCGAGAACGGGCGACAGTTTAGGGGCTGGCAACAACGAGGCGGCGATCACGCCCCAAATCCTGCCGAGAGCGCGGTCATTCCCGCAAGCGTGGGAGTGCTTGTGCTTCGGGGACAGCCGTGGGGTCGGTCCCTCACTTTTACACAAAAGGTGTCAGTTCATACTCTCTTCATTGGGTGACTGACTGAGGCGTCTTGATGGTTGTGGTCGCCGGTTGTGTGCGGGGCTCCGCGGGGCCGGTCCTGCGCGCGCAGGGAAGCTCGGGGGAGGTTGCGGCTTTTCGCGCTGTGCGCGAGGGAGAGGTGTGATCGCTTCCAGTGCTTGCTCCGGCCCGGCCCCGCCGCTGCCTCGGCCGGGTGTGTGCCGTGGATTATTTGGGGGGACAGGCTGCGGGGGGCGGATCGGGTGGGGCTGCCGATTTCCAGTGGGAGGCCAGTGATCCGAACGATCAATCGCGGGTTTTTGGGACGCGGATGAAGCGGAATTCCTTGGCGCAGTCGTCCAGGAAGGAAACCACCAACCGATGAAGGTCGCGTTTGGCGGAGTTGAGCTTCCAGGCGAGGGGCCACAGGGCCAAGAGGCTCAACCAAGGCCAGAACCTCAGAGGATTGGTGGCGACGGACTCGGGGAAGGGGAGGCGGCTGAGGACACCGATGAAAACCAGCAAAGTCCCGGCGACGGTGGCGAAAATGACGCGGGCAAAGGAACTCCATTCGGAATGCAATCGGCAGCGAAGCATGTGACGCCCACCGGTGTGGAATTCGACCGCGGTGAGCAACTGAAGTCGGGACCACCGGGACCCGTAGATCTCAACGTCGAATCGGCTCCACCCAGCATCCGGTTTGTTCTGCCAGCCCAGGGAATCCAAGCGCTCGAGGATGTGCGCCAGGAAGGTCATTCGATCCAAGCCTTGTTCAGCCCAATAAAGGAGGTGATCCAGTTCTCCGGTACGATCGGCGAGGCTGAGGGAATCGAGCGTTTCCCGGGCGCTCAAGGGTGTTTGGTTGCCGAGAAGATTGCCTCGATGCCGAGCCCATCCGCGCACAATGGGTTGCAGCAGGAAGAGGAGGGTCACCAGAGGCCGCGACCAGAACCGCGATTTGCAGGACGGTATCTCCGCCTGAAGTGCTGCTGTCACGCAAAGTCCCAACGAAAAAAGCAGGCTGGCCAGACCCAGTGTCCAGACGAAGGGCACCACGGCGCTAACCACAAGCAAGGGCAAGGTGACCAAGACGTGGAACTCCAGACTCGTGCCCACCACCAAAGTCAGACTCGCATCCCGGGTGTAAATGCTTTGGAAAGGGGCACTGCCGAAGATGCCGTGGTAGATCACCGGCCTGCGGGTCTCGACGCCAATCTTGGCCGCCGTGTAAATGCGGCCATGCCACATGGATCCACCGAAGCGGTTGAAATTCTCCGGGTGACGGCGCTCCAGGAGTGATTCGGCTTCGCCGTAGCCGGTTTGCTGCTTGAGGTAGGCGGCGATGGTGTTGCGGCGGTAGTGCCAGACGAACCCAGCCGAACTGAAACCAATCTGGTAGCCGCGCTGCTGGAGCCTCCAGCAAATGTCCACATCGTCGCCCGCCTTGCGGTAAATGGGATTGAAGCCGCCGATCTCCCGCAATGCCCACCGATAAAACGCCATGTTGCAACCGGGGATGTGCTCGGCAATGCGGTCATTGAGCATCACGTGGGCAGGTCCACCGGGTGACACCATCACTGCTGCGGCCGTGGGCGAATCGTCGGCCGGCAGCAAGTTGTGGCCGCCGATGCCCGTGAACCGGGATCGCAACAGGTCACCCACGAGGAAGAACAGCCAATCCTCATCGGCTCGGCAGTCGGAGTCGGTGAAGGCGACGATGGTTCCGGTGGCTGCTTCGATGCCGGTGTTGCGGGCGGCACTGAGACCGAGGTTTTTGGGGTGCCTCAGGCTGACGATTCCCGGGAACAGGGCCGCGATGGACGGGGTCGCGTCGGTCGAACCGTCGTCCACCAGAATGACTTCGTAATCCGGGTAATTCAGGTGCTCCAAAGACTGCAGGCAGGTCTTGAGCGTGGTGGCTCCGTTGTAACTGGCGATGACCACCGAGACCCGGGGAGTTGTGGGTAACGCGAAATAAGGGGCGATGGCAAACTGCTGGCGAACCGTCTCGAACGCGGGTTTCGGGGTGCGGTCGGAACGGGTCAGGCCGAAAGCCCAATCTTCAATGAGCTTCCCGCCATTCCACCATTCATCGGTGTAGGCGTAGACCACCACGCCGGCGCATCCGTTGCGAAAGGCGCTCTCGATCTTCCAATGGAGCACTTCCGACTGGCGCGTCTCTCCCTCACGGACCGTGTCGATCCCGATCTCTCCCAGGATGAGCGGCCGGGTATCGGACAGCATTTGCAGCCGCGCCAGGTAGTTTTCGAACGGTTGGCGATCGTGCAGGTAAACATTGAAGCACAGGAAATCGGCAGCCTCCGCCTGCAGGAACTCGGTGGTAGGGAAGTTGCCGAAGGTGCACAGCAACTCGGGATCTTCGGCCTTGGCGAATCGGATCAACTCATCGAGGAACGCAGCGACGGCCGCGGCTCCGCTCCAACGGACGATATCGGCGGGGATTTCATTGGCCACGCTCAGGGCGAAGACCGCCGGGTGCCCGGCACACCGACGAGCCGCTTCGCGGACCAAGTCGACCAATTCCTGTCGCGCTTCGGTGGAATCCAGAAAGCATTGCTGACGGTTCCAAGGCACATCCACCAGCAGCTTCAGTGAATGCTCATGGGCCAGGTCGAGAAACCATCGGGGCGGCACATGGTACACCCGCAGCAAGTTGGCTCCGAGTGACAGAATGTGGGTGAAGTCGTGCCGGGTGGTGTCGGGTGTTCCAAAGGGCAGGCCATCAGCGCCCGGGGTCAAGGGACCGTAGGTGACTCCCTTGGCGTGGAACTTCGAGGGGCCTAGACGGAAACCCTTTCCGTCAACCGTGACCCGAATTCGAGATGGTGCAGTGGCGACGTTCACCGTAGCCGTACCCAACTGACGCAGGGGTGACGGAACTGCCGGAGAGGATTGCCAGGCCGCTTGGGGAACGGAAGCCCCAAACCGAAGGCCCGATTCCGGACTCCAGGCTGAGGCGTCTGGATGGCAAAGACCGGTATCTGAGTTGGCGCCCGTGTTGGTGATCAGCCGGAATGATCCCGTTGAATCATTCTGCACCAGCCTGCCTGGTCCCGACTGCGAGAATGGCAAGCCGGTCTCCAATTCCAGATCAGGGGGTTTCATGGCTCTTTCAAGGCGGCGGAACCCACGCAGGTCCGTTCTTATCACCGACGGCCTCAGCCTGCCTTTCATTCACATCACCCTGCAAATCCCCCGGATACGGCCCCGTCCTCGGTGAAGCCGAATCCAGGTCGGGTCCGCTTAAACCCGCCATCTCGTTGCGTTACTATTCCTCGCCATTTACCCCGACAGCCTCTTCTGCCGCCATCTCTGCCGTTGCCTCAGGGGGCTGGCGCTGCTTCCTTGAGCCCTGTGATGGCGATGACGAAGAGGTTAGCAGCACAGGGCCGGGGCTTTTTGGCGGCGATCGTTGCGGTCGGTATCGCCGGGGCCTCTCAAGGGCAGGAGATTCCAGTCAACGAGAAGACCCTCCCCAATGGCATGAAGTTGCTGATGGTGGAGCGTTCCGGAGAACCGCGCATCTCGGGCGGTTGGGTGGCCCACGTGGGGTCCTCGAATGAAAAGCCTGGGATGACCGGCATCGCCCATCTCTTTGAACACATGATGTTCAAGGGCACCCCGACCTTGGGCACCAAGAATGCCGTCAAGGACCGCGAGATCATGGAGCAGCAGGAGCGCCTGCGTGACGAAATCCGTCTCGAGGAGTCCAAGCTCCGGGCCGCGCTGCGCCGAGGGGATGTCACCGACATCACCAGCCCTGAATCCAAGAGCCCCCGTCACCGCGAACTCGAGGCTCAGTTCAAGAAACTCATCGATGCTCAGCGCGAGGTGCTGGTGAAGAACGAGTTCGACCGCGTGTACACCACTGCCGGTGCCTCGGGAATGAACGCCTTCACCTCCGAGGACATGACGGCCTACTTCATCACTGTCCCGGCCAACAAGCTCGAGTTGTGGATGTGGATGGAAAGCGAGCGCCTCCTCAGGCCTGTCTTCCGCGAGTTCTACGCCGAACGCGACGTCGTTTTCGAAGAGCGGCGGATGCGCACCGAATCGACCCCCATCGGCAAGTTCGCTGAACAGTTCAACGCCCTCTTCTGGGATGCTCACCCGTACCACTGGCCGGTGATCGGATGGCCCAGCGACATCCCGGCCATTTCCAAGAAACAGGCCGACGAATTCTACGCCCTCTACTACCAGCCGCAGAACCTGACGCTCATCCTCGTGGGCGACTTCAAGGCCAGCCAAGCGGTGCCCATGGCCGAGCGTTATTTCGGGCGCATCCCCCGGGGCAGCCAACCTCCGCCCGAGGTCACCACCCTCGAGATTCCCTCCCTAGGCGAGAAACGCTATTACGCCGAAGCCGAGACTAATCCCCAGGTGGACATTCTTTGGCGCACCGTGGGCTTCGGTCACAAAGACAGCTACCCGCTCGAGGTCGTTCAGCAACTCCTCCTCGGGCGCACGGGTCGTCTCCACAAGGGGCTGGTCTTGGGCTCTCAGGTATCCACCGACGTTTCAGCCCAGCAAGATTCCCGCAAATGGGCCGGGGCCTTCAACATCTCCGCCGAAGTGAAGGACGGGCACACCACGGATGAAGTTGAGAAGGCCATCGAGAAAGAACTCGACCGCCTCAAGACCGAAGACGTGCCTGCGGACGAATTGCAAAAGGTGAAGAACAACTTCGCCGCTGCCGAGTACCGCAAGCTCTCCGCCAACACGCCGATCCTGTTCCAGCTCATCTTCAATGAAGGCCTGGGCGATTGGCGCGAGGTGAATACCGGCGGAGCGAAGATCCAGGCTGTGAGCGTCGGCGACGTGAAGCGGGTGATGGGGCAGTATTTCAAGAAGGAGAATCGGGCCGTGGCGGTTTATACCCGCAAGCCCGGCTCCGGATCGTCGGCCGAGGATCCCGACATGACCGGTCTCTCGCCGGAACAGAAGCCCGTGGCTCGGCAAATCACCGCGGCCATCCAAGGCGAGAAAGATGCGGCTGGACTGAAAGCGCAACTGGCCAAGATCGAGGCGGCGCTTGCCTCGGCGGACCCGAAAAAGCAGCCCCTCCAGAAGTTCATGATCCGCAAGATCACGGCCCGGATCAGCGAATTGGAGAAGCACTGAACTCCAGGGTTTGAAGGGCAACCGGGTCTCCAGCGTCGGGTCCGGGTTGGTACGAAGAGTCTTCGATGAGCATGGCCTCCACAGAGTCGGATTTGCTGCAACCGCTGAGGGAAATCTACGGTGATGCCAACCATGCGCTACCCCGCCTGGAGGTCTTGGCGGGCACCGAGATCCCGGAGCCTTATCGCAGCTTGCTGGTCCATGACCGCGACATGACCCGCACCCTCGAGGCCCACCATGGCGATGGAATCCGCCTTCGAACTCTGACTTGTGGAACTCAGGACGGCATCTATCGGCGGATGGTCGCCTTGGAGTTGGAGCACTCCGGGCAAGCCGTCGAGTTCGGAGCGACCCGGGTTCACCTGGAGCGTTTTCCAGAACCGTGGCGGGGTCTGATTCTCGCAGGACAGCGTCCGCTCGGCGGGATTCTCAATGCCTGGGGAATCGCCTATCGCAGCCGTCCCTCGGCCTTTTTCCGCACCGACGCCGATGAGCGCATCCGCGAAGCTCTCGGTTTGACCGCTCCGGTGCTCCTCTACGGGCGCCGCAACACCCTCTTCGATGCGGAGGGACTTCCGTTGGCCGACATTCTGGAAATCCTCCCTCCGATCCCTCTCAGTCCCGCCGACACTCCTTAGAGCCTGTCTGAAAATGGGGAGGGGTTCTGCGGCGGGGCTTTCCGGCTTGGACTGCGTTGGTTCGGGCGGAACAGACCGTAGGAGGTCTGCCCCGCCGCTCACCGCCTTGCCCAAACCAGAATTCCCCAGCCGCAGGCCCCCCATTTTCAGACAGACTCTTAGGATCTGCGATGGCGGTCAAACAGCACGGCGGCCTGGGTACGCGAGTTCACGCCGAGTTTTTCAAAGACCCGTTCGAGATAGTTGCGAACTGTTTTCGGCTGAAGGCCCAGTGCGACGGCGATTTCCTTGTCGGTCTTTCCGTCGGCAACTGCGGCAAGCACGCGGCGTTCTTGCTCTGAAAGTTCCCCGAGGGGATTCGTGGGCGGGTTCGGGAGGACGTTCTTCAGTTCTCGGTCTACGGCGCGCGCCACGATCGGATCAAACATCATGCCGCCGCTGAGCACGGTGCGAATGGCCGCCACGATGTCGCGCGGTTCGTTGTCTTTGAGCAAGTATCCGTCGCCCCCCCCCGCCTGACGAAAGAATTCACCAATCCATGATGAGCCTCCCGACGGCTTGGTTCGGCCCTGCCAAGCATGGCCGGAGAAATGGCTAAAAACGTGGTTTAATAGCGAATATGGGCTGGCTCTTAAAAGCAATAGCATGAACTATTTAACTACAAAATCCCTGATCAATGAAATCCTCTCTTTGGTTGCCGATCCGCATCGGATCGTTTGCGGCCCTTGCACTGTCCTCCGGACACTGGGCCATGGCTCAGACTCCCGGGTCCACCAACGTCCTCGATAAAGTCGTTGTCGAGGGGCTCTCCATTGAGGAGACCGTGTTGCCGACGGCTCGTCCGGTCGAGTCCGTCATGGGGGATGACCGCAGCGTTCTGGAGACTCCCCGCTCGGTGTCGCTGGTGACTAAGGCTCAGATGGAAGCCCGTGCGATTTCCCGCGCCACGGATTTCAATCAGTACTCGCCGGGCGTTTACACCCCGTCACGTTACGGTCTGGCCAATGTGCCGGTCATCCGCGGTGACCTTTCGGAAATCTACCAGAACGGACAACGCACCATCTACAGCCGTAACGCGGTGCTCGCGAGTTTCAACGGCGTGGAGGCCATGGACATCGTCAAGGGACCGGGATCCGCGGTCTACGGACCACAAGGACAAGGTCCGGGCGGCTACGTGAACTTCGTCACCAAGCTGCCGTACTTCGACGGATTCCACGGAGAAGTTCTGAGCCGCTGGGGAACCTACGTTCCCGGTGGTCAAAGCTACTTCAATCCGGAGTGGGGCATCGATTTCGGCGGACCCATCAATGACAAGCTCGCCTTCCGGGTGAGCTATCTGGGTCGTGAGGCCGAGGGCTACTACCGGAACGTCAAGGACAACACGCAGGACATCTTCACGGCGCTGACGTGGCGTCCCAACGAGAAGCTGACGGTCGACTGGAACGCGCAGTTCTACACCTCCCGCTTCAACGAGGTCATCGGCATCAACCGTGTCACCCAGGAGTTGATCGATGACTGGACTTACATCGCCGGCCCCGTCTTGCCGAACAACCGCTTCGGTGACGCGCTGATCTCCATCGGTCCATACGGTCAGAACGCCAACTTCGCCCTGCTCAACACCAATCTTGCCACCCGGGTGAAGGTGTATCCGTGGCAGACGATCAACGCCCCGTTCGACAGCGCGGCGGGCCAGAAGTTCTCCTCGCAGCTCATCGCCAATTATCAGATCAACGACTTCGGGAAAATCGTCAACCGGACCTATGGCGAGACCATGGAGTCCCGCAAGGCTTCCGGTTATGGCTACACCGAATGGGTGCCGGAAAACTGGATGGCCAACAACCGTTCGGAGTTGCACTACGAAATCACCCCGGCTGTCGCCAATTACGAGTTGCCCATCAAGACCATCAGTGGCGTGGACTTGCGCTACCAGTCGATGGTCTCGTACCTGGACTTCTCGGTGGAGCCGTTCTTCCTGTACGACGTCACCCAGCCGCCTTCGACCTTCCGGCTGCCGCCCACGCCCTTGGTGAACACCTACGGCGGCAGTTCCCTGCTGATCCCCGGCGCCCCAGGCTATGGATCGAACGGGTTCGCTGTCGGCGACCAGAACTCGGAGATCGCCCAGAGCGGATTCTTTACCCAGTGGGACATGAAGCTGCATGACAAGTTCTCCATCATCGCTGGCGGCCGCGGCGACCTCATCGGGGCCCAAGCCAAGAGTCCCGAGTACGTGGGCAAGGCCGCGGGGTCGAACTACAACGTGAGCACCGATGTGTTCAACACCTCGGTCTTCATCAGCGGCATCTACAAGTGGACTCCGGTCCTGAGCAGCTACGCCACCTACAATGTGGTCAACGCCATCCAGGGCAGCTCCAACTTCGGCGGCGTCAACGGCACCGGCAACACCGAGGATTCCCTGAAGCAGTCGCTCTCGACGGAGAGCGAGTTGGTCGAGTTCGGACAGAAGGCCAGCCTCCTCGACAACAAGGTGTTCCTCAGCGGATCGGTCTTCCAGCAGACCCGGCAGGTCCCGCAGTTGGTCGGCAACCCGGTCGGCGTCAGGACGATGGGCTTCGAATTCGAGTCGTTCTACCAACCGAACCGGAACTTCAACGCCAGCGCCAACTTCACCTACCAGAACGCGGAGCAGGATGACTTCGGCTACCAGCAGACGGGCAGTTACCTGGATGGCTACCCGGTGGGCTTCCTTGTGGATGGCGTTTCGGGCACCGGCCTTGGCTCTCCGAACTACACTACGGTTAAACGCGGTAAGACCCGAGCTGCGAGTGTGCCTCAGGTGATGTTCAACTCCTACGTCACCTATCAGTTGGACAACGGCTTTGGCGCCAGCTTCGGCCCGCAAGTCACCGGTGAACAGTGGCAGAACCAAGAGGGATCGCTGCGCATCCCCATGCAGTACGTCATCAACGCGTTCGTGTTCTACCGCCAGCCGAAGTGGGACGTGCAAATCAACTTCCTCAACATCACCGACCAACGGAACTGGACCTCCATCGATCCGAGTTTCGCGGGCAATGACGTGATTTATCCGGAACAGCCGTTCCGAATCAGTGGTCAGCTCCGTTTCCGGTTCTGATCCTGTGCTGAGTGCCGGGGCCCCGGTCGGCGGACCAGGCCCCGGCAACCGGTTTTCGCGAGGGCCCGACTTTTGAGCATTTGCAGTGGGGCACCTCGATCACGAGGCGCGCTTGGGGCGTGCCCATTGGCTAGTGAGCGGGATTGAAAACCACGCTCGCCGAAGGTGACAGGGGTAGGTGAGGGGTGAAGGTGGTTCCACGGCCTGGCTCGCTCTCCACAGACATCCACCCCCCGTGTTCATTGAGCTGTCGGCGTGCGGTGCTCAGGCCCAGACCCGTGCCCTTGCCGGGAGCCTTGGTGGTGAAAAACGGTTCCTGAATTCGAGCGAGGGTTTCTTTCGACATGCCGACGCCGGTGTCGCTGATGCGGATTTGGATGAACTGGCGCCCCGGCCGCGACCCATCGCCCGGCGCCTGCGTCGCCGACTCGGCGATGCGTGTCTCGACCGTCAAGATGCCACCGTCGGGCATCGCGTCCCGGGCGTTGACTAAGAGGTTCATGAACACCTGGTCCATGATGGATCGATCGGCGTTCACCAGGAGTTTTGAAGCGGATCGGATGCGGCGAATCTCAATCCGGTCTCCCAGGATTCGCTGGCTGATCTTAATGAGATCGTCCAGTGCTTCGTCCAAGAGGAACTCCTCGACCTTGGATCGTTCCTTGCGGCTGATGTGGAGCAAGCGATGCGTGAGGCTTGTGCCTCGATCCACCATTCCAGACAGGGATGTGACCAACTCCTTCAACTCCTCGGGAGCCGGCGGCTTCATCTTGGCCAGATCGAGGTGCAGCCGCATGACAGCGAGGATGTTGTTGAAGTCATGGGCGACCCCTCCGGCTACCTGGCCCATGAGATCCATCTTCTGCGCCTGGCGGAGTTCCGCCTCGATGGCCATGCGCTCGGTCACGTCCTGCCAGACGGCTGCGAGGTAGGTGCGCCCCTGAACGCGGATTGGCCGGGAGTGGAGGCGGACCTCGCGCACCGAGCCATCTTTCGCGCGGTGCCGGGTGACCAAATCACGCTTCTCGACCTGCTGAAGGTCTTGCAGTTGCGTGGCGATCTCTTCGCGGCTCTGCTGACAGTCGATGTCGTAGAAAGTCTTGGTTGAGAACTCCTCCTGGGAGTAACCGAGGGACTGGTGCGCCGTGGAGTTGAACTCAAGGAAGCGCCCCCCATTGGGGTCGATCACCCCGATCGACTCAGCGGACTGGTCTACCAGCGCTGTGAAGAGACGCTGGCGCTCGATCATCGATTGGCGCTCGGTGACATCCGACATCGCCCCGATCACGCGCACTGCACGGTCCTCCTCCCGAATAATGAAACATCGGGTCATCAGGAGCGCCCAAGTGCCATCACCGCGGAGGAAACGGAATGTTCCCGACCAGTGGCTCTCGCTGGAGGCGATGGTCGACTCGATGCCTGTGACCACGTCCTCGCGGTCCTCCGGGTGGAGACGGTCCCGCCAAGTATTGATCGTCGACGAAGGTGAGATGCCGTCTCCGCAGAGGGCGAGAAAGGTTTCGCTCCAAACCAAATCGTCCGTTGCCAGATCCCACTCCCAGAAGCTGTCACCGGAAAGCTCGACCACGAAGCGGAGCAGAGCCTCGCTGCGTGTGCGTCGTTCCGTGGCCTCGCGCAGATGACGACGGCTCGCGGCCTCCCGGAGTTCCCTTTGCAGTGCCGGCACCAGGCGCGCGAGATTGTCCTTCCGGACGAAGTCAACGGCCCCCTGCCGCATCAACGCGGCCGCGCGGTCTTCGCCCACGGCTCCCGAGACCACCAGAACCGGGATGTCCAACCGCCGGCTGGTAACCTCTGCCAACACCTCGGATGCGGTGAACCCAGCCAACTGGTGGTCGGTCAGGATCGCTTCGAACATCCCTTCTGAGACGAGTTGGCCGATCTCCTGGATGTCATCGGAGACGATCGGTACAAAATCTAAGCCCGAGCGCCCAAGTTGGCGCAGCAGCAGGTCGAGGTCGCTCGGGTTGTCCTCGACGACAAGCAGCTTGACCGGCTTGTTCATCCGACAGGTTTAGGGCAGCCAATGTTGGTCAGCGTCCAGTAGTTGGTGACGCTGACGTAGAGGGATTGAAGCGCGCGAATGTCAATGGGTTTGGTGACGTAGCTGTTGCAGCCCCGGTCGTAGGCTTTCCGGATGTCCCGCTCCTCGGTCGAGGAACTGACCATGACGACAGCGACGTCGCGGAGATCGGGATTGCTTCGGATGCGGGTGAGGAGTTCGATGCCATCAAGGCCCGGAAGGTTGATGTCGATCATCATCAGCCTCGGGCGGGCGCAGGGCGGTTGTCCCGGCGTGCCCATGAGCATATCCGCTGCGGAGAGGCCATCCCCAACCACCACCAGCGTGCTTGCAGGGTTACTCTTTTCGATGGCACGACGTGCGACTTCGGCGTCTGACTCGTTGTCCTCGACCAGAATGATGGGACCACTGTTAGGATTCATGGTTTTCCTTGACCGATTTCTCTGAGATTGAGGACTTTTTTGGGTAAATCAACATCATGGTGACCGTAGTGCCGACGCCCGGTGTGGATTCCACCTCTACCGAACCGCCGTGGCGCCGGGCGATGCGATGAACCGTGGCCAGACCAATGCCAGTGCCCGGGAATTCGGAGGCGCGGTGAAACCGTTGGAAAGGGATGAACAGACGGTCCCGGTTGGAGGGGGCAAACCCCGCACCGTTGTCGCGTACCCGGAATCCCCGTCCAGTCGGGCTCTCCACGGCTTCGATCCCGATGCAGGCCTCGGGGCGTTTTGAGGTGAACTTCCAAGCGTTTTCCAGGAGGTTCATGAGGGCGATCTCGCAGAGAGCCGCATCTCCGTCGACCAGGATCCCGGGTGGGACTTCCGTTCGGACGGCCCGATCCGGATGGGCCTCGGCGAGCCGGTTCAGGATCGACATTCCGAGGCATGAGACATCGATGGTTTCGACCCGGATCTCTTGGGGGCTGATCCGCGACAGCGAGAGTAGTCCCTCGATGAGCATGCTCATGCGCTGTGCTTCGTTTCGGATGCGCTCGAGGTGTCGATGGCCGGTGGCGTCCAGTTGGGAGCCGCAGTCTTCCTCAAGGGCGAAGATCCATCCGGAGACCCCCCGAAGCGGAGCCCGGAGGTCGTGGGAAACTGCGTAGGAAAACGATTGCAACTCTTGGGTTCGTTCTTCGAGTTCCCGGGTTCGGGATTGGACTGTTGCTTCGAGGTGTTCCTGGTGTTTCGCCAGGGCCCGGGCCCCCCGGTTGCGCTCCGCGGCGAGGGTGGACAGCCACAGGGTGGATGTGCCGGTCACCAAATTGAAGAGGCACGCCGCATCGTAAGAAGCCACCGGGTCATGGGTTGCGAAGGGGCCCCTGCCCATGTTGGTTGCCAGCGAGATGACGACTCCCACGATGGCCCCGCCGAAGGCGACCGATCGCGCGCCCAGCGAAAGGCTCACCCAGTGAATGAGCAGGTATGGGAGGAAGGCTAGGGTCGGGCGCCACATGGGCGTAGGGCCCTCGGGCATCGGCAGAAAACTTAGGGCCAAACCCATCGCGACTCCGACGTATAACACGATTCGCCGGTTCACGCGACTGCCCTCGCCGTGGAGCTCGACTTCCCGGCCCCAAAGCCAGATTGGGGCTATGAGGATCACGGCTCCGGCATTGCCTGACCACCAACTCCACCAGTTCCGCAGAATTTCGGCGCTGGAGAACTTCCCGATGTACGCCTGCGTGGCTGTGCCGATGATCGCGCCGATGTTGGTGATCATCGCCAGTGTGAGCACCAGTTCGGGAACCTCCTGGGTCGTGAGCCGTCGTTTCGGGAGGCCGAAGTGTTTGCCGAGCAACAGGCTGCCGATGTAGGCCTCGAGGACGTTGGGGACGAAGCTGTTCAGCAGGGACACCAGAGACGGATCTTTGATCGAGCGCATCAATAGTGCGCCCAGCCCGACACCAATCGCTGCGCTCGGCCCCCAGAAGGTGACTGCGGTGAGCCCAATGGCCGACGGGAACCACAAGGTGGGCCAGAGCACTCGCTCCTGAGCCGACCAGAGTCCAAATTGCCCAGAGAGCGAATACGCGATCGCGATAATCACCGTCCTGACGATGAGCGTCAGTACCGGCGACTTCCTGATCGTATCGACAATTGCCTTCATGGGGTTGGCCGGTGCGCGGCATTCGCCCCGGCCGCTAGATTGCGGTGAAGAGGAGATGAGTTTTTTAGGCGTTTTTCGGCAAACGAGTCATCAGCGCGGTTTTCGGGCAGTGACCTTTTCGGTGAAAGTGCCAGATCGCCATTCTTTGTCTACCTTCGAAGCGAGCATTTGCCATCCGGCCTGCTCAAAGGCCTTGCGAACCAGGTTGAACTGGGTCTCCAGGATTCCGGCCAGAACCAGCGATCCACCGGGGGCCACGCGGGCCAGAAGGCGATCGCGTTCAGCGATCAGCAAATCATAGATCAAATTGGCGCAGACGACCGAATAGCGTTGTTTGGGTTTCTTGGGAACTTGCGTGATGTCGTCCTGGGTCACCTTCAGGATCTCCGCAACGCCGTTGAATTCGGTGTTCTCGTTGGAGACTCGCACGCAGTCGGGATCGAAATCAAAGGCGCTGACCGGTTGGTAGCCCAGCTTGACCGCCGCGATGGCCAGGATTCCGGATCCGGTGCCGACATCGAGCATGGACTGCGCCGACTGGGGATCCCGGAGGGCGACGAGTTGCTCGAGGCAGAATCGGGTGGTTGCATGCTGGCCTGTGCCGAAGCTCAGTCCCGGGTCGAGAACCACCAGAGCTTGGCTCTTTTTCGGTGCGCGGCGGCTCCAGGTGGGTTTGACCAGCAATCGCGGGCCGAGATCCAGCGGCTTGAAATGGCGCTTCCACGATTCAGACCAGTCGCGGGCGGGCACCTTTTTGACCTGGATTCGCGCCGGCGCGATCTCGATCCCATCGGCTGCCAAAGCTTGCAGGCCCTCACGGAGTCGCCGTTTGATGCCGGCCACATCGCGGGTGGCGATCTCCCCGTAAACACTCACGGTGGCCAGTCGGGTGACGGCGTCGGCGAAGGAGGAGGGGGTTTGACCGCGTTCCAGTTCCAGCAGGACGCCCACGGCGTCTTCAGCAGACAGGGAAGTGGTGATGGAAATGGATCGGAGGAGTTTGCTCATGCGTCTCGCCAAGGGGTGAAATTGAGGAGTTGGACTTCGGTGCGTGGGCGGCCGGCCTTGATTTCGCCGATGTCCAGCCAAGTCACTGAAGCATAGTCGATCTCGAAGTGTTCGAACTTGCTCAACGGCAGGTCCAGCAAGATGGCCAGCGCCATCCGAATCACGCCGCCGTGCGCGTACAGGGCCACACGTTGGCCTGCCGATGCGCGGAGGATTTGTTCGATGGCCTGCCCAACTCGGCCTTGGAATTGGGCGAGGGTTTCACCTTCCGGGATGGCGTCTGTTTCGAGGTGCTTCAGCCAATCGTAGGCGCTCATCCCGAAGCGGTGCTCGACTTCATCCCAGCCGCAGCCCGTCCAGGCGCCGAAGTCCACTTCGCGCAATCCGTCCATGAGCACGGGTGTTCCGGGAAACTGGCGGCGGAAGGGTTCCAGCGTCAATTGGACCCGCTGCATGGGGCTGGCGTACACCGCATCGAAGGAGTGGCGGCTCAGCCATGAGGCCAGAGCTTGGGCCTGGGTATGCCCTCGGGCAGACAGGGCCATGTCGATCGTGCCGCCGAATTTCTTGTGGTAGAGATCCTCCACCTCGGCGTGCCGGCACAGGAAGAGTTGGGTCATGGCGTGATCAGGGCCTGGCGCTGGGCGACGATCAATTCCTGGATTCCTTTTCGTCCGAGAGCCAGCAAGGCAGCCAGTTCGGAATCCGAGAAGGTGGCTTCTTCACCGGCAGCTTGAAGTTCGATGAATTGGCCTCGGTCATTCATGACCAAATTCATGTCGACCGATGCATCCTTGTCTTCGGGGTAGTTCAGGTCGAGGAGCGGTACTCCGTTGAAAACCCCCATGCTGACGGCCGCCACCGAACCCGTGATGGGATTGTCGTTGAGCAAACCGGCCGATTGGAGCTTGGCAATGGCCAGGCTGACGGCCACGAAGGCGCCGGTGATCGAGGCGGTCCGCGTGCCCCCGTCGGCTTGCAGCACGTCGCAGTCGATGCACAGCGTCCGCGCGCCGAGGCGTTCCAAGTCCACCACGGCCCGGAGCGACCGTCCGATGAGGCGTTGGATTTCCTGGGAGCGCCCGTCGAGCTTGAGCTTGGAGATGTCCCGGGCTTTTCGGTCCAGAGTGGAGTACGGGAGCATGGAGTACTCCGCCGAGAGCCAACCGCCTGGAACCTTTTGATCCTTCATCCACCGGGGCACTGATTCCTCGACGGTGGCAGCACAGATGACCCGGGTGTTTCCCCATTCAATCAGCGTCGAACCCGCAGCGTGCGGGGCGATGTGGTTCTGGAAGCGGATCGGTCGGAGTTGGTCGCAGCGGCGCCCATCGGTACGAACTGTGTCAGTCATCGGGCCGGTGAGGCTGGGTGATTTTGGCCAAAAAGCAACGGGGACGGCGGCTGATTGATCCATTTTGACCTTTACGCTGGTGCGCTGGGTTCCGTAAAGCCATCCGTACATGGAAGAGTTGGGCTTTCCGGACCGCCACCACCTCCTGGCCGCGGAGGGTTGGCTGGGTTTGGGAGATGCCATGGAGGCGGAGAGTGAGTTGGCGCGCTTGAGCCCCGAGTGCATGGGTCACCCCACCGTCTTGGAAATCGAATGGCGCATCCATTCCCATCGACTGGACTGGGAAAAAGCTCTCGATGCGGCTCGGTGTTGCATTGAGGCAGCTCCTCACTTACCGGCCGGATGGATTCACCAAAGTTACAGCCTCCACGAATTGGGTCGCACAAAGGAAGCATTCCAATCGTTGCATGCCATTGTGCTTAAATTTCCAGACGAAAGCGTGATTCCGTACAATTTGGCCTGTTACTCCTGCCAGATGGGGGATTTGGAGGCCGCCCGACGCTGGTTTGATCAGGCGGTCCGGATCGGAGGCAAGGCGACGATCAAAGAAATGGCCGAGGATGACCCGGATTTGGAACCGCTGCTTCCGTACATCGAGTCGCTTTAGCCACGCCATCACTGTCTTACCGCCGGAATTAGCAGCGCCAAGAATTCAGCCGGGCCTTTCCGGGATGGGCACAGCCTTGTTCGAATAACTAACCTGCTGAATCGTCCAGAATGATAGCTTGTGAAAAATTTCACGAACTCACTTGACCCCCAATTCGCGAAGATTAGCGTCCGACCGGATCGAAGGTCCAAACGGGAAAACGAAATGAACAACACACTGAAGGTTGCCGCTATGGTTGCGGCTTTTGCAGCTTCCAGCGCTTTTGCTGGCGAGATCACCGGCAAAATCAAGGTCACCGGCGAGGTTCCCCCTGCCCGGGAAATCACCCCGATCAAGGGCGACAAGATGTGCGGCGCCCTGCACACCAAGCCGGTCATGACCCGCACCTACGTCGTGGGTGCTGATCACGGATTGGCCAATGTGGCTGTCTACATCAAGGCCGGTCTCCCGGCGGGCAAGACCTACACCGCTCCGGCGAACAAGCCCTTGATTGATCAAGTGGGCTGCGTTTACGAGCCGTTGGTCACCGTGGCCATGGTTGGACAGACCGTGGACATCAAGAATTCCGACGCGTTCATGCACAACGTGAATTGCCAGGCCAAGGTGAACAAGCCCTTCAACTTTGCCCAGACCACCCAGGGTGCCGTGAATCCCCGCGTGTTCGACAAGGCGGAATTGGCCATCAAGCTGATTTGCAACGTCCATCCCTGGATGTCCGGGTACGTCCACGTGTTCGATCACCCGTTCTTCGCGGTGTCCGACAAGGATGGCAATTTCACCATCAAGGGCGACCTACCGGACGGTAAGTACACCGTCGAGGCCAACCACCTGAAGTCCGGCATCGTCACCGGTGAGGTCGAGGTCAAGGGTGGCAAGGCCACGCTGAATTTGGAATTGGCCGTCAAGTAAGCTCGATATCGCTGCAATGCAGCGCATGAAAGGCCGCGGCGTCAACCGCCGCGGCCGTTTCATATGGCACCAACGATCCCAACCTCTTCATCCCAGCGCCCCGTCTGGTTGTTCCGGTTCGCCTGTCTCGTGGCATTGGCGACGCTGGGATTGGTGTGCATTGGGGGGTTGGTCACCAGCAAGGGCGTGGGTATGTCCGTTCCGGACTGGCCCACCAGTTTTGGCTACAGCATGTTTGCGCTGCCCATCTCCATGTGGATGACCGGGGGGGTGTTTCATGAGCATACTCACCGGGTCTGGGCCTCCGGTGTGGGGCTTTTGGTGGTGTTTTTGGCTCGATGGACCGCGGGCTCTGGTTCCCGCAAAACCCTGGCCGGGGTGGGATTGGTGGAGGTGGTGGCTGGTTTGCTTCTGATGCGGGTGAACCCGCTCTGGAAAGGGGAAGCCCACTTCCTGCTCGGGATCGGTGGGGTGGTTCTCGCGGCGGCTGCGGTGGGTTTCAAGAACTCTCCGGCTTCGCCTTTGTCGGTCCGATTGGCTTGGGCCGCTTTCTGGTTGGTTCAAATCCAGGGCAGTTTGGGCGGGCTTCGCGTGGTGTTGGATTCGTGGGCCATTGGTGGGACCACCGGTGGCACGGTGTTCGGCATGATCCATGGGTGCTTGGGGCAGGTATTCTTCGTTCTGGTCACCTGCTTGGCTGTCTCGCTTTCGGGTTGGTATCCGCGGTGGCCCCGTCGGGCCGGTGATATTGGCGGCGCCCATTGGGTGTTCTTGGGTACCGCCTTGGTGTTTGGGCAATTGATCCTCGGGCTTTGGATGCGTCACCAGCACGCGGGATTGGCCATTCCCGATTTGCCCTTGGCCTATGGTCAGTGGTGGCCAAAAACAGATCCTGAATCGTTGTTGCGCTACGCGTCGCGTCGCGAGGGAGTCGATGCCATCACGTCCCTCCAGATCCACATGCACTTGTTCCACCGGATCAATGCGATACTGGCCTTTTCGACCATTCTCTTGGCGTTCCGATCTTCGCGAGTTCACGCCAAGGGCCACCCACTGAAAATCCTCGGAACCACTTGGTTGCATTTGGTCAGTGTCCAGTTTGCATTGGGGCTTTTCACGGTTTTCACGGACCGGGCCGCCGACGTGGCCACAGCCCATGTTGCAGTGGGATCCATGACGCTGGCCGTGGGTTGCTGGTTTTGTTGGGCGGTCGGATTGCATCAGGGTATCACCCTGAGTGACTCTCGGTCGCTCTCGGATTCTGGGCTACCGGAAACGCCTGTGGTCCCCTAAATTGATTTTTGTGAACGTTGCTGCACCACTCGAAACCTCGGTCCACTCGCGAAACCTGCGTGGGTGGGTGAAGGTCGCCAGCGACTTGGTCAAGGCCCGCTTGACCTTGATGGTCGTGCTGACCACTTGGATGGGGTTTTCACTGGGTTCGCCGGAATCCTCGGATGGGATGAGTTGTGTACATGCCATCATCGGCACATCGCTGTTGGCGGCCGGGGCCTCGGCCCTCAACCAATGGTGGGAAAGTGATCTGGATGCTCGTATGCGGCGGACCGCTTCGAGGCCCATTCCGGCCGGCATCCTGACACCCTTGACCGTGCTGGCTTTCGGGGTCGCCATTTCCATTGTGGGTTTGGCTTGGCTGGTGTTCGCCGTAAACCTCCTGACGGCCTTTTTGGGGGCGCTGACCTTGGCGACCTACGTTTTTCTCTACACCCCGCTGAAGCAAACGACGGAACTCAACACCTGGGTGGGTGCCATTCCGGGAGCTCTGCCTCCCCTCATGGGTTGGACTGCGGCGACGGGCCAACTCGGGGCAGGGGGGTGGTCCTTGTTTGCCATCCTGTTTTTCTGGCAATTGCCTCATTTCATGGCGATCGCCTGGTTGTATCGGGATGAGTACGCCCAGGCCGGCTTCCGGATGCTTTCGGGTCGCGACCCCGATGGTCGACGTTCCGCATCGTCCGCCATCCGCAACACCATCGCCCTCATATTTGTGAGCATCGTGCCGTTTCTGCAGGGAATCAGTGGTCGCATCTACCTCTCGGTGGCGCTGGTGCTGGGTGGACTCTTCCTGATCCAGTCCATCCGCTTTGCACTCCTGCTCAACGTCATGTCGGCGCGGCGGTTGTTTTTCGCTTCAATTTTCTATCTTCCGATCATCTTGGCGGTCCTGGTCATGGATCGAACTAAGGAAGTGTCTTCGAGAAGCTCATTACTTCGCGGAAGTTCAACAATTTCTGTACCACGCCCCGGAGTGTTTGTATTCAATCGGTGGTTCCGTCTTCCGGGAGACGGCGCCTGATTTTTCCATCTATGCAATCCTCAGCATCCCACGCCCACACGAGCGCGACCGATTCATCGCACGGTCACGCACATCATGAGCCGGGTTTCTTCGGCAAGTACATCTTCAGCACCGACCACAAGGTGATCGGCATCCAGTACGGGGTGTCGTCGCTCCTGTTCCTGATGTTCGGGTTTTTGCTGATGCTGGTGATGCGCTTCCAATTGGCCAATCCGGGCAAAGCCATCCCGGTGGTTGGGGCTTTGCTCGAGAAGGTTCTCGGCGAAGACATGGCCAAGGGAGGCATCATGGGGGGTGACCTCTACAATTCCTTCGGTGCCATGCACGGCACCATCATGGTGTTCTTGGCCATCGTTCCCGTGCTCTTCGGCGCCTTCGGCAACTACGTCACGCCGCTGCAAATCGGCGCGCCCGACATGGCCTTCCCCCGGTTGAACATGGCGAGCTTCCACTGCTACTTCCTCGGTGGCGTGGTGATGTTCGCAAGCTTCTTCACCCCGGGTGGCGCTGCTCGCTCCGGCTGGACTTCCTACTCCCCTCTGGCTTCCGTGACGGATTTGGCCAACCGGTTTGATGGTCAGACCTACTGGCTGATGGGCATGGTGCTCCTGATCACCTCCTCGCTGTTGGGTTCGGTGAACTTCATCGCCACCATCATCCAGTTGCGTTGCCGCGGCATGAGTTGGATGCGGATGCCCTTCTTTGTGTGGGCGCAGTTTGTGACCGGATTCTTGCTGCTGTTGGCCTTCCCGCCGCTGGAAGCCGCTGGTTTGATGCAGTTGATGGACAACTTGTTTGGCAGCTCCTTCTTCCTGCCCCAAGGCCTGGTGGTGAACGGTACCGCTTTGCCGGTGTCGGGTGGCGGCAGCCCGCTGCTCTGGCAACACCTGTTCTGGTTCCTCGGTCACCCCGAGGTGTACGTTCTCATCCTTCCGGCCATTGGAATTGTGGCTGAAGTGATCTCCAACAACATCCGTAAGCCGCTCTGGGGCTACAAGAGCATGGTCTATGCGGCCATGAGCATTGGTTTCCTCTCGTTCATTGTCTGGGCCCACCACATGTACCTCACGGGCATGGGCACGAAGGTGGCGACCTTCTTCCAGACCACCACCATGATGATTTCGATCCCGTCGGTCATCATCTTGACGGCCTTGTTCATCTCGCTCTGGGGTGGATCGATCCGCTTCAATTCGGCCTCGCTTTTCGCCCTGTCGTTCCTGCCGATGTTCGGTATTGGTGGTCTGACGGGTCTTCCGCTCGGCTTCAATGCATCCGACATCTTCTTGCACGATTCATATTACGTGATCGGCCACTTCCACTACGTCGTGGCCCCGGGAACGATGTTCGCTGTCTTCGCAGGCATTTACTACTGGTTCCCGAAGATCACGGGACGCCACATGAATGAGTTGCTGGGTAAGATTCATTGGGCTGGCTCGCTCTTCTTCATGAACTGCGTGTTCGCCCCGATGTTCATTCAGGGCTTCAAGGGCATGTCTCGTCGTATGTCCGACGGTGGCACCACCTACTTCGGACCGGATGCCGGCATCGGTGCTGACCCCGGCGTGTTGGGCTTGAACAAGATGATCTTCATGTGCGCCATCGGTCTTGGAATCGCCCAGATCCCGTTCATCATTAATTTCTTCTCCAGTATCTTCGCAGGCAAGCGAACCACCTCGGACAATCCGTGGCAGGCGACCACGCTGGAATGGGCCACGCCGACCCCGCCCCCGCACGGCAACTTCCTCCAAGAGCCGGTGGCCTACCGCGGCCCGTATGAGTACAGCGTCCCTGGAGCCAAGACCGACTTCACCCCTCAGGGCGACAAGAACTGACCGGTTCCATTCCCGATCCAACTCTTCAACGATTAGACAATGGAAATCCCTTACACGTACAAAGCCCGTCCTGATACGGGCCTCTACAACGCCAAGGTGGGCATTTGGTTGTTCCTCGCCTCGGAAATCATGCTCTTCGGCGCTTTGTTCTCGGCGTACATTCTTCTCCGAGTCAGTGCACCGGTTGGTTTCTGGCCGGACCTGGCGCTGGCTTGGCCGCGGGGTCTTTTGAACATTCCGATCGGTACGTTCAATACGGCGGTGCTCATCACCTCTTCGGTGACGGTGGTTCTGGCTTGGGCGTCGCTCAAGATGAACAACTTCGCCCGCTTCCGCGTGTACATGGTCATCACGGTGGTGTGCGCGTTTGCCTTCTTGGGTATCAAGTCCTTCGAGTACAACGACAAGTTCAGCCACTACGTGGTGCGCCTCAAGGACGGCAAGGCTTTGACCGGACATATCGAGGTCAATGGCAAGCACCCGGGCTTCTGGAACTTCCAGGACCAGTGGGATGTCGCCAAGTTGGCGGACCAGAAGGTGGATAAGATCAAGGTGGAGGTAGATCCTGAACGCGATATCCACGGTCACGCCAAGAAGCACGCCGGCCATGACCACGAGGTCCGCGAAATCGCTGTTTCGGACATCCAGTTCCTGGGTTCCTACACGCCTTCCACCCACCCGTTCTTCGCGGTGTACTTCCTGATCACCGCTTTGCACGGCTTGCACGTGCTGGGTGGTGCGTTGGTTCTCGGCTACTTTGCTTTCCCAGGTGCCAAGATGTGGAAATCGAACCCGGAACAGTTCATCAACCGCATCGAGGTGGGTGGCTTGTTCTGGCACTTCGTTGACCTGGTCTGGATCTTCTTGTTCCCGGTGGTGTACCTCCTCTGATTGAATTTATGAGCCAACACAGCACTTCCTCTTCGGCCTCGCATGGCGACGATCACGATCACGATATCGCCGCCCATGTCCGGACCTACATGATCATTTTCGGTGCATTGCTCGTCGGGACCATCCTGACGGTGGCGATGTATTACGTCGACTTCAGCAGCATGGCTTTGACCGTGGCTGTTGCCCTGTTCATCGCGTCGATCAAGGCGTTTCTGGTGGCCGGGTACTTCATGCATCTCCTTTCTGAAAAGAAACTGGTGTACGGAGTTCTGGTTCTTTCGGCGATTTTCTTCGTTGCACTGATGGGGTTGACCCTCTGGGGTAGCAATGATTTGCCCAGGAATTCGGTGACCAAGACCTTGTATGTCCCTTAAGGCTTTCCACATCGTGTTCGTCGCAGCCTCGGTGGTCCTGATGGCATTCTTGAGCGGTTGGAGTTTCCTGTCTTATCAGGAGACCCGCTCATCGGAATACCTCGTCTGGAGCCTGTGTGCGGCCTGCTCGGTGGTGGGCCTTATGGTCTACGGTCGTTTCTTTCTCAGGAAGCTTCGCAACATTAGTTTTCTATGAAACTCCGTTCAGGAATGGCCGGTTTGTTGGGCGTCGCGCTGTTGTCAACGCCTTCCCTGAGTGCCTGTACGGCTTGCTTTGGCAAGACGGATGAGGCTCTGGCTCAAGGGATGAATGCGGGCATCTACGTGATGCTGGCCTTCGTGGCGGCAGCTTGGGTTCTCTTTGGAAGTTTCTTTGTTTTTATTGCCCGCCGCTCCAAGCGTGTGAACGCCGAGACGGATGCGGGTGAGTCTCGCTCGGTTTGATAGATTTCAATTTTTCGGAAATACATGACCTCTCTACTTCGATATTTTGGAATGCCTGAAGTGGCTTCGGCACATGGTAAGGGCATCGATGAGTTGATCCTTTATGTGCACTTGCTCATGGCGGCGCTGTTCGTGGGATGGCTCGGTTACTTCCTGCTAGTCATGGTGCGCTTCAACAAGTCTGCTAATCCCAAGGCGGACTACGTGGGTGTCCGCAGCCACGCGTCGACCTACCTCGAAATCGGTGTGGCAATGGTGGAGGCCGTCTTGTTGATCGGCCTCGCTGTGCCTCTTTGGGCCAAGGCGGTCGACAATCCTCCTGGGGCCGATCAGAAGCCGGTAGAAATCCAGGTGATGGCTCAGCAGTTCGCGTGGGCGGCCCATTTTCCGGGTACTGATGGCAAGTGGGGCAAGCAAGACACCAAGTTTGCCGATCGTCTCAACCCGTTTGGTATCGACAACAATGATGCCGATGCCAAGGACGACATTTCCTTGGTGACCGAAGCCTTCTTGCTGCCGGTCAATCGTCCGGTGATTGCCAAGACTTCCAGCATGGATGTCATCCACTGCTTCAAGGTGCCGTCCATGCGCGTGACCCAAGACGTGATTCCGGGTCTGTCCATTCCTGTTCACTTCACGCCCACCAAGATCGGAGATTACACCATCACCTGTGCGCAGTTGTGCGGCAATGGACACTCTTCGATGAAGGGTGTCTTCAAGGTGGTTTCGCAGGCTGACTACGACAAGTGGTTCGCTGAGAAATCCAAGGCGGGTGGCGGTGGCGGCAGCTTTGAATAAGCGGAGTGGTTGAGTTTGCCGTTTCGGCCGCTGGTTTGAGACCGGCGGCCTTTTTTTTCGATCACCAAATGGAGTCCATTATCCAAAGGGGTTTGTGGGGAGCCCTGATTGCCAGCCTGCTGGCAGTCTCGGTGGCCTATTTCCGATCCCTGGGTGCGCCACCCATTCTGAGTGAGCTTCATGATTTTTCTTTGACGAATCAGTTGGGGAATCCGGTCACCCGGGCTTCGTTGCGGGGTCGGATCAGCGTCGTGAATGTGGTGTTTTCTCGATGCCCCACCCAATGCCGGCGTTTGTCGGCCCAGATGCAGCGTATTCAGTCACGCATCCCATCCGGGGTGCGATTGCTCACGCTCACCGCCGACCCGGAACATGACACCCCTGAAGTCTTGAAGCGCTACGGTCTGGAGTATCAGGTGTCTTCGGACAAATGGTGGATGCTCACCGGTCGCAAATCCGAGGTGTATCGTGTGGCGGTCGCTGATCTGAAATTCGCGGTGGTCGAGTCGGGTGAGCCTTCTCCGAAGATTGAGGACTTGTTCATCCATTCGGCCGATTTCGGCGTGCTGGATTCCGAGGGGCGCTTGCGATTCGTCATCCACAGTGAAGATTCAGATGCCGAGGATCAGGTCCTCCGATCGGTGAAGCGTCTCAAAGGTATTCTATGAACCCCTCCTTGAACCTCTTACCTCTCATCAACGCTTCTTTGAATGGGTTGGCCGGCATCCTTCTGGTCGCGGGTCTGATCCACATCAAGGCCGGACGTCGCGAAGCCCATCGCAAGTGCATGGTGGCGGCATTCATCACCTCATGTGTCTTCCTGCTGCTGTACCTCGTGCACAAGTACTTGCTGCAGTCGGTCCACACGCCGTTCAAGGGGCCCGATTTTCTGCGGCCGTGGTATTACGCGATGCTCTTCTCACACATCCTTCTCGCTGCCGCCGTTCCGGTGTTGGCCTGGATCACTCTGCGTCGGGGTAGTGCCGGCGATTTGGAACGCCACAAGAAGATCGCCCGCTGGACCTGGCCCATTTGGATGTATGTCTCGATCACCGGGGTGTTGGTGTATCTGGTGCTCTATCAGATCTGGCCCTGACTCAGGGTTGGAGGCAGGTGAGCGGTGGTCTGTTCAGGACTCTGTCCCTAGCCCCCCGCTGAAGACTCAGATGGCTGGATCCGCTATCCACCATCCGGGTCGATTGCTTCGCCATAAAATGAAGGATTTGGGTATCGGACGAAGGCAGTGATTCAGTCCGATACCCTTTTGCGGAGGGCGCTCCGCACCCAGTAGAGCAGGGTGGAACCCAGTGAGGCAGGGCATCTAGCCGCCTCACGCGGTGTCTAGCCGCCTCACGCGGTGTCAGGCCGCCTCACGCGGTGTCAGGCCGCCTCAGAATCCCGCCACTTGCCGTGCTCGCGGATGAGGTCCACCAATCGCTCGACGGCTTCGTCTTCGGGAATGTTGAAGCGCACTGGCTTCTTGCCGACATAGAGGTTGATTTTGTTGGGAGCCCCGCCGACGTAGCCGAAATCGGCGTCGGCCATTTCACCAGGCCCATTCACGATGCAGCCCATGATGGCGATCTTCACCCCCTTGAGGTGGTCGGTGCGGGCCTTGATGCGTGCGGTGACCGTCTGAAGATTGAAGAGCGTGCGACCGCAGCTGGGGCAGGCGACGTAGTCAGTCTTGAAGGATCGGCATCCGGCGGCTTGCAGAATGTTGAAGGCCAGTCGCAGGGATTGTCCGGCACCGGGTTCCGAGCGCACCAGGATTGCGTCACCAATGCCATCGGCCAGCAGGGCTCCCAAATTCACAGCTGCCTGCAATTGGGCTGCCTCCGGGCTCAAAGCCTCGGATGGTGCAATCAGCCGGTCCTTGAGCAGGATGGGATTGCGGCTGCCGAGGTCTGCCAAGCGGACCGTCAGCAATCGGAATGCGGTGATTGGAGGGATGGAGAGTCCATCTTGGACGGTGATCCACTGGGTTTCGCAAGGGGGATGCGGAAAATCCGAAGTGGGGTCTACCTCCATCAGGTTGAGGTCTTCGAAGACAGCCTCTGGCTTCACATCCGCCTTGGCGGAGATCTTTGGAGCCACTGCGTCGAAGGTGGTGCGTTCAACCACCACTCGGACCAAATTCTCGGCACCGGCAGACACCTCGCCCAGTGGCGACGCCACCGATTCGCGACGTTTGAAATTGAAGGGGTCCCAGGGCAGGGAAGGGTTGCCCAAGGCCGGGTGGGTTCCGGTGAGTCGGGGGATTTGTGCCAGCAGGTCGTTGCAGACGGCGATCTCACGCGGGCTGTCCTCGGTCAGAGAGACACGGATGGTGTCACCGATGCCGTCGCACAGCAGCGAGCCGATGCCGATGGCCGATTTGATGCGGCCGTCTTCGCCTTCGCCTGCCTCGGTGACGCCCAGGTGCAGCGGGTAGTTCCAATCGGAACCTTCCAATTCGAGGCGCGCGGCGAGCAATCGATAACACTCGATCATCACCTTCGGATTGGAGGACTTCATCGAGAAGACGAAGTTGTGGAAGTCGTGCTTGCGGCAAATGCGCGCGAACTCGAGGGCGCTCTCGACCATGCCCAGCGGAGAATCTCCGTACCGGTTCATGATGCGGTCGCTCAAGGATCCGTGATTGGTGCCGATTCGCAGGGCGCGGCCGAGTCGCTTGGCCTCCAAGACCAGCGGAGTGAAGCGGGATTCGATGCGGGACAGTTCCTCGGCGTAGGCTTCGTCGGTGTATTCCTTGATCGCGAACTTCTTGCTGTCGGCGTAGTTGCCCGGATTAATGCGGACCTTTTCCACCCACTTGACCGCTTCCATGGCGGCTTCCGGCTTGAAATGGATATCGGCCACGATGGGGACATGGCAGCCCACTTGATGCAGTTCACGGACGATGTTTTCGAGGTTCGCCGCGTCCTTCACGGTGGGGGCCGTGATGCGGACAATCTGGCAACCCACGGCCACGAGCTCGAGTGTCTGTCGGACGCACTCGGCCGTGTCCATCGTGTCGCAGGTGAGCATCGACTGCTTGACCACGGGGTGGTTTCCCCCGAGCACCACACCGCCGAGACTCGGGTTGCCCACGGTGACTTCACGGGCGGATCTGCGGCTGAAACTCCAAGGAGATGGGCAATACTTCATGAATCGCTGGGGGGAATAAACGGGAAGGCGGCCGGGCTCGTCAACGCTCTGAAACAGTGACGGGGTTGCTCTTATGGGGCTGGTGTCGGTTGTACAGGGCTCTCAATGACCGTCTCTTGGCGGAACATAGCCTTGAACAGAGGGCCTCGTTTCATGACGTCGAAGAATGAAACGTAGGCCATGAAACTCAGCAGCAGGACGGCAAATGCGGAGGTGGCTATCTCCTGGAAACGCGGGGCAACCCGCCGGCGGGTGATGATTTCATAAAGCGCCATGGTGATGTGCCCGCCATCCAGCACCGGGATCGGTAGCAGGTTGATGATGGCCAAGTTGATGTTGAGCATCACCAAGAAGCTCATGGCCAGGCGGATGTCAGCGTTCACGTCGGCGGCCAGTTTGCCGAAAATGCCCACCGGGCCGCTCATGTCCTTGGCGCTCACACCCGTTTCCTTGGAGTGGACCAAGGCACCGATGAGTTCGCCCATTTGGAGGACCACCCCGGAAATCTGTTCCCACGGAGTCGGTCCCGGTCGCTGTAATTGGTAGGTGAGCACTCGGCTCGGTGCGATGGACACACCGATGCGGCTCACGCCGGTTGCGGGATCCACTCGAGGAGTCACGGTGATGGTCAGGCGTTGGCTGCCGCGTTTGACTTCGATCGGTGCGGGTTTGTCCTTTTGGCTTCGGATCAGGTCCACCAACTGGGCCTGACCCACCACCGGGACTCCGCCGAACGAGACAAACTCATCGTTGACCGCCAGACCCGCCGCCTGAGCCGCACCACCGGCAGTGAGATCCATGATGATGGGGTGGTCCTTGGGATCGAGGTTGAGAAGCTTCAGTCCGAAGGCGGGGTTCACGGTGGCCGTCAGCACATAGTTGGAGATGGATTCTCCCCGAGCGATCTCGACTGGGATCGTTTGTGATCGGGCCAGCACGGTGAAGCGTTGGACATCTTGCCACCGCCGAACGGTCTTGCCATCGACTCGGACGACGCGGTCGCCTTCGCGAATTCCCATTTTAGACTCGGCGGAATCGGGTTCGACGTAGCCGATGATGGGAGGGCTGACCGGGACGGGCAGCCCCACCCACCAGATGATGCTGGCGATGGCGAAGGCGAAGACCAGGTTCATCAAAGGTCCGGCCAAGGCGACCCAAATTCGGGACATGGGTGACGCCGGGGCGATCTCCGGGTCGGCCGATCCTTCAATGGCTTCCGACGTGAGCATTTGGGGCAGCTTCACGAAGCCGCCGGCAGGGATCCATCGAACGGCCCACTCGACCCCATGGCGGTCCATCCATCCGAAGATCTTGGGGCCGAAACCAATGGAGAAACCCAGCACGACCATGCGGCGGAAACGAGCCATCCAGAAGTGCCCGTATTCGTGGACGAACACCGAGGCGCCGAAGAAGAGCAGGACCGCAACCACCACGTAGGCTTTGTGAAACAAGTCTCCGATCATGAAAGGTGACTCAAAGTAGGTAAGGACCCCGGTGTGGGCAATCGCCACTCTGGAAAAAAGAGGTCACGACGGGATGGGTTGCGGCGATCCTGATTCGTTTCAACCAATGCCGGTTTGACGCCTACCAACTTGTCAGTGAAGGGTTGTCGCGTTGCTGGGGTGCTCTGGCCGCCTGAACCCAATGCTCGGACAAGGCTGACGGGATGGTGTGTAGGCTGGGGTGGTTGACCGAGAGTCCGTGTATTGAACCATGTTTCTTTTAGCGCTGAAAATGCTGCTCGGTGACCGCGCCAAGTACTGGATGCTGGTCGGTGGCTTGGCGTTCTCATCGCTCCTGATGACCCAGCAGTACTCGGTCTTTCAGGGGTTGTTGTCGTGGACAACGAGCCACATGCGCAACATGAGGGCGTCGATTTGGATCGTTGAAGCCCGCGTGGATCAGGTGAATGAAACCAAGGCCATGCGGGATACCGATGTGAATCGGGTCCGGTCAGTGGAAGGGGTGGATTTTGCAGTTCCCTTGTTTCAGGGCGTTCTCAAGGCCCGCGCGCAGGATGGCTCCGACAAAATGATCCAGATGATCGGCCTGCATTCCGGGACTCTCTACGGGCGCCCGCCACGGATGATTGCCGGCGACATCACTCAGTTGCGTCTGCCCAACGCGGTCATCATCGATACCGTGGCCGCTGAAGTGAACCGGCTGGGAGCAGGCATGGGACGGCCGTTGCGCATCGGAGACGCTTTTGAAATCAATGATCGCGAGGCGCGCGTGGTGGGTATTTGCGAGACGGAGCGCCACTTCTTCGGCTATCCCTACGTCTTCTCCAGCTACGATCAAGCCCTCCAATATGCTCCGCGCCAGCGCAAGATGCTTTCGATGATCTTGGCCGAGCCCAAGCCCGGTTTGAACGAAGCCGACGTGGCTCAGCGAATCATGAAGGAAACAGGTCTTCGCGCTTTCACCGTTCCGCAATTGGAAAAATCCACCCTCAAATGGGTTTGGGCCAATACGGGCATTCCGATCTCGTTCCTGACCACGATCATCCTGGGGTTTGTCGTGGGGGTCGCTGTTTGTGGTCAGACCTTCTATTCCTTTGTCTTGGAGAACCTTCGGAATTTGGGGGCCCTCAAGGCCATGGGGGCCAGCAATATGCTGTTGGCCGGGATGCTTTTGCTGCAGTCCATGACCGTCGGTCTGATCGGATTTGGCATCGGCATCGGCATGACGGCCCTCTTCGGGTTGACGATCGCCAAGAGCGGCCAACCGCCCTTCCTGATGGATGCTGCCTTTGTTTTCGAAGCCTTGGCGGCGGTGCTTCTGATTTGTGCGTTGGCGGCTCTCTTCGGTATTCGACGCGTCGCCAAACTGGAGCCGGCCATCGTGTTCCGTGGTTGATCTTCGCCGATATCTTCAGTTTTTCGATTTGTGAATCCGACTGTTCCCTCTTCCAAGACGTCGCCTCAGGCCCAACCGGTGGGTCAGGCGGTGGGTGCACGAGGCATCGTCAAAGCCTTTGGTGTGGGGGATGCACGGACCTTGGCCTTGAAAGGGGCGGATTTTGAAGCACGTGAAGGTGAGCTTCACCTCATCGTCGGTCCTTCCGGGTGCGGCAAAACAACCCTGTTGAGTGTGCTGGCCGGGACGTTGGCCAGTGATCAGGGAGAGGTTCACCTCTTCGGCACCCGCCTGACCGGTTTGTCGACGTCGGAGGTAACGCGGTTTCGGTGTCGGAACATCGGTTTCATTTTTCAGCAGTTCAACCTCATCCCGACACTGTCCTTGGTTGAGAATGTGAGTGTTCCGCTGTTGCTCAACGGGGCCGGACGCCGTGAGGCCGAGGCCAAGGCCGCTGAGCGGTTGCAGCAAGTGGGGCTTGGTGGACGGGAGCGCCAGTTGCCGACACAGCTTTCCGGAGGCCAGCAGCAGCGCGTTGCCATCGCCCGCGCCTTGGTTCATGAACCTCGCCTGGTGATTTGCGACGAACCTACCAGCGCTTTGGATTCGGTCACCGGTCACCAGATCATGGACCTCCTGAGCGGTGCGGCCCAGGCACCCGGACGCTGCGTGCTCATTGTCACCCACGATCCACGCGTCTACGGCTATGCCGATCGCATCAGCGAGATGGAGGATGGCCGGGTCACCGGCGTCCATGCTGGAGAATCCCTTTCGTCCTTCATTCATTCGGAAAACCGTTCCTGATTGTCCATGATCCTCTTCAAACGCATTTCAGTCTGGTTGGCCCTGTTGGGCGTGGGTGCAGTGGTCCTGCTCCTCCGGGGACAGAACGCGAAGGTCCCGAACCCGGGTCCGGTCTCCGAGCCGCCCCGCTCCCCCTACGCACGCACTGTGGCCTCGACCGGTCTCATCGAGGCCTCTCGAGAGAATGTGAAGATCGCCGCGCCCCGAGAGGGGTTGGTGAAGCGGGTCTTCGTGAAGGTGGGCACTGCAGTCAAGGCGGGAGACCCTCTGTTCCAGTTGGACGACCGGGAGGTCCAGGCACGGATTCGGCTGTTGCAGGCGCAGGTCCAGTCGCTGCGATCGCAATCCGCCGTGGATGAGGCCCTGATTGCCGACTTGGACGACCAGTCGAAGCGCTTCACCCGCCTGGGTCGGGAGCAGGTGGCCACCGAGGATGAGGTCAAGCGGCGCGAGTACTCGCTGGCCACGGCCAAGGCCCGGGCCAAAGCCACTCTGTCAGCCACCGCCGCGGCCGAAGAGGCGGTGCGTCAGGCCAGCACGGATCTCGATATTCTCACGGTCCGGGCTCCCCGGGATGGCTACCTGTTGCAGGTGAATTTGCGAGAGGGGGAATCAGCGGCCAACAAGTCATCTTCCGAATCGCTGATGTTGCTGGGTGATGTGGACACCTATCAGGTGAGAGCCGAAGTGGACGAACAGGATGCGGTGCTCATTGGCGGGGAATCCCCGGCGGTGGCGTCCCTGAAGGGGCATTCGGATTTGCGCATGCCGTTGAGGTTTGTCCGCATCGAACCCTATGTGGTCCCCAAGCGCAGCTTGACGGGCGACAGCCTCGAGCGCGTGGACACGCGCGTCCTTCAAATCGTGTACGCCTTCGATCGTCCGGCCTTTCCGGTCTACGTCGGACAACAGGTGGACGTGTTCATCCAACGCCCCCAGACGGAACCCGCGAAGAAACTTTAAGCCATCATGAGATCCCTTGCCCTTGCTTCGCTGCTGCTGTGTTTCGGACTTCCAGCCACGGCGGCCAGTACCAATGCGGTGCCATTGCCGTCCGGGCCGATGACCCTCGATCAGGCCCTCGAGTACGCTCTCTCCCACAACGTGACCTTGCGGAAGGGACGACAAGACCTGGAGGAGGCTCAAGGTCTGTCCATTCAGCAACGGTCGGCTCGTTTGCCGCGCCTGGGCATGACCGGCAACTATCAACAGTTGGATGAGGGGCGGATCGAGCGGGTCCAGTTTTCTGCGGCTCAGCCCGCCATGCCGTTCATGAACAACCAGAGTTGGAACGCCAATCTGGTGGTGACGCAGCCCATTTACGCGGGCGGCAAATACAATTCATTGGCTCGTTCATCGCGTTTGACCCGAGAGGCGTCACTCGCGGCCTACCAGGCGTTGGTGGCCAACACGCTATTGGAAGTGCGTGTCGCCTACAGCGATGTCCTCTTGTCCGTCGAACAAATCGCCGTTCAGGAAGCGTCCAAAAAGCTTTTGGAACGTGAATTGGAAACGGCGCGCCGGAGTTTGGAGGCGGGCTCCGTCCCCAAGTTCAATGTGCTCAGGGCGGAAGTGGAGTTGGCCAATGCCCTCCCGCCGCTGATTCGGGCCCGCAATCAGGAGCGGATCGCCCGCAATACATTGGCCCTGCTGTTGGGGTGCGATATCCCGACTGACTCTGGAGTGGATATCCCGCTGCGAACAGCCGACAGCCTACGGGCTGAGCCCTTTGAGATATCGGTGGGGGCCGCCCTCAATGCGGCATGGATTCGCCGCCCGGAAATCAAAGCCGCCCAAGTGGCCTCTCAATTGCGTCACGAAGAGGTTCTCCAAACTCGCGCCGATTTGCTCCCCTCGCTGTCTGGCACGGCCGGTTACGGTGTGCAGAATCGAAATTTCATCCGAGACCTCGACCGCACGTTGGATGGTTGGACAGTGGGTGTGCAGGCCAATTGGCTGCTCTTCGATTTCGGAGGGACCCAAGCCAAGGTGAGCATGGCCAGAGCCCGGGAAGAACGGGCCCGTCTGGAGATCGAAGATGTTCGTCGGCGGATTGAGTTGGAAGTGCGTACGGCCTTTTCCTCGTTTCTCGAATCCAAGGAGGTGTTGGTGTCGCAAACCCGGGTCATCGAGCAGGCGGAAGAAGCCGTCCGGTTGGTCACCGCACGAGCTGATGCAGGCAGCAGCACTCAGTTGGAAGTCTTGTCGGCCCAGACGGCCCTCAAGCTGTCTCGAACCCAATACAGCCAAGCGTTGCGCGACTACACGGTGGCCAAAGCAAAGCTGGAACGCGCCATGGGAGAGGGTGTGCGTTTGGTGATGGAATCGAGCAGCAAGTAGTCTCTTCGGCGGAGCCTTGGGATTAAGCCCTTGGCCGAGGCCGGGGTTCCCGCCAAGGAATGATCCGATGGCTCTTGAGTCGCTGCGGGTCGCTTACCTGCCAGTCCACGACTCGAGCAGGTTTCCGAGCCCTCGATCCGAAGTGCGCGGACTCACCAGAGCCAGAGATAGGCGCGACGGGATGAAGAAATCGCACGCCACTCGGCGGATATCGGCGGGTTCAACCGCAGCGATCCTGGCTCGGGTTTCTTCGGGAGGGACGACTCTGCCAAATCCCAGAACTTGTTCCCCCAGCCACATCATCATTTGCTCGGAACCTTCGAGCGAGAGGTCAGCCTGGCCCAGCGCATAATCCCGAGCCCGCGACAACTCGGCCTTGCCGGGAGCTCGATCTGCGAGGCGTTGGACCTCTTTGAGGATGAGCTTCAACGTCTTCTCTAGCTGCGCGTCTTCGAGGCCGGCGGAGATCACCAAATCACCACAGTCGCTCCACGAGGTGCCCGTGCTCTGGATGTTGTAGGCCAACCCGTGCTCCTCCCGGATGGATTGGAACAGTCGGGAACTCATGTTCTCACCCAGGAGGACATTGAGCAGTCGTAGGGCAAAACGGCGTTCGTCCTTCCGGGATGCGGTGCGAAAACCGAGGGCGATGTGGGTTTGCTCGGTTTTTTTGGAATGCAGGAGGTGGCGAGGTTTTTCTGGGGTCGCGGGTGCCGTCTCTGTGGGTGGGTGGACGCCGCCTCGGAATCGCCGTGACCACCGTTCGACTTCTTTGACCAACGTATCATGACTGAGATTTCCGGCGGCGGCGATCACCGTGGAACCGGTGACGTACCGGCGTTCGAGGAATCCTAGGAGATCTTTGCGGCGAAGCCCGCGAACCGAGCGCGCTGAGCCAATCACCGGACGGCCCAGTGGATGATTCGGAAATTGAACCTGATTGAGAAGGTCATGCACCAGTTCGGCTGGTTGATCGCGGTACATGGCCTGTTCTTCCAAAATGACGTCCCGTTCCTTGGAAATCTCGGCGGGAGCGAAACGCGACTCGAGGAACATGTCGAAGAGTACGTCGATGAGTTCCGGTAAACGGGAGGCCACCGCCCGGCTGTAAAAGCAGGTGTGCTCTTCATCGGTGAATGCATTGAGGTAACCACCGATGCCTTCAACATCCTGGGAAATGCGTGCGGCCGAACGCCGACGGGTTCCCTTGAAGAGCATGTGCTCGATGAAGTGGGCAGCCCCGTTTTCGCGGGCGGTCTCATGACGCCCACCGGTGTTGACCCAGATGCCCACTGCGACGCTGGCCAGGTGGGGCATGGTGGCCGTGACGACTCGGAGGCCACCAGGGAGTTCGGAAAGTCCGTACATCAGTTGTCACGAACCTGATTGGACCGAGCAGCAACCGCAACCGGTAAGCGGTGAGCGGTGAGCCTTCAACAGCCCTGCCGGGCAACGGCTCGGATTCCTGGACCTGTTGATCTGGGCCCGAAAGGATCGTTGGCTCAGGGGGCCAATTGAAGCCAGGCCATGCCCCACTGGATCCATAGCGGAATGGTGATCAGGCTCAAGATTGTGGTTCCGGCCACGATGCGGACAGCCGTGGCGGGATCACCTCCGTACAGTCGGGACAAGACGATGGGGAAAACTCCGGCGGGCATGGCCGCTTGGACGACCAGCACCCGCTTGATCTCCACCGAGCAGGGTAGCACCCGCGCGATTCCGAGCATCAATGCCGGGATGATTCCCAGCCGGAAGAGGGCCGACCAGAACAGGACTCCGGCCGACCGTGCGGGATGCAATTGACGGATCTGGTCGGCAACCATGGCTCCGGTGAGCATGATCCCCAGCGGGAATGCGCAGGCACCCAGCATGGAGGCCGTGATCCCAATGGGGCGTGGCATCCACCGAGCCGCACCACAGGCGTTGAGGAGCAGAGAAACGACAATCGCCACGAGTGGCGCGTTGATGAGTTTGCGCCATTCACCGGGGCCGGTGGCGTGGCCCAAGGTCATCAATCCCAGAGTCCACATCGCGATGTCGACACCCAGATTGTGCACGAAGAGGACGCCCGGAGTGTCGGGGTGGTTGGCGAACAGCACGAGGACCAACGGGAAGGGGACATACCCGTAGTTTTGCAAACCGGTGACGAGCGCAAAGGTTCGTTGCTCAGGATCGGTTTTGAGGCCGACCTTTCGGCGGAAGAGCCAGCAGACACCGATGCCGAGAACGATGCCCCCGAATCCCATCAGTGGTGGAACCAACAAGTTCTCCGCACGTTGCAAGGCCTGATTGCCGAGCACTTTGTCAAAGATCAGGCAGGGGGTCAGGACATTGACCACCAAGCGCAGCAGTGTCGCGTCGGCTTCCTCGGTCAACCAACGGATCCGACGGAGTCCGATTCCGACCAGGGCCAAACAAAAAACCGGCAAGACTGCCGACAGCACATCACTCAGGGACATCATGATTGGGTCGCTGTCAGGCGAGGAGGTGCTCAACCAATGCCGCGAATTCCAAATGCTGAACCCTTCTCAGGTAGGCGATGGATTCGGTTGCCGGTCGCTCCGCCGCCCGTTCGCATTCTTGTACGAGGGCGAGGGGATCCAGGGTTCCAGAGAGGGTCAGTCGTTCCAGTACGGCCTGTGCCTCGGGAGTTTGTGCGGCCCGGATGGCTGCGGGCGTTGCGGCCCGATAGATCGGGTGCCCAGAAACCCTGCGAAACCAGTACGCGGCATTCCAGTAGTCGGGTTCGCGCCGGTGCAGAAGGGCGTGAATCAGGCAGCCATCGCGATCTCCGCGGTCCTCGACCAGATTGTGTGCAGGGTCATGGTGGTCGTGGTACAGCAATGCGGTTGCCGACAGCAGATCCGTTGTCGCTGCGGTCAGCTTCAATTCGCGCGTCAGTTCCAGAAGTCGGATTTCAACGGTGTCTTCAGACAGCGTGCCCGCCCTGGGGCCGGGCCCCAGATCCGGGAGTTCCGGCGTGGCTAGGCGTTCCCAAAAACGGGTGGTGCGAGAAAGTATGTCGGTCGGACTGGACATCGGGGCGGTGGGCAATGCTCGTGGTCGGGGGAGGGGGCGTCAAATCGGCAGGCATCTCATTCGATGTGATGCTCCGGACCAATCCCGCCTTGAAAGCCCGGTCGCTGGCAAGTTACTAGAGCGGGACCGATGTCCCAATTCGACCTCGCTTCCTGGATCACCACGCAAACCCGTGAGGTGGACAAAGCCCTGGACCGTTTCCTGCCGAAGGCCACCGCCAAACCGGCCACGATCCACAAGGCCATGCGTTACTCCCTCTTTGCGGGTGGCAAGCGGATGCGCCCAGCGTTGGTGCTGGCTGCGGCGGAGGCCTGTGGTGGCACTCACGCAGCAGCGATGCCTTTGGCATGCGCGGTGGAGTGCATTCACACCTACTCTCTGATCCATGACGACCTGCCCGGCATGGACAACGACGATTTGCGCCGCGGTAAACCCACGAATCACAAGGTCTTCGGTGAGGGCATCGCGATCCTGGCAGGCGATGCCTTGTTGACCCAGGCCTTTGAGATCGCCGCTTCCTGTTCAGGCTGGAAGCGCTACAGCACCAAAGACATCGTGATGGAAATCGCGAAGGCCTCCGGTTCTTTGCAGCTCATTGCCGGACAAGTGGCCGATTTGGAGGGGGAGGGTCAGAAGATTTCGCGCGCACAACTCCGTTACATTCATGAGCGTAAGACCAGCGCCTTGTTGGCCTGTTCAGTGCGGCTCGGAGGCATGAGCGCCAACTGCACGCCCGCTCAGCTCGATGCGTTGACCGACTTTGGTTATCATGTGGGTTTGGCCTTTCAGGTGATCGACGACATCCTGGATGTTACTCAAACCTCTGAACAGTTGGGGAAAACCGCTGGCAAGGATGTGAAGGCTCAGAAAGCCACCTACCCGTCGATTGTGGGCCTGGAAAAATCCAAGGTCATTGCTGCGGAATTGACCGCCAAGGCCGAAGCGGCGCTGAAGCCGTTCCGGGGCAAGGCCGTCGCTTTGGGGGCCATTTCAGACTACCTCCTCAAGCGCCAGTCCTGACAAGCAATTGAGCTCCGACGGAAAATGCGCTTGCGATGGGGAGTCCGACTCCTTGAGCCTTCGGCGGCCCGAGGCGCCGTCGGTAGCGGTTGCATTCGGCCTTGTCTGACAAATCTGTGAAAGTCTTCACCGGTAATTCCAATCCAAGTCTGGCCAAGGCAATCTGCGATTCCATCGGAATCCCCTTGGGCTGCTCCACGGTGAAGCCGTTCCCCAACGGCGAGACCTTCGTCAAGATCGACGAGAACGTCCGTGGGACGGATGTGTTTGTCATCCAGTCCACCAGCCCACCGGCTAACCAACATCTCATGGAGATGTTCATCATGATCGACGCGCTGCGGCGGGCGAGTGCTTCACGGATCACGGCCGTTTTGCCTTTCTACGGCTATGCCCGGCAGGATCGCAAGGATCAGCCGCGCGTGCCCATCACGGCCAAATTGGTGGCCAATTTGTTGGTCGCGGCCGGTGCCAACCGGGTGCTGACCATGGATCTCCATGCCCAGCAAATTCAGGGTTTCTTCGATATTCCGGTCGATCACCTCTACGCAGCACCGGTGCTGCTGGAACACATTTCGCGTCAGCAGACTTCGAATCTCGTAGTGGTGAGCCCGGATCTCGGTGGTCTCAAGATGGCGGCCGCCTACTCGCAGACCTTGGGTGCCGAATTGGCCATCGTCGCCAAGCGCCGCAAGAGCCCGACCGAAACGGAAGCCATTTCGGTGATCGGTGACATCGAGGGCAAGAATGTCCTGCTGGTGGACGACTTGACCGAAACCGCTGGAACTCTGGTCAACGCTGCCTCTCTGCTCAAGCAGCGAGGGGCGAGGCGCATTCAGGCTTGTGTGTCGCATGCCTTGATCAACGAGCTTGGAATCGACCGGTTGCGAAAATCGGAGATTGACGAACTCATCACCACCGATAGTGTCCTCCGCCCGCCTATTGAGGGGGTCAATATAACGACCCTTTCGGTGGCTGGTTTGCTGGGAGAGGCGATCAAGCGGATTTACACGAATTCCTCGGTCACTTCCCTATTTGAGTTTAAGGGCTGAAGCCGTTTGCAAGTGCGGCTCGGCAGATACGACTAAAATTATGAAATCATTGAAGCTGAAGGCGAACCCCCGCACCCAAACGCGGCGCAAGGGTTCCAAGGCGCTCCGCTCTGCCGGACGCATCCCTGCAAACATCTACGGCAAGTCCATTGCCCCCCAGAATCTTGAGGTTGATTCCGAGGCTTTCGTCGAACTGATCCATTCGGCCCACTCCGAGATCGTTTTGGTGGATCTGGAGGTTTCCGGAGATGCCAATTCCCGTTTGGCCTTGGTTCAGGACGTTCAGCACCATCCGCTCAGCGGCGAGGTGTTGCATGTTGATTTCCACGAGGTGAAGTCCGACGAGTTCATCACGATCCGCATCCCGGTGGAGGCCACTGGCGAAGCAGAAGGCGTGAAGGGCGGCGGCGGCACCTTGGAGCACGTTCTCCAGAAGCTCCGCGTGACTGCACTGCCCAAGGATCTGCCCGAGCAGATCTTGGTCGATGTTTCCGCTTTGGCTGTGGGTCAGGCGATCCAGATCGGTCAAATCCAGGCCCCGGCCGGCGTGACGATCTTGGGTGACAAGCACCTCCGCGTGTTCGCCGTGTCTGCGCCGGTGACCGAGGCTGAAGCGGCCCCGGCCGCTGAGGGCGCTGAAGCCAAGCAGCCTGAGATGATCAAGGAGAAGAAGGAAGAGGCTGCTCCGGCTGCCACTGCCAAGAAGAAGTAATTTGACGCGTCGTCGCCTCGGGGCCTGTGATCATGACCCCTCCCGTTTTGATTGTGGGTCTGGGAAACCCGGGCGACGAATATCGACACACCCGACACAATGCGGGTGCCATGGTGGTAGATCGCTTCGCCGCCAGCCGGTGTTCCGGTTGGCGGAGGGAGCGGAAGTTCTTTTCAGAAGTGGCGACGGGTGAATGCGGCGGCCGAAAAGTGGTCTGCGTGAAACCCCAAACCTACATGAATCTGAGCGGTGAAGCGGTGGCGGCTTTAAGTCGATTCTACCGTGTCACTCCCGATCAGATCATGGTGGTGGCCGATGATGCGGACCTGCCAATTGGGGCGGTTCGGATGCGGCCATCGGGAGGTTCGGGGGGGCACAATGGCTTGGCATCGGTCAAACAGCACCTGGGGACTCAGGATTTTCCGCGGCAACGCATCGGTGTTGCCCGGCCGGTTCAGGCAGTTCGGGACATCGCATCGCACGTCTTGGGAGTGTTTGAACCTGACGAGCAGGTGAGGTTGAACGAGGTCCTGCAGCAGGCGGATCGGCAAATTCAGTGCTGGCTCGAGGAAAGTCTCGGGAAAGCCATGAGTCTCTACAACCGAAACCACTGACAAACCATGGGGCCTTTGCAGGCTTCAAGGAATGGAGAGACTGCTTGGGGTGTTCGGTGTTCGAGTCCAAGTCTTGAAGGAGATTGTCTGACGATTGACTGTTGAATCTGAGGATAAGAACCAACGGACTCAGTATCGAATATTTGAAATCGTCTGATTTTTTGAAAGAAGTTGCCCGAGAGGTTCGAAGAATACGGTGTCAACGCGAGTTGTAGCCTGAAATTAGAACCTGAAATTGGAGAACCAGTGGAACTGAGATGGAACGAAGGCCTAGAGCGTCGCTTCACTCAAGACACTGAAAAATCCAAGGACAACAAAACGATGTCGGTTAAAAACGATATCGGTCAAAAATCGCCAATGCGGGTCGCAGGCAGGTGCCTTAAAAACGAAGATCAAACGAAAAGTAAACGAAGAAAAAACGAAGAAAAATTGAGCAGAAAAGAATCCATCACGGGTGAGGTCAGGGAAACTCAAGGTGGTAAATTCGATGCGGTACAAATTTTGCAGTTTTGAGTGAGTCGAAGTATTGAGCGAAAAAGGCAACATAGTCTCCGGTTGGGTCTCCGATGACGAGAACCCACCTTGGAGAAGACAATTTTCAACCAGCGAATTAGAACCTATTTAAAGACCATGAAACGCTACGAAGGACTGTTTATTCTGGATCTCTCCGGCAAGGAAGAAGGCATCAAGGAAGTCGTCGACAAGTTGTCGGCGGAGATCACCTCTGTGGGTGGCAAGATCGAGACCGTGCAGAAGCTCGACAAGAAGTCCTTCGCTCGCAACGCCCGCAGCGGCGAGAGCGCTGGCCATTTCGTGAACATCATTTTCGAGGCTCAGGGTAAGGCGGTCGCCGAGTTGCGTTCGCGCTTCAAGCTGGCTTCCGATGTGATCCGAGTCCTCTTCACCGAGGCTCCGGCTCCGGTGGTTGCCAAGGCCTAATCTTTAGCAACCAACGGTTCATCCGAACCCACCGTCCACCACTAACGCCACTCGTTTATGGCCAGTTTCAACAAGGTCATCTTGGCCGGGAACCTTACCCGGGACCCGGAGTTGCGCTATACCCCGAAGGGTACGGCCATCGCCAAGCTTTCGATGGCGGTGAACCGCAAGTGGACCGGTGAAGATGGCCAGACCCGTGAGGAAGTCACCTACGTCGACATCGACGCTTTCGGCAAGCAGGCCGAGGTGATCTCCCAGTACCTCCGCAAGGGGGGTGGTCTGCTGGCCGAGGGACGGCTTAAGCTGGATCAGTGGGACGACAAACAAACCGGTCAGAAACGCTCCCGTCTGGGTGTGGTTCTCGAGAGCTTCACCTTCATTGGTGGCCGTCCGGATGGTTCTGCAGGTTCCGGGCCGATGTCTCCTCCGTCCTCCGGTTCCGTTCCGGGACGGGTGACAGGCAATCGCCCCGCGCCTGCTGCTCCGGCTCCGGCCGATGCCGAGGGTGGCCCTCCGGACGACGATGATGTCCCGTTCTGATCCCCGACGATTCCATTTCAACTGATAATTTTTTAACTCCTATTTCCCATGCCAAAGACAGAAGTCCTCCTCATCCAAAACGTGGTCGGTCTGGGCGGTGAGTCCGATCTGGTCAAGATCGCCTCCGGCTACGCACGCAACTATTTGATCCCTCAGGGACTGGCTGTGCCGGTTTCCTTGGGCAACAAGCGCCGGGTCGAAGCCCTGCGTCAGCGCCGTGCGGAGCGCGAAGCCAAGGAACTCAGCTCCATGTCTGAGTTGGGCAAGAGCTTGAGCAAGGTGACGCTGACCATCGCCGTGAAGACGGGCGATGATGGCAAGATGTTCGGCAGCGTGACCTCCGGGTCCATTGCTGACGCACTCAAGACCCAGTTGGAGGTCGCCCTCGACAAGCGTAAGATCCACCTCGAGAAGCCCATCCAGGCTCTCGGAGAATACGAGATCGAATTGCGCCTGCACTCCGAGGTTCGCTCGGCCTTCAAGTTGGTCGTGAAGAGCGCCAATCCGTTGCCCGAACCCGTGGCGGCTCCCGTGGCTGAGACCCCGAAGACCGAGAAACGCTCCTTCCGTGGCGGACCTCGCTCGGGTGGTGACTCCAAGTAAAACTTCAGTGGACGGGCGGGAAGAGTCTTGAGAGAGACTAGTCGCCGACCCGATTCAGACAAACGGCGGACCTTGGTCCGCCGTTTTACCGTTTATGGGAGCTTGCGATCCGGCGATTGGGGCGATTTTACCCAGCATCGCTGGCCCTAGGGTGACAAAGCCAGTCGTTCCAAGGCCTTGCCGCTCACTCGGCAAATGCGCCAATCTGGAAGGACATCGGCCCCCTGACGACGATAGAACTCGATGGCGGGTGTGTTCCAGTCGAGAACGGTCCACTCGAATCGGCCACAACCGCGTTCCATGGCCAATTTTGCCAGATGCTTGAGCAAGGCTCTGCCGTGGCCGCGACCCCGGAATTCTGGGCGTACATACAGATCCTCGAGGTGTATGCCCGGTTTTCCGAGAAACGAAGAGAAGTTGTGGAAGAAGATGGCCAAACCCACGGCACAATCGCCCTCAAAAGCCAGGACCACTTCGGCAGCTGGTCGGGTGCCAAATAACGTTGTCTGAAGTTGTTCCCGAGTTGCCTGGACTTCATGGCTTAGTTTTTCGAAGGCGGCCAGTCCCTGAATCAGTTCTAGAATCAAATCGACGTCTTCCACCGAGGCTTGCCGCAACGTGGTGTGGTTCATGGGGTGACTTTTGGTGTCGGCCGTTGGGTCGGCAATGGTCAACTCGAGAGGGATGCAATGAATCATTGAGCCCGGAAGTGCAGAGTCTGAGACTGAAACGCACATGGCAATGAGTGTGGCCGCACAATTCAAGGGTTGGACCAAACCAGGTCCGATTCCACCGGGAGCCTTGGGGGCGGGGCCTGAGTTGGAACCGGGGGAAAGCCTCGATGCCATCAGTGGTCACTTCCGCTTGTTTCAGGCCATCGATGGCCACCGGTTTTCCTCCGACGATGTGTTGACCGCCTGGTACGGAACGCAGGGGTGTCCATCGGCGGGATCCGTCCTCGATTTGGGCAGCGGCATCGGTACTGTGGGGATGATTGCGGCTTGGCGGTTGCCGCTGGCGCGATTTGTCACGGTGGAAGCCCAGACCGAAAGCGTTCGTCTCGCGCGTAAATCGGCCGCTTGGAACGGGTTGGTGGATCGCTATGACATCCGCTGTGGTGACTTGCGTGATCCTGCGGTGCTGCGTGAGGAGGAACGATTCGATTTGATTCTCGGTAGTCCTCCCTATTTCCCGCTCGGTACCGGGGTGGAAAGCACTCATCCACAAAAGCTGGCTTGTCGCTTTGAGGTGCGCGGAACGGTGGCCGATTACTGTCGGACCGCCGTGCGTCATCTGGCTCCGGGAGGGGTCTTCGCCTGTGTGTTTCCGATCCGCCCGGACGACCAGCATCAGCGGGTTCGTGATGGGGCGCAGGCGGCGGGGTTGACCATTTTGCGAATGCGGTCCGTTGTCTTGCGGGAAGGGGATGAACCCTTGCTGGGACTATTCCTGATGAACCGGGCCGATGATTTGCCCGAGGGGATGCGGAGTCGCACCTGGACCGAGCCTCCACTGGTGATCCGTCGCGCCGACGGGTCCATTCACCCGGAGTATTCGGTGGTGAAACTGAGTTTTGGTTTTCCGCCGTGATGAGGTGAGGGCCCAGACGTTCGTCGAGGCCCACAGATAGACGAATCTCGAGGCCGATCGTCAGTGCCCTTCTTGGTCCCGGATATACTCCTGTCGCAATCCAAGCGCCTCCGGGGCGTGCAGCACGAGCATCTTCATGCGGATGTCGGCTGGTACCGTGGCCGCAGTGGCTTTCGAGACCACTACCATCAAACCGATGGCCAGCGGCACGCACCAGATGGCCGGTTGTTCACACAAGATGCGCAGCAGGGGATGGGCGGCCCAGAAGTCGCCGAGCGGCAACCACTTGAGGTCGGAGAAGTTGGTGAGCGCCACTGTCAGGAGAGCGCAGACGCCGCCGGTGAGCATGCCGGTGGCGGCACCCTTCATGGTCATGCCGCGCCACCACACGCTCATGAACAGCAGCGGGAAGTAACTGGCGGCCGCGATGGCGAAGGCTTGCCCGACCATGAAGTTGATTTGCAACTGCTCCACGAAACAGCCCAGCAATGTGGAAACAGCTCCCAGAAGCACTGCGCACCACTTGAACATTTGCATCCGCTCTTGAGCGGTGGACTCCGGGCGGAGGATGCGTCCGTAGACGTCATGCGCCAAAGCGCCTGTCATGGAAACCAACAAGCCGCTGAAGGTGCTCATGAAGGCTGCAAAGGCCCCCGCGCACGTCATGCCCGAGAGGATGGAACCCCAAGGAATCGATCCGGAATTGCCGATGGCCGCATCCAGCACCTTGGGCAATTCGAGAACGATCTTGTCCGTTCCCTTGGCGCCGGTGCCTTCGTAGAGCGCGGGCAACAAATTGCGCCCCATCACGCCAAAGACCGGTGGGAAGACGTAGAAGATGCCAATCAGGATCATGACCCACATGGTGGTTCGCTTGGCGGCAGCCCCGTCGGGATTGGTGTAGAAGCGCACCAGGATGTGCGGCAGACCCGCAGTGCCGCACACCAGCGCAATGATCAATGAGTAGGTGTAGAGCAACGCATACGGCTTCGATTCCTCAGCACCCAGTTTGGCGGCCTTGGCGGATTTGCTGGTCAGCGGCCCGAACGGATTGAGCCAGGTGGAGTCCGTTGGCGCTTTGGCGGACAGCGGTGCCCGCTTCAATGCGACCGCCATCTCGGTGCTCTCGCGGGTATCGGTTGACACGGATTGGGCCGACACGGATTGGGCCGGCAGGGACTGGAGTTGGTTGGCCTGCAGGTGCTGGCCGTAATGGCCTTGGACGGCCATCAGAACAAAGACCGGCACCGAGATGGCGAACATCTTGGCCCAGTACTGGAAGGCCTGCACCAGTGTGATGCCCTTCATGCCCCCGAGGGCCACGTTCAGCGTGATCACAGCTCCCACCACGACGACCCCGGCCCAATAGGGGAACCCTTTCAAGACCGATCCGTCGGCACCGTGAGGCGCCAGGAACTCCAGAAAAGTTCCGCGGAAATCCACCTCCTGGAAGACGTAGGCGAGGGTGGTGCCAGCGCCCTTCATTTGCGGCATCGTGTAGAAGAATCCGATGAAGAGAACGAACACCACGGCGATCTTCCGGAAGAGCGGAGAGTCGTAGCGTCCTTCGGCAAAGTCGGGGATGGTGTAGGCCCCGAAACGGCGGAGGGGCCCTGCGATGAATAGCAGCAAGAACAGATACCCACAGGCATAGCACACCGGGTACCACAAGGCGTCATAGCCGCTGGACATCACCATGCCGGCCACGCCCATGAAGGAAGCGGCCGAAAGGTATTCGCCGGAAATGGCCGAAGCATTCCAACCAACGGAGACGCCGCGACCGGCCACGAAGAAGTCGGAGGCGCTCTTGGCACGACCCGCCGCCCAGAACCCCATGCCCACGGTCACCAAGACCGTCAGGGCGCTCAAGGACACGATCCAGGGATCGACCGCGGCAAGCAGGGAGGAAAACATGGTGGGCAATAGGGAACCAGCCCTGAGGCTACGAGGGGTGGACGGATCGGGTCAACCGGCCATCCCATCCCAGGGCGGTGAACTTCCTGTTCCGGAGCGTCCCCACTTCCGGATTAGGCCAGAATGGGGCGTATCACCTCGCCGTGCACATCGGTCAGACGGCGGTCGACCCCGTTGTGACGGAAGGTCAGTCGGGTGTGGTCGATCCCGAGGAGGTGCAGGATGGTGGCATGGATGTCATACACCTCGGTGGTGTTGGATCGGTCCGCTGGCTTGTAGCCCCACTGGTCGCTCTCGCCATGTGTGATCCCGCCGCGGATGCCGCCGCCGCACAGCCAGTTGGTGAACACGAAGGGGTTGTGATCGCGACCCTTACCGCCTTGGGCACACGGCATCCGGCCGAACTCGGTGGTCCACAAAATGATCGTGTCATCCAAGAGACCACGCTGCTTGAGGTCTTCGATGAGGGCGGCGATGGGTTTGGCCATGCCCATGGCGAGCGGGCCGTGGTCTTGGGCGATGTTCTCGTGAGAATCCCAATTGCGGCGGGGGAAGCTGTTGTCGTTGCCGGACCAGATTTGGACGAACCGGACACCTCGCTCGATGAGGCGACGGGCGGTGAGGCACTTCCGGCCCATGATGTCGGTCTCTTCCGGGGCGTTGATTTCGGACGGCCACTTCTTGGTGGTGTTGTCGATGCCGTAAGCCTCTTGGATCCAAGCGGGTTCCTTCGACAGGTCCAACGCATCCGGCGCCGCCAATTGCATGCGGGCGGCGAGTTCGTAGGAGCGGATGCGGGCCTCCAGGCGCTGATCTCCGGGACGTGCTGCGGCGTGGATCCGGTTCAACCGTTCCAAGGCGGCCAGTCCATCGGTTTCGGATTGAGGCGTGATATAGCCGCTGTCGGCCGGAGGAAAGAGGGCTTCAATAGGGTTCTCAGACCCGACGCGAATCAACGTTCCCTGGTGTTCAGCGGGCAGGAACGCCGAGTCCCAGTTCTTCGCGCCGTTGGAGGGCATTCCGCGCAAGTCGGGCATCACCACGAAGGTAGGCAGGTTTTCGTTCATGGACCCCAGTCCGTAGCTGGTCCAGCAACCCACACCTGGGAATCCCGGAGTCAGGAATCCGGTGGCCTGAAGCAAGGTCGCCTGCGAATGGACGCCACTCTTGCCCACGAGGTTGTGGATGAAGGCCATGTCGTCGACACAACGACCCAACGGAGCCACCACTTCGCTGAGGTGTTTTCCACTTTGCCCGTAAGGTTTGAACTTCCAGGGGGAAGCGAAGGTCGAGCCCAGTCCATCTTGAAAGAGTTCCACGGCCTCGCCGGGGTCCCATTTCTCCCCATGGTGTTTTTCCAGGAAGGGTTTGTAGTCCCACAAATCCACATGGCTGGCGGCACCGGCCATGAAGAG
>JARXAF010000116.1 GCA_029865985.1 Verrucomicrobiota bacterium
GCCGAGAAGATCAATGAAGCTTTGCTCCAGAAGGATTTCCCCTTCCAGGGCGCCTGTATCAGCGCTTCGTTCCCGGCCAAGAACACCGCCATGAAGGGTCTGGCCATCCGCATCCCAGGCGCGGCCGACGCCAACATGCTCTTCGACACCGACTTGTGCCGCATGGCGGCGGGTTGGACCGGCGGCTACATCAACACCCGTGGCGTGACCTTCGATGGATCCCACGGCGGGCACCCCTCGATCGTCGGCAAGCAGGCCTTCGGAACCGCGGTGGTCCCGGGTGTCTCTCTGACTGGCGTGTTCTCCGACGCCCGCAAGGAGCCGTTCGGACCCACCGACGCCTCGGTGGTGCGTTGGGATGGTTTGCACGTGGCCGGCGATCGCGTTCAGTTGAACTACACCGTGGCCGGCAGCATCGCCATCCATGAGCAGCCCTCGGCCCGTTCGGCGGGCGGTCAGACCGTGTACGTCCGCACCTTCCAGATCGGTGGCGGCAAGAAGGGCGGACTCTTTGCCCGCAAGTCCAAGACTGCGACCACGTTCGCCCTGATCCTGGCTGATGTTGAAGGCGGCAGCGGCAAGATCGACAACGGCGCGGCCGTGGTTAGCGCCAACGGCGTCACCACGCGGGTTCAAGCTACGGGCCTACCGAAGGGGGCCTCCGTGAAGGTGGACGGCGGTCGTGTGCAACTCGAAGTGTTGTCGGGCACCCCAACTGGCGGTGTCTTTGAAGTGGCCGTGGTCAGCGGCTCCGATTCCGAAGTGGCTCAGGCCTCCGGCGCGCTCGCGGGCAAGCCGACCTTCGCTGAACTCCAGAATGGTGGACCGGCCCGATGGCCCCAGGTCGTCGAGACCCAGGGTGTGGTCGGCAAGGGCGACGGAGCCTACGTGGTCGACCAGATCACCCCGCCCATCGACAACCCCTGGAAGCGTCGCCTCCGCATCGGTGGCATGGACTTCTTTTCTGATGGCACCCGGGCTGCGGTCAGCACCTGGGACGGCGACATCTGGATCGTCTCGGGCATCGATGAGAGCCTGAAGAACCTCCAGTGGAAGCGCTTCGCCTCGGGCATGTACGAGACCCTCGGCCTGCGCATCGTCAACGACCAGATTTACACCTCCGGTCGCGATCAGCTCACCCGCTACTACGACTACAACAAGGACGGCGAGGCCGACTATTATGAGAACTTCAACAACTCGGTGACCTCGACCGAGGGGTTCCATGAGTTCCTCTTCGATCTTCAGACCGACAAAGAAGGCAACTTCTACTTCGCCAAGGCCGGACCGGTGAAGGGTGGCGGCCGTGGTTTCGAGACCATCTCCCGCGATGCCGGATCGCTGATGAAGGTCAGCGCCGACGGCAAGAAGTTCGAGACGGTGGCCACAGGCTTCCGCGCCCCGAATGGCATCGGCGTGAACCCGTGGAACGGTCAGATTACCACCGGTGACAACGAAGGCACCTGGGTGCCGACTTGCCCGGTGAACTGGGTCAAGCCCGGTGGTTTTTACGGCGTGGAAGACCTCGCCCACGGAGCCGACGTCAAGAGCTTCAAGCAGCCGCTGACCTGGATGTCGCACGACGAGTACGACAACAGCGGTGGCGGTCAGGTGTGGGTCAACAGCGACAAGTGGGGGCCTTTCTCCAAGCGCCTCTTGCACATGAGCTACGGCCAGTGCGCCTTGTACCTCGTGATGTACGAAGAGGCCGGCAACGGCCAGATGCAGGGCGGCGTGGTCCGCTTCCCGGTCAAGTTCGCAAGCTCGGCGATGCGCGCCCGGTTCAACTCCAAGGATGGCCAGCTCTACGTGGCGGGTCTCCAGGGATGGCAGACCAAGGCCGTCAAGATCTCGGGTTTCGACCGGGTCCGCTACACGGGCAAGGCGGTGCATTCCATCGAGGCCATCAAGTACACCTCGAAGGGCCTGCGCCTGACCTTCACCCAGCCCTTGGATGCCAAGGAAGCGGCCGACGCCGAGAACTTCTCGGCCCGTCGCTGGAACTACCTGCGTTCGTCCAACTACGGATCGGCCACCTACGAGGTGAAGAATCCGGAGAAGAAGGGCCGTGAGAAGGTCACCGTGCAGAGCGCCCGCCTGCTGCCCGACGGTCGCACCGTCGAGATCGACCTCGAAGACTTCCGCCCCGTGAACCAGCTCGAGGTGAAGTTTAAGCTGAAGGCCAAGGACGGCACCGAGATCAATCAGGAGTTCCAGTGCTCCGTGAACGTGGTCCCCGGTGGCGTGGCCGCCCGCTGATCCGGAAAAACACCTCTCCGATTTCTCACCGCAAACCCGCCCCCAGATTTTCGAGGGCGGGTTTTTCTTGTCCCGAGCCGGAACGATTCAGTTGGGGAGGGCTTTCTGTTGAACGGTTCCGGCGTGACGATTTACCTCAATTCGAGGTGAAGGCGCTGGCGTGGCGGGCAAGGAGGGTTTGGACCGATCCGCAAACCAGTTCGCACAGGCGGAAGATGCCGGGGTCCGCGATGTGGTAGATCACGCTGGTCCCGTCGCGACGGCGGCCCAAGATGCCCGACTGGGTCAATGTCTGAAGGTGGCGGGAGGCGTTGGCTTGGGTCAGGCCGGTTGCTTCGATGAGCCCAGAAACCGACAGCTCGCCGCCCTCAAGAGCGCGGATGAGCTTCAGCCGGTTGGGTTCGCCCAGTACCCGGAATCGAGTCGCGATGAGATCCAGGGCTTCATCACTGATCTCACCGGCGGAGACGCCTTCCACCTGCTCGCGCTTGGCCATGCCGCCAAGGTGCCCAGAACCCAGTGTGTCTTCAACAATATGCGCAATTGCTCATGAAAGTTATTGAGTGGGCTCTTTCGGAAGTGGGTTGGCTCGGGTACCTCGGTTGCGAGCCGAGAATTGCCTCGCCGCGGACCGGAGCCAGAGATTTGATGCCGCCACTCCATGGGATGCAGGACGTTGCGATGCAGACGTTGCCCCGACGGTGGGAAGTAGCGGAGCTTTTCGCGGCTTGTACCGTCCCGCTGACAATCGGAACGCCGGGTTGGTCCTGCTCGCGGAAGAGTTCAACCACACACTATGAGTCATATCGGAATCGAAATCGGCGGCACCAAGATCCAGATCGTGGCGGGGAACGCCGACGGAACCTTCTTGGAGCGTCATCGATTGGCGGCCGATCGCGCCCGGGGTGGGGCGGGTATCCGGGAGCAAATTGCTTCCGTCGTACCTGGGTTGATGGCGCGTCATTCCGTGGCCTCCGTGGGGGTGGGTTTCGGTGGCCCGGTCGATCCGAAGACGGGCCAAATTTGTTGCTCGCATCAGGTGCCCGGTTGGCATGACTTCCCGCTCGGAGACTGGGTTCGCGATTTGACCGGAGTTCCGGTGGCGGTCGAGAACGATGCCAATGTCGCGGCTCTCGGCGAGGCGCTTCGAGGCGCGGGCCGGGGCTTCGGGTGCGTGTTCTGGATCAACATGGGTAGCGGGGTGGGCGGCGGCATGGTCGTCGACGGCCGCTTGTACCACGGAGCCCGCCCCGGCGAGGCCGAGATCGGACACCTGCGGTTGGATCGCTCCGGGCGTATCGTCGAGGATGCTTGCTCGGGTTGGGCGGTGGATCGCCGCATTCGGGCAGCCGTGGTGGGGCAGGAAGGTTTTTTGGCCCGCGCCGTGGGTTCTCAGTCGTCCGAGGGTGGGGAGTCCCGCCATTTGCGCTCGGCCATCGATGCCGGAGATCCATTGGCCCGGAAAATCCTCGGAGACGTTGCGGACGATCTGGCCTTCGCGTTGTCCCATGCGGTCCACCTGTTCCATCCCGAGATCATCGTGGTGGGCGGAGGGTTATCGCTGGTGGGTGAACCCCTTCGGGCAGCGATGGCTGAGGCCTTGCCGGCTTACTTGATGGAGGCCTTCCGACCAGGGCCGCAGGTGGCGCTGGCGGGCCTGGGCGAAGACTCGGTGCCGATCGGAGCCTTGGCCTTGGCGGCGGCCCTCACGGCTTCTTGAACAGGCTGGGATTGTCTGGGATCACCGGCCTATCGGTTCGTCGCTGAGACGTAACCCGCAGCGGCGACCTCAGCCTCGCGGAGGTCGCCGCACCGGAGTGAATCAGAGGCGCACGGGCTTGCCCGAGGATGCCGATGCATCCGCCGCGAAGATCAGGCGGTGTGAACGGTAGGCGTCGGCGAAGGAAGTCAGCGGCATGTCTTCGCCGCGGTCGAGGGCATCGAAGAATGCCTGGAACTGGGTTTGATAGGGGTGGTCCTTCACGTCGCCCGAATCCACCGGGGCGAACGACAATTGGCTCCACTTGTGTTTGTCGAGCATGCCCAGCTTCTGGCTGTGGAACTTGTTGTCTAAGATCGATCCCTCGCTGCCGACGATGTGCGTGTGGAAGTAGTACGGCTGCAAGCTGTCCACGCAGGAGGTGGTCTTGCCGATCCGACCATCCCGGAACTTCACAATGCTGACCTGCGTGGTCGGAAAGTCGTACTGGGCGAAGTGGGGGCTCTTGGATGAAGTCGCATACGAGGTCACTTCCTCGGGTTCGCCACCCATCACCATGAGCAGCGCATCGAGGGCGTGGCAGCCGGCGCTCAAGAGTGAACTCCCCGCCTCGGCCTTTTGATGACTCCAGCGGAACTGACCGTACCAAGGACCAATGCCGTGGTAATAATCGACTTCGGCAAAGTGGACCTCGCCGAGCAAGCCCGACTGGAGCATCGAATGGATCGACTGGAACTGCGATGAGAAGCGCACCTCGAAGCAGACGCACGTCTTGACCGCGGTGCCACGGAGTGCAGCCGCCATGACTTCGAGATCCGCGGAGTTGAGGGCCAGCGGTTTCTCGACGATCACATGCTTGCCGGCCTGGACCGCTTTGACGAATTGGGCGGAGTGATCCTTCGGGAAGGTGCAAATGGAGACGGCATCGATGTCGGGATCGGCCAGCATGGCGTCCAAGTCCTTGAACACGCGGATCGGCGAGCCGTACTGGGCGCTGGCGACTGCGGGATCCAGATCCCGCCGGGAGTGGATGGCGGTGACGCGGCCCTGACGGGTGGCGTTGATGGCAGGAATATGGGCTGAGGCCACCCAACCGTGACCGATGACTCCGACATTGTAGCGCTTCATAGCGGGATGAGTTTTGCAGGAAGCTAAACCGCGCAACCCATCTTGGGCATAGGATTTCTGCGCAGGAAGCTCTGCGGACCTTCGACGCTCCGGCCGTCGCCGTGGCGGGGATGGGTTCGGTTGCGTATTCCTCGAAATAAGGGCTTGTTTCCTCGGGTGGGCTCCCTCAGTTTATCGGTTCTTTGCTGCTATGAAAGCTGATGTGCATCCGAAAAACTACCGCACGATGATCTTCCGCGACTCGGCCTCTGGCCAGTCGTTCCTGTCCAAGTCCTGCGCCAACACCAACCTCACCGCCAAGTGGGAAGATGGCCAGGAGTACCCGCTTTACCTGCTCGGCATCAGCGCGTTCACCCATCCTTTCTACACGGGTCAGCAGAAGTTCGTGGATACGGCCGGCCGCGTGGACAAGTTCCAGCAGCGCCTGGCCAAGACCCAGGCGGCGCAGGCCGCTTTGGCGGACGCCGCTGGCAAGAAGAAGAAGAAGTAGCCGCAGAGCCAACAACCGCCCGCCGGTCGTCCAAACGACCCGCGGGCGGTTTGCTTTTGGCCATCCCGCTTCGGACACCAGTGTGTCCCACGATCAACCACCATGGATCTCCTGCCGTTCATCGAGAAGTTCCGCCGTCGATTCGACGAGGTGGAAGCGCTGCTCGGTGCCCCAGATGCCTTTAGCAATGCGGCTCGTGGCCAGGAGTTGACCCGGGAACATTCCCGCCTGCGCCAATTCGTGGCCGATGGGGATGCCTGGGTGAAGGTGCACCAAGATCTCACCGACAATCGTGAGCTTCTGGCGTCCGAGATGGCCGGGTCCGAGATGGCTATCATGGCGGCTGAAGAGATCCAGAGATTGGAAGCCGAAGCGGTGCGTCTCACAGCCGCGGTCCATCGAGGGATCATCCCTCCGGATCCGACCGATTCCCGCAATACCATCTTGGAAATCCGGGCTGGTGCGGGTGGGGCCGAGAGCGCCCTCTTTGCCGCTGACCTGCTGCGGATGTACACCCGCTATGCCGAAGATCGTGGCTGGAAGATCGAGCCGATGGACTCCAGTCCTTCCGATTTGGGGGGCATGAAGGAAGTGATCTTCATGATCACAGGCGAAGATGTCTTCAAGCGCATCAAGCATGAGTCCGGTGTGCATCGGGTGCAGCGCGTGCCGGCCACCGAGGCCCAAGGACGCATCCACACCAGCACGGTGACGGTGGCGGTGATGCCCGAGGCTCAAGAGGTCGATGTGGTCATCAAGCCCGAAGACCTCGAGATCAACGTCTGCCGTGCCGGCGGCCACGGAGGGCAGGGCGTCAACACCACTGACTCGGCGGTTCGCATTTTTCACAAGCCCTCCGGATTGGATGTCCGCTGCCAAGATCAGCGTTCCCAGCAGAAGAACAAGGCGCAGGCGATGATGGTGCTCCGCTCCCGGTTGCTCGAGCGGAAGATGAATGAAGAGAACGCCAAGTACGCCCAGCAGCGCAAAGACCAGGTGGGCAGCGGCGAGCGTTCTGAGAAGATTCGCACCTACAATTTTCCGCAGAACCGCGTCACGGATCACCGACTGGAACTCACCCTCTACAATCTGGCCGCCTTTTTGGATGGCGACTTGAATCCCATGATTGATCCGCTGATGGATGACGAAGTGAAGCGCCGCCTGGCGGCCATTGAAGCCTGATTCTGCCCCGACACCCATGCCCACCCTCGAATCGCCCAAAGCCCTCATCTTCGACTGCGACGGCACCGTCGCCCACACCATGCCCCTGCATTGGCGCGCGTGGCAGTCGGTGACCTCGCGTTACGGCATCGATTTCCCGGAAACCCGATTCTATGCGCTGGGCGGTGTTCCGGGACGCAACATCCTGAAGATGCTCTTCGAAGAACAGGGGATCCGGGGTTTGGATCCCTTGGCGGTGGCCAAGGAGAAGGAGGCCGCCTATCTGGAGTTCGTGCATGAGGTTCGTCCGGTGGAACCGGTGGTGGAGATCGCCCGCCGTCACCGTGGTATCTTGCCCATGGCCATTGCCACCGGCGGTTCCAGACCGGGCATACCCACGGTCTTGCGCCATCTGGGCATCTACGACTGGTTTGGAGCCATTGTGACCAGCGAAGACGTCGTGCGCCAGAAGCCGGCTCCTGACATTTTCCTGGAGGCCGCCCGTCAATTGGGAGTGGATCCAGCGCATTGCCGGGGCTTCGAAGACACCGACCTCGGCATGGAGTCCATCCGGGCCGCGGGCATGGAGGCCATCGATGTGCGCCTCTTTCCCGATTATCCCAAGCCGATGATCTGATCGGTCCGATCAGGTGTTCTCGCTGGAGGCCGTCGAACCCGACGGGGACGCTAGAGCGACCTGAATGCGGCGGATGCCTGCGCCCTGAAAGGTGTAGCCCCAGGCGATCGTCCGTTCGACGGTGGCACCCTCGGTCGCTTTGGAACCGTCGGCGACTTCATGTCGGTCGGCATCGAACGGTTCGCCCGGTTGGGCTTCATAAGGCAGGATTCCCACCCGTCGCGTGGCATCGATGCAGGCGTTCCGGTAGTTGCCGATTTGTTGGATCAATTGCGGCTGGCCAGAGGACATGGCCGCCTGAAACAAGGCGAAGCAATGGTCCATGAGGTGGATCACCACCTGGAGCGAATCCTTTTCACCTCGGCGCAGTTTTTCGATCTCCAGTCGCAGGTTGGCTTTCTCGCCGTCATTGGCGCGGGCCAAGAACTCCGAGAAACTCTTGGCCTCCGCAGCGATTCGTTGGGTGATGTCACCGGCCGCATTCACCGTCTTGTTGGAGAGGGTTTGGATGTCCTGCCATTGGGCGGTGGCGGCGGCGATTTGCTGAGCGGTCTTGTCGAGGGATCCGAGTTTCTCGGCGGCCGAAGCCAGATTGACCTGCTCAAAGAGTTTGACGGCGGTCTCGTGGTCTTTCTGAAAGGGTTGGATGAAAATCCAAGCTCCCAGACCCGTCAGGCCCCCCACCAGCGAGATTTCCTTCCACGTCCAGACCGGGGCAGCCTTCCAGGCCACCGCCGCGGCGGTGGCCACGAGAATCACATCTGCCAACAAATACGGCCACTTGGGGGTGCGAGGGGCTTCGCTCAACGACATGACTGCATCCTAGAATGCAGTCCCCACGCGGAGGAAGGCGCTTTTCAATCGGGCAGGGAACATCGTCCCAACGGGCGTTGGACTTCCGGCGGATTTATCGGAGGGTCCCCGCAGTTCATCGCGTCGTTCTCATGTCTTCCCGTCCCTCCCTCGCCATCATCGGCACCGGCATCGCCGGACTCGGTTGCGCCCATTTCCTGCATCGTCAATACGACCTGACGCTGTTTGATCCCAATGCCCATGTCGGTGGTCACACCAACACCATCGAGGTGGCGGAAGCCGGTGGGCCTGTTCCTTTTGATACGGGGTTCATGGTGTTCAATCGGGTGACTTACCCCTATTTGGTCGCACTTTTCGAGGAACTCCAGGTGCCGGTCCAACCCACCGACATGTCATTCTCGGTGCAGCATGTGCCTACTGGATTGGAGTTCTCGGGTTCGAGCTTGAACCACCTGTTTGCCCAGCGGCGCAATTTGTTCCGGCCCCGGTATTGGCGAATGCTCCTACAGGTCAATCGCTTCAATGCCGAGGCCGTTCCTGCTTTATCGGATCCACAATGGGCTTCCGTCACGGTGGGAGACTATGTCGCCCGTCGCGGATACGGACGGGATTTCCTGGAGCACTACCTCATCCCGATGAGCGGGGCGGTCTGGAGCACGCCGCCAGACCGGATGTTGGAGTTTCCAGCGCGGACCCTGATCCAGTTTTTCCACAACCATGGATTTCTCGGACTCCACACGCAGCACCCGTGGTGGACGGTCACCCGCGGAGCTCGCGAGTATGTCCGGCGGTTGATCCCACCCTTCGCAGATCGCATCCGGGCTGGACTGGGTGTGGTGGCGGTCCGCCGTGAAAGCGGGAGCGCCTGGGTGACGACCGCTGACGGAAACACCCATCGCTTTGATGCCGTCATTCTGGCCGCCCATGCCGACGAATCGCTGCGCCTGCTCACCGACGCCGATGCCGATGAGCGGCGTTTGCTCGGGGCTTTCCAGTATCAACCGAACCTGGCGACCGTGCACAGTGATCGGAATGTCATGCCCAAGGCCCGGTTGGCCTGGTCAGCCTGGAATTACCGCATGTCGCGGCATCCCAGCGGAGCCGTTCTCCCGCAGACCGTGTACTGGATGAACCGTCTCCAAGGCCTTCAAACGGACACTGACTATTTCGTGTCCATCAATGGCGAGCACGAGATCGATCCGTCTCGCGTCCACCGCAAAATCCCTTACACCCATCCGCTCTTCAGTTTGGAGGCCATTGCCGCCCAGAAGGAGTTGCCCGACCTGAACCGCCGTGGGAATGGCCAGAAAGTCTTCTTTGCCGGCAGCTACTTTCGCTACGGATTCCACGAAGACGCCTTCGGCAGCGCTGTGCAACTGTCGCGCGTCCTGAGTCGCGAGCCCGTCTACCCGGGTATCGGTGGTTGACGGGAGGGCCCTTTGGAGCATCGAAGTGAGGATCGCAGAGAAGATCGTAGACCGGGTTCATTCTGTATCGCTCAGCGCTTTTCTAAGCCGGCTCTTCGGCGCTAGCCTCGGGTCCATGCACCGGGAACTGGGAGAACAGGAGACCACCCGTCGGAGGTTCTTGAAGGCGGGCCTTGCTGGGTTGGCTTCGTCGGCATGGGCCGACGACGTCGTGAAGTTGCCCTTCGACAACGGCGAACGGCCGCTGGTGCGTTATCCTCAGAAACGCCCGCTCATTCGCCACACGGCCCGTCCGCCGCAATTGGAGACTCCGTTTTCGGTTTACCACGAAAGCTTGCTGACTCCGAATGACGCCTTTTTTGTCCGCTATCATTTGGCCGGTTCGCCTCCTCCGCTGTCGGTGCTCAATCCCGAGACCTTCCGCCTGCAAGTTCGAGGGAGCATCCAAACCCCGCAGACTTGGAGCCTCGAGACCCTGAAGCAGAAGTTCGAGACCGTGGAGGTGATCGCGGTGAACCAGTGCTCGGGCAACAGCCGTGGCTTTTTCCAACCGCGTGTTCCGGGAGGTCAATCGGGTCATGGTAACATGGGTTGTGCACGTTGGCGCGGGGTCCGTTTGGCGGATGTGCTTAAGGCTTCCACTGTGTTGCCCCAAGCCAAGCAAGTGCTCTTCGATGGCCTCGATCGACCGCTGGTGGCCAGTATTCCCGACTTTGTGAAGGCGATGGAGGTCGAGCAGGCGCTCGACCCGGACGTACTCCTGGCCTGGGAGATGAACGGAGAGCCGCTGCCATGGCTCAATGGTTATCCGCTGCGTTTGGTGGTGCCGGGGCACTATGGAACCTATTGGGTCAAACACCTGCACTCCATTCAGGTGGTGGATGCCACGTTTACCGGGTTTTGGATGAATCCGGCGTACCGCATTCCCGATGATCCCTGTGCCCATGTGGCACCTGGAACCACGCCCAAGCGCACCGTCCCCATCGACCGGTTCAATGTGCGTTCCTTTATGACCAGTCACCAAACGGGAGACCGCATCCAGCGTTCGGGCTCTGGGATCACCTTGCGCGGCATCGCCTTTGACGGCGGATCGGGCATTCGGGATGTCACGGTGTCAACCGATGGAGGAAAGCGTTGGACGACCGCCCAACTGGGCAAGGATCTCGGCCGCTACGCTTTCCGGGAGTGGACACTCGACTGGCAGCCGCCCGCCGAAGGGACGCCCGAGGTATGGGTTCGGGCCACCAATCGCCTCGGTCAGAGCCAACCCTTGGATGCATTGTGGAATCCGGCTGGCTACATGCGCAATGTCGTGGAAAGAACCGCTCTGAGCCTATGAAACTGCGTGAATTTCAAAGCCTCGTCTTGAGGACGGAAATTTGGGGTGTTGTGTTGGCACTCACCGGAGTTGGGGTGTTGGCGGCGACGGCGATCGTGCCCGAGGCTCCCAAGGCCAATCCGCATGCGGCCGATCCCTGGGTACTCCCCGTGGGTGAACCGGCCCTGCCCGAGGGTGAGCCTGCGGCACCGGTCCGACGCCATTGCGCTCTGTGTCATTCCTTCGATTACATCGCCACCCAACCGCGCCTGAGCCGGACGGGTTGGGCAGCCAGTGTCGAAAAGATGCGGGCCAAGTACGGGGCCCCGATCCCTACCAATGATGTGCCCGCACTGGTCAGTTACTTGGTGAAACACCACGGCAAGGAATAGAGCATGGCGGCCAGTCCGTCGGGAATGCACATCAGATCTGGCAACCCGTGCGGTGAGGTTCCATCGTCCGACCACACGATGATTCGAGGGGGCATGTTCTGGAATGGATGGCGGTGCGCGTTGGTCGCGCTGGGCGCAGGCGGTCATGGGGTCGCTGTGCTGGCTGTCCTTGTCGCACTGCTGGAGGGGTTTCCCATGGGTGCCGCTGAGGCCCCGTCGCCGGCTTCAGCCAAGGCATCCAAGTCGGCCAATTCAGGCAACGTCCACCGCCGTTCGCCGCTGCCCAATGTGGTTGTCTTGGCCGCAGACGGTTGGTCGGATTCTGATCTGGGAACCAACGGGGCTTTCCCGAATCTCGAGAAGCTGGCCGCTTCGGGCATGCGCTGGACCCAGGCCTATGCGGGTGCCGCATCGACGCCCGCCAGTCGGGCAGCGCTGTTGACCGGTCGGCATTCCGGGCATGGGCGGATCCGCGGGCCGGTTTCGGGCCCGTTGGCCAACGAGGATGTCACGCTCGGGGAAGTCCTCCGAGCGGCCGGCTATCGCACGGCAGTCATCGGTGTGTGGGATCTGGGGGGCAACAACACCACGGGCCATCCCCTGCGGCAGGGCTTTTCGGACTGGTTCGGGTTTCTGGATTCGAAAGAAGCTCAGGACCTGTATCCCAAGGCCTTGTGGCGCAACGCTGAAACCTTCGACAACCTCATCGACCAACGCGGGCGACTGGCCAATTATGCCCCCGACTGGTTTGCGCGGTTTGCCACCAATTACATCCAGGTGCATGAAGATCATCCGTTCTTCCTGTACGTGGCCCATCCGTTGCCGGGAAACCTCCCTCCCGAAGACATGCGCGGACGCCACTCATTGCTGTGGGACCGTTTTGTCGGCGCTGTGGTTCGTGAGTTGGGACAAAGTCGCGTTCGGCGCGAAACCCTCTTGGTGGTGACCAGTACGGGCGGTGGCGCTCCCAGTGATGACCGGTTGGCCGAGTCTCGGCTTCGGGTGCCACTCTTGGTCAGTTGGCCGGGAACGATTCCGGCCGGCCAGACCCAGGATCGTCCGGTGGCCTTGTGGGATGTGCTGCCCACGATCGGGGCCTTGGCCAAGGTTCCGATCCCGCAAGGACTCGATGGCATATCCCTCGCACCGGAGATGTTGGGAGGTCAGAAAGAACCCGTCACCCGTGCGGGCGGATTGTATTGGGAAACCGCCGACGCCTCACCCGGTCGGGCCATCCGCTGGGACCACTGGAAGGCCGTGGAACGTTCCATGGGATCCAACGTGGAACTGTATGACCTGAAGGTCGATCCCGCTGCCGCTCGGAACATTGCCGCCGATCAGCCCGAGCGGCTTGCCGAGGCCCGCCGCCGGTTGCGCGAAGCGGCCGATCCGTTGACCTCATCTCGTCCTTGAATTTCGTCTCTGAAACACGTCCCTGAAACGCTCTTCGCCCATGAGTCCCACTGATGCCCTCACGCTGTTGGAACGCTTTCGCCAAGGTCAGGTGCCTGCCGAGCAGGTCCTTCAAACCTTCCAGGCTGCCCCGGTCGTGGATCTGGGGTTTGCTGCGGTGGACCAACACCGAGCCCTGCGCAAAGGGTTTCCTGAAGTGATCTTCGGAGCCGGCAAGACGGCTCAACAAGTGGTGGCCATTGCTTCGGAAATCCTCGCCGCCGACGCACGCGTGCTGACCACCCGCGTGAGTCTGGAGCAGGCCCGGGCTCTGAAGAAAAAGTTCCCGCACACAGTCCATCACGAGGCGGCCCGTTGCCTGACCCTCGAAACTTCACCCCTGCCCAAGCGCCCGGGAACCATTGCTGTCGTGGCGGCGGGAACCACCGATCTTCCGGTGGCTGAGGAGGCGGCGGTCACTGCCGACTTCATGGGCAATACCGTCCAGCGGATTTACGACGTGGGCGTGGCCGGGTTGCACCGGCTCCTGCGAAGGCTTCCCGAGATTCAGTCCGCCAACGTGATTATCGTGGTGGCCGGTATGGAAGCGGCCTTGCCGAGCGTCGTTGGAGGTCTGATTGGCAAACCCATCATCGGGGTTCCGACGAGCGTGGGGTACGGTTCCCACTTCGGAGGGCTGACCGCCTTGCTGGGCATGCTCAATTCCTGCGCCAGCGGCCTCACGGTGGTGAACATCGACAACGGCTTCGGAGCCGGTTACGCCGCCAGCGGCATCAATGCGCTGGCCGCGTCGTTAGGATCCTCGGCACTGGCAGCCTCCGTGCCGGCTAAGTCGTCTCCCGGTAAAGCCCCTCGGAAGCGATGACATCGGCCGTTCCGCTGGGCACCAGGTGTTCGTACGACATCCCGTTGCGCACCCGGTCCCGAATCTCGGACGAGGAAACCCCCAGCGGCCACCCTCGCAAGTGACGCAGTCGCCAAGGAGGGGGCAGGGAGGCTTGGTCTTGGCCGGGCCTCGGAATGACCACAAAGGTCACCGCCTCGGCCAGGGCTAAAGCCTCGCGCCATTGGGGCAGGGTGGGCACATGGTCGGCTCCAATGAGCCAGAAGAGTTCCGCTCCGGGATTCCGTGCTCGGAACGCGTTCACCGTGTCGATCGAGTAGCTCACGCCACCCCGGGTGAGTTCGTCGCAATGCACTTCGGTCCGAGATTGGCCGGCGAGCGATCGGCGGAGCATGCGTAAGCGCGCCGCATCGGGGGCGGGTCGGGATCCGGGTTTGAACGGTGATTGCGCGGCCGGAATGAAGAACAACCGGTCCAGCGCCAGTTCTTCCAACGCCGCTTGAGCCACGAGCAAATGCCCCCGGTGCAGGGGATCAAATGATCCGCCGTACAACCCCAATCGCGGTGCCCGATCCGGGTTTTGGGGCGGTAATGGCTCCTTTGGATTTTCTGAAATCATGCTCGCTGCGTTAGAGTCCGCGCGCTCTGCCGGCCAGAGTCAACCTTGCAGCCAGAACCTACCGCCAGAACCGTTCTGGCCGACCCGGACCTTGGCATCGAGGGGTCTCGGGATTAGCGTCTGGGTCATGGTTCACGCGTCTGATCCGCTGATCGCTTCTGTCCGCAAGCCAATGCCCCCGGCTCAGTTCGATGCCCTTTCCCGGGAGATATTGGAGCTGAAGCGTCGGCACAACGCGGTGATCTTGGCTCACAACTACCAGGTGCCCGAAATTCAGGATGTGGCTGATTTTGTGGGCGATTCACTGGGGTTGTCGCAGCAGGCAGCCAAGACTTCGGCCGACGTCATCGTCTTCTGCGGGGTGCACTTCATGGCGGAGACAGCCAAGATCCTGAATCCCACCAAGCGGGTCATTCTCCCGGATCGCGATGCCGGTTGCTCCCTCGAAGAGAGTTGCCCGGCTGCCAAGTTGCGGGAACTCCAGGCCACGAATCCCGATTTCTACACCATCGCCTACATCAACTGTTCGGCCGAGGTGAAGGCCTTGAGCGACTGCATCGTGACCAGCGGCAATGCGGTTAAGATTGTCGAGCACGCGCCGAAGGATCGTCCGTTGCTGTTCGTGCCCGACGAAAATCTCGGAGCTTGGGTCATGGAGCAGACCGGCCGACCCATGACCCTTTGGAAGGGCAATTGCTACGTTCATGTCGAGTGGACCCATCAGGCCATCACCCGGATTCGTCAGCAGTTTCCTGGGGCTCCGGTCGTGGCCCATCCCGAGTGCACGCGATCGGTGCGGATGCTGGCCGACGAAGTCTGCTCCACCGAAAAGATGATCACCTGGTGCCGGAAGACCCCGGCCAAGGACATCATCATCGCCACCGAGGCGGGCATGTTGCACCGCCTGCAAAAGGAGTGCCCCGACAAGCATTTCATCCCGGCCCCGACGGAGCGTTGTGCCTGCAACGAGTGTCATTTCATGAAGATGAACACCCTCGAGAAGCTCCGGGATTGCATGACCACCTTGGAGCCCCAAGTCATCTTGCCGCCCGACATCATCGAGCGCGCCCGCAAGCCCATCGAGCGGATGCTGGAGATCAGCGCCTTACCCCTAGAAAACGCGGGCTGAACGCTGGGTGGGACCCCTCGTGTTCAGAGCGGTTGGCCCACGTGCAGGCCGTGGCGGAGGCAGTAGGCGCCGTTGGTCACGTACTTATCGGCCCAGTGTTTTAGGCCGGCACGTTCCTCCGAGGTGAGCGGGCGGACGACCTTAGCTGGAGATCCCAGCACCATCGAACCGGCTGGGATTCGGGAACCGGGGGTGATCAGCGCGTTGGCCCCGATGAGGCACTCTTCTCCGATGACCGATCCGTCCAAGACCGTGGCTCCCATGCCAATGAGGCAGCGGTCCCCAATGGTGCAGGCATGGACATTGGCGGAGTGGCCGACGGTGACATGATCGCCGAGGATGCACGGATGATCGTCGGACAAATGTAAAACGGCATTGTCCTGAACATTGGTGCCGCGTCCGATTTCAATGCGGTTGATGTCCCCGCGGAGTACGGCCCCGTACCAAACGCTGGATTCGTCGCCAAGAGTGACATCGCCCACCACCACGGCGGTCTTGGCGATGTAAACGTCGCGGCCAAGCACGGGGCTTTTGCGGAGGTGGCGGTCGAGTTGGGCGATCAAGGTTTCCATGGGTGTTTTGGGAGAAGCCGATGATCAGAGAATGGCGGCAGAAGCCTCCTGGGCCCGGTGCAAGCGGGTGTAGAGTCCGTCGATTGCCAGAAGCTCCGAGTGAGTGCCGCGTTCCACGATGCGGCCGTCTTTCAGCACCGCGATGAGATCCGCATCGCGGATCGTGCCCAGTCGGTGGGCGATGACAAAGCTGGTGCGGTTGCTCATCAATCGCTTGAGGGCCTCCTGGATTAGGCGCTCCGTGGCGGTGTCGACGCTGGCCGTGGCCTCGTCGAGAATTAGAATAGGGGCATCCTTAAGGAGAGCCCGTGCGATGCTAATGCGCTGCTTCTCGCCCACGCTCAGGCGGATGCCCCGCTCACCGACCCGAGTATCAAACCCGTCGGGAAGGCGTCGAATGAACTCCGCGGCGTTGGCCGTCTCGGCGGCCGTGATGAGTTCCGATTCGGTGGCGTCCAGGCGACCGTAGAGAATGTTTTCGCGGATCGTGCCATTGAAGAGGAAGGGCTCTTGGCTGACGACGGCGATCTGGGAGCGTAGGAAGCCCAACGGGATGGATTCCAAGGGTTGGCCATCGACCGTAATCCGTCCTCCGGCAATCGGGTAGAAGCGGGGTAGCAGGTTTACTAAAGTGGATTTGCCCGCCCCGGTAGGGCCGACCAATGCGATGGTCTGGCCGGCGTGCACTTGCAGATCGATGTCGTTCAGCGCATCCGGCCGTCCTTCGTAGGCGGCCGAAACACCTTCAAAAGAGACCTGTCCCCGGAGCCGGGTCGTGGACGCGCTGGTTGGATTGGAGGGGTTTGGGTTGGAGCGGGTTGGATTGGAAGTGGCCGTGGTGGCCTCCGCCGGGGCGTCCAAGATGTCGAAGACCCGCTCACCTGCGGCCCGGGCTGATTGGGACATCTGGTTCAATTGGTGCAGGACATTCAGCGGGGCGTAGAACATTCCGAGAAAGAGTAGGAATTCTACGAGTGCGCCGGGGGTCATGGCTCCCGCAATGACTTTGCGTCCGCCCAGCCACAACACCAGCACTGTGCCCAGAGCGGAGGCGAACTGCATGGCCGGGTTGTAGCCCGCCCAGGCCTTCATCACCGTCAAGGTGCCCGTTCGCAAGGCGTCGGCCCGCTGAGCGAAGCGGGAGTCTTCGTGGGCCTCACGGCCAAAGAGTTTGATTTGCCGGATCCCCTGGAGGTTGTCCATCAAGAGAGCGTTCATGGCGCTGCTGGCCTGACTGCGGGCGCGGTAACGGGAGGCGGCCGTTCGAGTGTACCAGACACCGCCGGCCACCAGCAGCGGCACGGGAATGAGGGCGACGGCGGCCAGAGCAGGGTCATTGAGGAAGAGCAGTGTTGCCACGCCCAGCACACCCAACAACGCCACAACGCCCTGTTCGGTGCCATCGATGAGCAATCGTTCCATGGCCCCGACATCCTCGATGACTCGGGTCATCAGGTCGCCGGTGGCTCGGTGGTCGAACCAGCTGGGGGCGAGTTGCTGCAGCCGGCCATAGACCTGGCAGCGGATGTCGAAGATGACGTTCTGCTCGAAGCGGTTGTTGAGGCGGATTCGCAGGGAGTTGAAGGCATCTCTTAGGGCGAAGGCCGCGAGAAGTCCGACGATAGCACCCCCCAACTGTTCTTTCCGCCCGGATCCGATGACGTCGTCCATCACGAAGCGGGTCAGCTTAGGATAGGCGAAGGTCGCCAGTTGGCCCAACAGGGCGCAGACGATGGTGCCTGAAGCCAGCAGCGGGTAAGGCCGCAGGTAGCCTGCGACGCGACGGATGATTTCTCCCGTGGTGCGGGGACGGACGGCAAAGGCTCCCTTTGCGTCGCCGTGGACATGGGCGAGGTATTGCACAATGACTGGATGAGAACGGACGGGCTTACTGGTTGGCTGGCTCTGGAACTCTATCGGTTCAGGGACAGGCCCAATGGGCTTCCCAGGAATCGGTGTCCCAGTGGAACTGGGCGCGCTCATGATACTCGGGCTTCAACTGCAACCAGTCTAGTTCATGAACGGTGGTTACCAACACGGCGAATTGCTCAACCGGGTGATCTCCGAAAGGAATTTCCCGCGGTGCTAGAATTTGTTCCCCGGGACGAGGGACCGTTCCGTACAGGCGACGACTGCTGTCAGGCAGTTTCTCCCAGTGGTGGCGCGTGATCGCATCCTGAATGTGGACCCGGGTTTCTCCGCGGGCCCGCAACTGAATGCGCGACACCGGATCGTAGAAGCACCACGCAGCCACGGGTTGGATTCGCACACCGGCGACCTTGTGGGCTCGGCTGTCCGAGAAACAAACCAGCATTCGCTCATGGAGATCGACTTCGCGCAGAACCACGATTCGCGCATCCGGATAGTCAGGGCCGGCGGTCGCCAAAGTTGGGGTTCGCCACGGATTGGACAGTTCCGAAGTGGCCTGGCTCAGGCGGTTCCAAATGTCGCCGTGCAGGGATTCCAGAGACTGGGGATGCGCTTCAGAGGGCCTCATGGACGGAGACATTATTTCAGGAGTGCGTGGGCCTCCAGTCTAGGAATGGCGGAGGGTGAACGAAAATTGCCGTTTTCTGGTAGTCTCGAGCAGCCGCATTGCACCGGTTCATTCGTCTGCCTTTCCCTGCAAAATCCCTTTTTTGCTCCAGCGCCTTTGGCTCAAGCTTTGCCGCGTGTCTGCGACGACTTCTAAGACCATGCGGGCGGTGGTGTATCGTGGTGTGAATGATCTGAGGGTCGAGGAGGTTCCGGTTCCTCGGATTGGCTCCGGCGAAATCCTCGTGCGGGTGGGCGTTTGCGGGGTGTGCCCCACCGACATTAAGAAAGTCCACTACGGAACCCAGGCCCCGCCGCGGATTTATGGCCATGAAACGGCTGGCACCATTGTTCGGGTGGGTGCTCGGGTTCAAGGGTGGTC
>JARXAF010000142.1 GCA_029865985.1 Verrucomicrobiota bacterium
AGATCATGGGCCAAGCTCCGGATGTAGGTCCCCTTGGTGCAACTCACCCGGAAATACGCAAACGGTTCTTCGTAGTCGTCGAACCGATAGGTGTACACATGGATGGGTCGAGGCACGCGGGCGACCTCTTGTCCCTTGCGGGCCAACTTGTAAAGAGGGGTGCCACCGATCTTGACCGCACTGACCATGGGCGGGGTCTGAAGGATGTCTCCGGTGAAGGCAACCGCCGCTTCATTCAAATCGTTCAACGACAGCGGAGGCACCGGCATGGAGTCCACCAGTTCTCCGTCGGCGTCGTAGGAATCGGTTGTTTCACCCAACCGCATGACGCCCTCGTACACCTTGTCGGAAGACATCAGGCGCTCCGAATACTTGGTTGCCTTGCCCAGCACCAGAATGAGCAGGCCCGTGGCCATTGGATCCAGCGTTCCACAGTGACCCACCTTGGGCAGGCGGAAGTGGTTGCGCAATTTGGCGACCACGTCATGGGAGGTCCATGTCGCAGGCTTGTCGACCAATAGAGCCCCATCGAGGGGCGAGAGAGTGGGAATGGCCATCGGAAACTTGAAAATCAGAACGGAAGAATGCGCTCGGGCGACGATCTCTACGCGGCAACCCTCGCTCAGGCCGAAGCCTTGAGGGATTTGCGGACCTCATTGAGGACCCGCCTCTGAACCCCCAACGGCCGCCCCTCGATGCGCGCACCCGCCGCCGCCTTGTGTCCGCCGCCACCGAATCGTTGAGCAATGGCAGCCACATCGACGCGGGCCGACTTGGAACGCCAACTCACCCGGGTCACTTCGTCGCTCACTTCCTCGAAGACCATGGCAACCACCACGCCATCGATGGCCCGGATATGATCAATGAGGCCTTCGCTTTCTTCGGTGGAAGCTCCAGCGCGGGCATAGTCCCGCTTTTTCAGCCAGAAGTAGGCTGTCTGACCGCCATCCGACAGCCGGAACTGGGTGTAGACGTGACGCAGGAGGCGAACCCGTGTCATGGGGTAGCTCTGGTAGACCTCCTGGCAAATACGACCCAAACCTGCTCCGCGTTCCACCAGCTCGGCAGCTGTGCGAAGGGTATCCGGAGTGGTGCTGGGGTACTGGAAGCTGCCCGTATCGGTGCTGACCGCCGTAAAGAGGCAATCAGCCATCGGCTGCGTCACCTTCCAACCGGCCCACTTGCAGAGGTCGAAAATCAATTCTCCGGTGCTGGGTTCCCGAGGCGAAACCCAGTTGAGCTTGCCGTAGCGGGTGTTGGAGGCGTGGTGGTCGATGTTGACCAACGTGACATCCTCCGCGAGGAATTCAGTGATCCGGCCCATGCGATCCAAGGCTGCACAGTCAGTGGCGATCACCAGGTCGAATTGACGACCAGCACAGGGCTTACGGACCCGCTTGTCCGGATCGAGAAAACGAAGCTTGTCGGGAACCGGATCCTGATTCCAAACCGTGACCTCCTTGCCGGCCCCTTCCAGCGCCATGGCCAACCCCACCTGACTGCCGATGCAGTCGCCATCCGGCCGGATGTGACCGACCACGAGGATGGATTGCGCAGCATCAATGGCGGCCAGGATATTCTCCACCGCCTTGGGCATTTCAGAGGAAGGCATGGCTCGGGGACAGGGTTTACCAGGGCTCAGGCACCGGGCTTCTGACCTTGATCAAGACTCTCGAGAATGGCCAACACCCGATTCCCCTTCTCGACGGACTCATCGAGCAAAAAGTTGAGGACCGGAGTCCACTTCATGCTCAACTGGGAGCCGAGCATCATCTGGATGTGCTTGGCGCGTTGGCCAAGCTTATCAGAGGCTGCCGACCGCTGCTGGCGGTTGCCCACGAAGCCAACGAACACGGTGGCCGTCTTCAGATCAGGGGCGACCTTGACCTCATTGACCGACAGCAACCCCACTTCTTGGACATTCAGTTCGCGTCGCAGCAACTCGCTGACTTCCCGCTTCAGAAGCTCAGTGACACGCTGCAAACGCCGACTCGGGGCCGGTGGAACATGGGAGGGCACGGCTTGCGGTTATTCGAGTTTGGCGGCGATCTTCTCCACCGAGTAGCACTCGATGAGGTCGCCTTCCTGATAGTCATCGAAACCATCGAGGCGCACACCGCACTCCATGCCCGAGCGAACTTCGTTCACCTCGTCTTGGAAGCGCTTGAGGGTGAGCGAAACACCTTCGTACACCAGGTTACCCCGGCGACGCAGACGCATCTTGCCGCGGACCAGACGGCCCGTGGTGACGGCGCAACCTGCGACCCGACCACCCTTGGAAAGATCGAAAATCTTGCGAACTTCGGCCTGACCGACCACCACATCCTTGAGGAGGGGATCGAGCAGACCCGCCATGGCTTCCTTCACCTGATCGATCAACTCGTAGATGATCGCGTAGAGGCGGATTTCGACGGCGTGATGCTTGGCTTCCTCAGCGGCGTTGTTGTCGACGCGAGTGTGGAAGGCGAGGATGACAGCCTTGGAACCGCGGGCCAAATTGACGTCTGAGACATTGATGGCACCGACGGCACTGTGGACGACCTCGAGAGAAACCTTCTGAGACTTGATCTCGCGAAGGGCTCCGACGATGGCTTCCACCGAGCCTTGGGTATCGGCCTTGACGATGACCTTGAGCACCTTGGCCGTCAGGTCGCCGATGCGGCCGAACAAGTCGGACAATGAGGCGCGGGTCTTGCGACGATCGCCATCCATCTCGGACTTCCGGCGGGCGTCGGAACGCTCCTCGGCGAGATCGCGGGCAGCCCGCTCGTTCTCGACCGCACTGAACTCGGAGCCGGCATCCGGCACCCCATTGAGACCCAGCACGCGAACCGCTACGGACGGAGTGGCCTCCTTCAGGCGGACTCCCTCTTCGTTCATCATGGCGCGCACCTTGCCGTAGTGCTCACCGCAAATGATCACATCACCGATGCGTAGGGTGCCCTTGCGGACCAAGACCGTGGCCACGGAACCACCCGCCTCGACGCCCGACTCGATCACGTTGCCCTTGGCATTACGATCGGGGTTGGCCTTGAGTTCGAGCAACTCGGCCTGGAGCAGAATGGAATCGATGAGGGTGTCGATTCCCTTCTTGGTGATCGCGGAGCATTCGACGAACAAGGTGTCACCACCCCAATCGTCCGGCACCAAACCCTTGTCCTGAAGTTGCTGACGCACCTTCATGGGATTGGAGTTGGGGTGGTCGCACTTGTTGACCGCCACAATGATGGGAACCTTGGCGGCCTTGGCGTGTGCCAACGCTTCCAGAGTCTGGGGCATCACACCATCGTTGGCCGCCACGACCAGAACGACGATGTCGGTCACATTGGCACCGCGGGCGCGCATCGCCGAGAAGGCGGCATGACCCGGAGTGTCGAGGAAAGTGAGGCTCTCCAGCTTGCCGGTATTGGGGTGCGGGTACTGGATGGTGTAGGCACCGATGTGCTGGGTGATGCCACCGGCCTCGCCCGAGGCGACATTGGCCTTGCGGATGACGTCGAGGAGCGAGGTCTTGCCGTGGTCGACGTGACCCATGATGGTGATCACTGGAGGCCGTGCCTTCAGCGTCTCGGGCTTGTCCTCGCTGTCGAGTTCGAGCTTCTCCTCCTTGGGGACGTTGACGGAGTGGGCCGCCTTGTCGCGCTTCTCGGTTTCGAAGCGGATGCCGTGCTTGGCGCAAATTTTGACCGCCGCCTCGGCATCGATGGTCTGGGTGACCGTGGCGAAGACCCCCATTTGCATGAGGTCGCCGATGATCTGGAAGGGCTTCTTGCCCATCTGCTCAGCCAACTCCCGCACCACGATGGGCGGACGCATGATGATGGTGGGTGCATCAGCAGCGAATTGAGGCCGCTGTGCCGCCGGTGCCGGCCGGGGACCCGGTCCCGCCGCAACACCCGGACGCCCACCCATCTGACCCGGACGGCCGTACTGACCGGGTCGCTGGGGTTGGCCTGGACGAGAACCCTGATACGAGGACGGCCCCGGACGCCCCTGCTGAGGAGGCGGCGGACCGCGGCGGTCGTCGCGGGGAGGCGGAGTTGCCGGACGCGCGGGAGGCGGCGTGCTGACGCCTCGGGTGGTCCGACCTCCATAGCCAAACTGACTGAGATCAATGCGACCCACCAATTGCCCGGTTTGGACAGCCGGTGGTGTTGCGGGTGGAGCAGGCGTTGCCTGCGGAGCAGGAGTTGCTGGCTGGGCTGCAGACACGGGGCCAGGTTCGGGACTCGGCGTCGGATTCAGCGGCTGAGCGACCGACTCAGCCACCGGAACCTGAGGCGGAGCGGAATCTCCTGCGGGTTTGGCAATCACAACCTCCTCGACCACGGCAGGGCGATCTTCGGCGACAATCGGAGGGGCCGGCATTTTGGTCTCAGGGGGCTGTGATTCGATCACCTCAGCGGCGGCGTGATGAACCTCACTGACGGGCGCCACAGAAAACTCTTCCTTCGGCGCCTGGAACGATTCGACGGGCGCAGAGGCAGGCGACGGTGCGGGCGATGTCGCCTTCGCAACGGGTGCCGGAAAGCTCGGAACCACCTGAGCAACCGGCTCGGGGGCGGGTTCCGGCTCGGCGGGCGGAGGAGGTGGCGGCGGGGCGTGGATGATCGTCACCGGGGTGACCTCCACCAGCTTGGATGGCTCGAAGGGCTTGGCCAAGGGGGCCAACTGTTCCTCCAGAAACTCGGCGGTGATCTTGTCGAGGGTGCTCGACGGGACCTTGGCTGCGGCAATGCCCAGTTCCTTCGCCTTGTTGAGCACAAACTTGCTCTCAAGGTTCAGCTTCTTGGCGATCTCGTAAATGCGAACGGGCATACTGCTTTTTATTTCACCACCGACGTTCCCCGAACCGCGCCGTGCGCGACCATCTGGACCATCGGTGATCCAGACATTGAAACCAAACCTAGGACGGGATCAGTGGGCTTCGGGGCCAGCACCACCGGCAGCGCGTCGGATCAGTTCACCCCGAATCGCTTCCAGAATGGACTCAGCATCTGAGCCAATCCCTTCCATCCCTTGCAAATCTTCGATACCGATCTGTTGGATCACGTCCTCCAGACTGTGGAATCCGGTGGTCACCAGAATCCGCGCCTGCGCTTCAGTGATACCCGGAACGGATGCAAAATCCCTCACGGCATCGGCCACCTTCTGATCGAAGCCCGGCAAGACGGAGGCTTCAGCCTCAATATCGATGCTCCAACCGGTGAGCCGGGAGGTCAGCCGGGCATTCTGCCCGCGCTTTCCGATGGCCAACGACAACTGATCAGCAGTGGTATGCACCAGCACACGCTTGCGGTTTTCATCCACCTCGAAGGACTTGAGCTTGGCAGGTGCCAGCGCATTCTCGACATATTTTTTGATGTCGGGAGACCAAGGGATGATATCCACCTTTTCATTGTTCAACTCGCGAACAATGTTCTTCACCCGCTGCCCCCTCAGACCCACGCAGGCCCCCACGGGATCGACCTTCGGATCGCGAGAAAACACCGCCAACTTGGTCCGGAAACCCGGTTCACGGGCAATACCCTTGATCTCAATGGTACCATCCCCGATCTCGGAGACTTCCACCTTGAAAAGCTTGATGACGAAATTGGGATCGGCGCGGGACAGAACGATCTCAGGTCCCCTCGGGGTTTGCTCGACGGCCCTGACGTAACAACGGATGCGTTCGCCAATCTGGTATTCTTCGGTCGGAACACGCTCCCGATTGGGCATGATGGCCTCGAATTTGCCCAGATCCAGAACGACATCCGAGCGCTCGAAGCGTCGGACAGTGCCGTTGACCAATTCACCCACCCGGTCCTTGAACTCGTCGTAGACCATGGCCTTCTCCGCACGACGGAGTTGGGCCATCATGGCCTGCTTGGCGAACTGGGCGGCGATACGACCAAAACCGGCCGGGGTGACCTCGACTTCGATTTCTTCACCCACCTTCGCCTCCGGATGACCGGCACGGCGGGCGTCAAACACGGTGATCTGGTCGTGTTTGGACAAAACCTTTTCGGCAACCACCAGTTTGGCCCAGGCTTTGATATCACCCGAGCGCCCATCGATGGAAACACGCAGTTCACGGGCGGGCCCCACCGCCTTCTTGGCGGCCTGCATCAGGGATTCCTGAATGGCACCGAGCAGGACATCCTTGGGGATGCCCTTCTCTTTTTCCCAGAACTCAACAACCGCCAAAATCTCCGCGTTCATAGTCGTCAGCCAATCCCGGAAACCGGGGTAACAAAAAAGCCGGTTGTTCACCGACTCAAGCATGTCGGCACAAACGCCGACGGAAAGTTCCTTACGGTCGGTAACCCTAAAGAACTGCACCTCTGTCCGTCAAGGTCGGATTCAGGAACACCCTCACTCAGACCCCGGAGAATCCAGCGCGAGCTAAGACCAAGTAACCCGGCCGTCGGGAAAACAGGACGTTGCGACTCTGGGATTGACGGCGACAGCACGGACCTGACTGTGGAGCCCGTGGATCAAGACTTGGCTCGGGAACAGCTCGGAACCATCCGAACCCTCATGGAACGGGCTGCGATCTACCGGCGCGCACTGGCTCCGGTGATGATCTCCGTCGGTCTGATCGGAACCGCGGCCGGCTTGGCTGCACCGCTGCTCATCCGGGACAACGCCCGCTCCTTTGCTTTTTACTGGCTGGCGGTGGGATTGGCAGGCGCCTCGACCGCTTTCCTGCTCATGCGGCGCCAAGCTTTCGCCGCCGGCGAACCCTTTTGGACCCCACCCGCCCGCCGTGTGGCTTCGGCCCTCATGCCGGCTCTTTTCGCCGGGACTGCAGTGGTCGGCCCCCTGGTCAACATCCATCAAGAAGGAGCCATGATCGCTGTGGCTCTACCTCCGCTGTGGCTGGTGCTCTACGGCTGCTCTGTGCATTCAGCCGGTTTCTTCATGCCGCGGGGTATGCGACTTTTTGGATGGGGATTCGTGATCGCCGGACTGCTCAGCGCTTTGGCTGCCGCCAATCCGCACCAAATCGAACCGTCCATCCGCATGGCCCATTCGGTGATGACGGCCACCTTCGGCGGCGGGCATCTCGCCTACGGGCTTTACCTGCGGTGGACGGAAAAAAACTCTGCGACGTGAATCCAGAACCGGTACTCCAACTGGATCGAGTCATTCACGAAAAGGCGCGACTGGCGATTGTCTCCACCCTGTCTGCGGCCCCGTCCCTGAGCTACACCGACCTCCGGAACTTGCTCGGCATGACCGACGGCAACCTGACCTCTCACCTGCGGATCCTTCAAGAAGCCGGTCTGGTCTCTCTTTCGAAGTCCACGGGCGAGGCTCGCCCTCAAACCCAGTGTGTCCTCTCTGATGCAGGTCGCTTGGCCTTCACCGAGTACCTTGGGCAATTGGAACAAATCGTCTCGCGGTTCAGAAAAAACCCTCCATCCCCTTGATTTTGATCGAACAAACACCAAGGTCTGTACTCAGACGCTTTGTAACACAAAGTAACCAATGAAAATCCTAAGAGCAGAAGCGATGGGGATGTGTTTTGGGGTTCGGGATGCCATCGAGTTGGCTCAAGAGCGAGCGGCGGCGGGCCCCGTGACGGTCCTCGGAGATCTCGTCCACAACGAGACGGTCTTGTCCGATCTTCGGTCGCGAGGGGTGCTCATCCGTCAGGACGCGGCCGACATCCCCACGCGGGAGGTCCTCGTCACGGCCCATGGTGCATCAGATCGTCGCATGGAGAGTCTTCGCCAAATGGGTTTGACGGTCACCGAAGCCACCTGCCCCTTGGTCCACCGCGCCCACCAGGCTTTGAAAAAACTCGTTGTGGCCGGATTTCATCCGCTGGTGATCGGTCAGGCGGGGCATGTCGAGGTCCGTGGACTGACCGAAGACCATCCCGGGTGCGACGTCGTGCTCAGCGAATCCGAGATCGATGCACTCACAGAGCGCCCTCGCTATGGCATCGTCTCGCAAACCACTCAACCGGTGACCCGCGTCCGGGAGTTGGTTGCCTATGTCACCCAGCGTTTTCCCCAATCAGAAGTGCGATGGGTTGACACCGTTTGCCAACCCACCAAAGACCGTCAAACCGCCGCTGAAGACCTCGCTGGGCGCTGCGATGTGGTGCTGGTCGTTGGCGGCATCCACAGCAACAACACCCGACGTCTGGTGGACACCAGCCGAGCCCGCTGCTCCCGGGTCCATTGGCTGCAAAACGCAAGCGACCTCGACCCGTCTTGGATCCAGGCTTCCGACACCGTCGGTATCACCGCAGGTACCTCCACCCCGGACAGCGTGATTGATGCCATCGAAGCAGCCCTCCACGAATGGGCTCACCAGAAAACCTGCACCCAGACCGAAGCCGCCTGACGACTCCCGCAACCTCCCTTCCATCATCGGGCCAAACCACGCGGACTGGCGCGAATGAAGGCAATCAGCTCCTTCAATTCCGGCGTGGACGGCAAATCCGATTCCAACCGAGCCAGGGCGTTGTCCAAGGTGAGACCGGAGCGGAAAACGGTTTTGTAGGCCTTGATCAAGTGGGCGATGGTCTCCGCTTCAAAACCCGCTCGCTCCAACCCCACTTTGTTGACGAAGCGCGTCTCGGCCGGATTCCCATCGGCCATCATGAACGGTGCGACGTCTTGGACCAGCTTGGAACAGCCGCCCACCATGGCGTACCGCCCGATGCGGCAGAATTGGTGAACCGCAGCCAAGCCGGCGATGATGGCGTGGTCTTCCACGATCACATGCCCGGCGAGGGTGGCCAAGTTGGACATGATGACCCGACTGCCCACCTGCACGTCGTGAGCCAAATGCGTGTTGGCCAAGAAGTGATTGTCCGAACCCACCCGCGTGGCGCCACCGTCGGAAGTCGCGCTGTGAACACTCACGTACTCCCGGAACACATTGCGGTCCCCGATCTCGACACGCGTCACTCCGCCCTTCCACTTCAGGTCCTGGGTCTTCATTCCCAGCGAGGCAAAGGGGTAAACCTCGTTGTCGCTGCCCAAGGTCGTATGACCCTCAAGAACCACATGACTGTGGAGGCGACAACGATCCCCCAGAACCACATGCTCACCGATCACACAGTAGGGGCCAATGTGGCAGTCGGCTCCAAGGCGGGCATTGGTGTGAACGATGGCGGTCGAATGGATCATGGGTGCTGAGGATTGTCCGGCGATCAGAGGGGAGTTCAGCGGTCCATCAACATGAAGGTGACATCGGCTTCACTGACCACCTCGCCATCCACTGTGCACTTGCCCTTGGCCTTGCCGATCTTGCCCCGGGACTTGGTCATCTCCACCTCGATCATCAAAATATCGCCTGGGCGTACTGGCTTGCGCCACTTCACATCTTCCGCCGACATGAAGTAAGCCAGTTTCCCAGCATTCTCGGCCTGCCGCATCATCAGGATGCCCGCCACCTGGGCCATCGCCTCGAGCTGAAGGACACCCGGCATGATGGGGTGCCCCGGGAAATGCCCCTCAAAAAACGGTTCGCCCATGGTGACGTTCTTCTGCGCCACGATCCGAGGCCCATCGATCTTGGTAACCTTGTCCACCATCAGGAAGGGCGGCCGGTGTGGCAGGATTTGCATCACCTGCATGATGTCCAGGGTCGCACCATCGCGGACCAACGTTTCGGTGGAGGTCGGAGAATTCACGGTAGCGGTGGTGGAGGCGGCAGCGGCAGCGGACTTGGTTGGTTTGACGGGAGCAGGCTTGGCCTCGGGGGCCGGGGCGGGAGGCGGGGCAAACGTTTGCGCCGCCTCCAAGGGGCGTCGCATTTGAGCCTGGATCGCCTTGGCCAACTCCGTGTTGGCATGATGGCTGGGACGGGTCGCGATCACGTGCCCTTGGATCGGCCGTCCGATCAGCGCCAAGTCGCCGATGATATCGAGCATCTTGTGACGCACAAACTCCTCGGGATAGCGGAGCGGTTCGGTGGTGAGCACCGCATCATCACGGATGACGATGGCGTTCTCCAAACTCCCGCCCTTGATGAGTCCGTTTTTGATGAGAAATTCGATTTCCTCGTAAAAACAAAAAGTCCGGGCATGGCTCAACTCCTTCTCCCAACTGGCCGTTGTGACCTCGAGGGTGAAGAATTGGGTGAAGCGCCCCCCCTTGTCCGAACTGGTGCAAGTGATCTTGAAACCCGTATGCGGAAACACCGCCATCTGGGATTCGCCGACATTCAGTTCAATCGGCGCAGTGATCCGATACGGCTCTGCGGGATCGGCCTGGGCCACCCGACCTGCCTCTTTGACCATGCGCACAAACTCCCGGGAACTGCCGTCGGCGATGGGGGGCTCGCTGGCGTCCAGCTCGATGATCGCATTGTCGATTCCGGCGCCGGCCAATGCCGCCAGCACATGCTCGACGGTATGCACCTTGACCCCGCCCTTGCCGAGAGTCGTAGAGCGCTGGGTATCGACGACGTTTTCGGCGCGCGCCTCGATCTCCGGAGCGCCATCGAGATCGATGCGACGGAACCGCAGACCGCTGTTGGGCAAGGCCGGCAGGAGGTTCATCGAAACTCGGTTTCCGCCGTGGAGACCGATTCCGGCAAAGGAGACCGACTGCTTGAGGGTGTGTTGGGACGACACGGCCGGTTGTTCTAGCCAAGGGAAAAGCGCCAGCGCAATGACCCTTTGCAGGGGATTGTCGCGAAGCCCCCCATCTCCAAGGAGATTGAGCCCGCACGGCAACGGGCTTTAGCCTCCGTCGCGTGACCTCACTCGCCCCCTCCAAGCACCTGCGATTGGCCGAAGCAGGCCTGTTCGTGGTGGTCCTCGTCTTGGGTGCGCTCCTGACCCTCTTCGGCGGATCGGTCGAGCGTCCTCGTTTCGAAACCGGCCCCGACGGCGAGCGCCGCAGGGTCTTCACCGAAGATGCGGATGGAAACCGCACCGCCGCCAAGGAACGGGTGAACAAATTCCTCAATGCCGAGAACCTCACCCAACTGGCCAAGGACACGAGTTTCTTCGCCATCATGGCCGTAGGCATGACCTTCGTCATCATCGCCGGACAAATCGACCTGAGTGTGGGAGCCATTTACGCGCTGGCGGGAGTCCTCGCTGCTCAAGTATTCCACGCCTTCGGTCCCGAAGGACCCTCCACCCATTCCGGGACCACCGGGGCCCTGCTGGGGTGCGGGGTCTGCCTCGGCGTGGGCCTGCTTTGCGGGTTGATCAACGGCGGCATGAGCGTCGCCCTGCGGGTCCACCCGTTCATCATCACCCTGGGCACCATGGCGATTTATCGAGGTGTGGCCTTTGTGTTGACCCACGGCCTGAGCATTGGCGGATTCCCGGAAGGTTTCCGGGCCTGGGTCAAGTGGACCACTCCGAGCGGACTCACGCTGGTGCCTCTGGGAGCAATGATCCTGGTCGCCGCAGCCGGTGGCGTGTGGCTGCAACGGACCGTTCCCGGACGTCGCATCTATGCGGTGGGCGGCAATGAAACAGCCAGTCGGTTCAGCGGCATTCGCACAGGGCGCGTGAAACTCGGGGTGTTTGCGGTATCCGGATTGGCTGCCGGCATCGCCGCCTTGCTGTCGCTGGGATACTACGGATCGGCCACCTCGGCTGATGGCAACGGCTACGAGTTGAACGTGATTGCCGCGGCCGTGGTCGGCGGAGCCAGCCTCAATGGCGGACGAGGCTCAGCCCTCGGAGCCCTCTTGGGTGCTCTGATCATCCAGCTCATTTCCAGCGGCATTGTCATCCTGGGCATCGACCAGAACTACTCGCAGATCATCATCGGTGCCGTGGTCATCGTGGCGGTGCTGCTCGATCAGGCCAACCGATGGTTCGCCTCGCGCCGGCGCTAGAATGGATTTGATCGGGCCTCTTCAGCCGGGATTGACGGTCGTCGCCGTCTCGTAGCGGTCTTGATCGACTTGCAACCGCATCCGCAAGGCGCTCAGGAACTTCCGTCCCTCGAAAGCGGTTTGGAAACGCTGATCGACCCAACGTCCGTCTGGCAACCGGATCCGCTCGATGAGCAGCGTCATTTTCTGAATGGAGGCCACCACTCCGGCCAGCACGTCAAAACTCTTGCCGAGTCTGGCTTCCACCCGGACCAACTCATGCTCCTCGGCATCGATCCACAGCTGCCCCTGCAGTTGCGACATGAGCCGGTCGGCGAAGGCGTTGGCCGAGCCTTTGCTCGATTCCGATGGTCGGGCGACAAACTCGAGCACGTGATTGGTCCGACCCGCGATGACCTCTAAACCCACCCACTGGTAGCTGAAGCGCCGGATGAGAGATTCGTCGATCACCTCCATGCCTCGCCGTTTCTTGACCGCACTGGGCTTGGTATAACGCTCGCGCGCCTCGCGATCGCGGCGTTCCTCACTGCGCAAGTCCGACACCGGAGGCTCATGGTCATCGATGCGCACCAATCGCACCGTCTCGACGCCATTGGTGACCGCCACCCGGTACTCCTTGGCCTTGCGCTCGGAAACCGAACCGTCGGCCTCCAGCGTCTCGAAGACGGTCAGTCTGCGGCAAACATGGGCTCGCCCCAGTTGTATCTCAGGCATGCTTTTAAGCCGCTCCACCATGCCCCGCACAACCTCATCGGCCGAAGGGCTCCCCTGAGCGATGATCGACACACACATCGTCACCCAGAGGACGAAGGCGATTCTCCTGAAGCGCACGGACATTGAAGGATGATTGACCCAAATCGGTGCTTTCGCAATCGACAGAACTCCGATGCCACTGGACGCGACTGCCGCCCGGTACCACCGTCGGCCCGATGCAACCGGCCGACATCACCGCCTTCGCCCAGGAACTGGCTATCCGCTGGGAGGATGGTCGGGAAGATTTCATCCCACTCGAGAGTTTGCGCCGTTTCTGCCCGTGTGCCGCCTGCATGGGGGAAACCGATATCTTCGGGACCACCTACCGACCTCCTCAACGCCCCTACGCCGTGGAGTCCTTCCAACTGCGCAAGCTGCCCTGGGTGGGCAACTACGCCGTGCAACCTCTCTGGGGAGACGGCCACGCCACCGGGCTCTACACTTGGGAGTGGCTCCGTCGCATTGCCGACGCGGTCAACTCTCCGGAAACCGAATCCGAGTGAACCCCTCTCTGCATGTTCCTGAAGCCAAACCGAGCGGCCGCGAGCCATGACGAGCTCCGCGGAACGGGCACGGATCACCTTCCGGATGGAGCGCTGGCGCTCGATCTTCGGCGGCATCATTGAGACGGCCGGCAACACCTTCCTGCTGCTCATCGCCACCCGGGTCTTCGATCTAGGACCTTGGGCCAAGGCACTGATCGCCGCCGGCACCTCGGTGGGACTCCTCCTTTCGCCCGTGGTCGTCAATGCGGCCCGCAGCCTCGGCATGCAACCTTCACGAGCCGTCTCGAGTTTGCTGGCTCTCGGAGGATTGAGCTGCTTTGTGATCACACTCCTGCCGCACCCGTGGGTGTACACGACCGGGTGCGTGCTGGCCTTGCTCGCCTCCACCTGCGCCATCCCGTTGATGACGCAAATCTACCATGACAATTACCCGGCGGATCAGCGGGGCAAACTCTACTCCAGCGCCTTCATGGTCCGCATCGCTTCGGCCATGGTCTTCGCTTGGATCGGCGGCCAAATCCTCAACGGCAGCCCGATCCCGGGCATGGCGACGCAAACCTCGACCTCCATCGCCCCGGAACGTTGGCGTTGGATGACCGCTCTCTTCGCCGTGTCTTACTTGGCCGCGGCCGCCGCGGTGCGACGCATCCCCACCCGCCCCCTCGATGCCAGTGCGGCACTGCACCCGCTGCAAGGACTGCGCTTCGTCCGGGAAGATCCGGTATTCCGGAATGCCTTGATGGCCTGGATGCTGATGGGGTTCGCCAATCTCGCCATGCTGCCCATCCGTGTGGAGTACCTGGGTAATCCACGCTTTGGTCTGGGCCTGAGCGCTGCCGAAATCGCCTGGCTCACACTGGTCATTCCCAACGGAGCCCGCTGGATCATGAGTCCCATCTGGGGGCGACTCTTCGATCGGATGAACTTCTTCCGACTCCGCATCACCCTGAACGCCGGTTTTGCCGTGGGTATCGCCACCTTCTTCATGAGCGAAACCCCGATGGGCCTCATCATCGGCGCCATTTTCTATGGCATTTCAACGGCAGGCGGCGATGTCGCGTGGGGACTGTGGGTCACCAAGGTCGCACCTCCGGCCCATGTCACCGACTACATGGCTGTGCACACCTTCTCCACCGGAATCCGAGGCGTGCTGGCCCCCATCTGCGCCTTTCAAGCGGTGCAAACCTGGTCGCCCGCGACGATGGGATGGATCGCCGCGGCCATGATCCTGGCCGCCTGTGGGTTGCTGATTCCGGAAATCCGCGGCGCCGATTCACGCCGCTGATGCGTCAACGCTTCTTAGGCTGGGCGGCCTCCCAAGTGGCACGGTCCACCTTGCGGGCCGCATGGGTGAAGACGAACACCCCCTTCTTGTTGCCTACCAAAATGTCCGCCAGACCATCGCGGTTGTAATCCACGACCTTCAACTCAGTGCCCACGCCAGAAGCGTCGTCGATGAGGTGCGGCACGAAATCCACAAAGTCTGGGCCACGGCGCAACTGGAACCAATAAACCACCGGAGCGGCACCGGATTCGGCATCACCGCTCGGGCCATGGGCCCAAAAGCGTTTACCGGTCACGATGTCCTTCAGGCCATCTCCGTCGATGTCCACCAAATCGATGGCATGGAGCTGGCTGAATTTCACACCATAGGCGTTCTCGGAGACCTCCTTGTTCATGATGATGTGCTCCTTGAATTGAATCTCGGAACCCACCTTCGACTGCTCATACCAGGCCAAACCGTAGCCATGGGCCGCGAGACTGGTGATCACGTCGTTGAGACCATCACCATTGATGTCGTAGGCGTACATTTGCGCGCCCCCGAGGCCGAAGGCGACCGGATGGTGCTGCCAGACCGGGTCGCCCGACAACGAGGCCGGCTGCTCCCACCAACCGTCCTTCTCGAGCAAGTCCATGCGGCCGTCCCCATTCACGTCACCCACACCGAGACCATGGGTGAACCGGTGGTACTTCTTGTCCGGAGACAACGGATGCCAGGTGAACGGAGCCGTGGGGTTTTTCGGGTCGGGAGAGGCGTAGCCATAGCGCCCCTTGCTCGAACACACGATCTCGGGCCGACCATCACCGGTAATGTCCACCCAACGCGGAGACTCATTGTCGGTGACATCCAGGGCAACATGGCGTTTCCAGTGGGCTGTGACGCCCTTGCCGGGATTCTCAAACCACCAAGAGTTCTCGCCAGGGAATCCCAAGATCAGGATGTCGGTCCAGCCGTCGCCGTTGAAATCACCAGAATGCGCGAAGAAGTTGGCACTGTATTCGTTCTCGTTGCCCAGTCCGCCCTTGTAGCCACGGAAGGTCACGTCCACCCCGTTGCGCTTGCTCTTGGAGACCTTGTCCGCGGGCGCGTATTCGTGACGCGCCTTGAACGTGGGGCCCTCATACCAGAAAGGACCCGAGACCACGTCGGTCACACCATCCCGGTTGATGTCCGCAAAACAGGCTCCCTCGGCCCAGAACTCATTGCTCAATTCCTGTTTGTTGAACGAATGAAGCCGAGCGGTGGTGGTCCCAGGGAAAAAGTTGACGCACCCAGTCGCCAGCAAACCAGCAGCAGCGGCGGCCATGAGGAGACGAACAGGGGTGTGGGAAAATCGGCGGTGCATGGAGTCCTTGTCGCGGCCGGCCAGCCGGAGGTCAAGGCATGAATCCCCTGCACTGAAACCCGGGAGGCTTCCGAGACAAAAAGGGTTCCCGCAACCGCCCTCCGGCCGATACGCTGTCTCCCATGGCCGAGCCAACAGCTCATTTGGGATCACGCACCTACCGCGGTATCGCGGTTTCGGATGGCGTGGCCCACGCCCGCATCCTGCGGGTGGGGCAGGCCCGGCGGCAGATCTCGCGGGAGAAAATCGCGCCCGAAGCCATCGACCCAGAGATCGAACGGCTCAACGTCGCCCTGCTGGGTACCCGACAGGATATCCAAAAAATCCGGGATCAGGTGTCCGCGGCCATGGGTGCCGCCGAAGCGGGACTCTTCGAGGCGCACCTTCTGGTGCTGGAAGATTCCACACTGCTCAACGAAGTACTGCGCAAGATCCGCACCGAGCACTCCTGTGCGGAAGCGGCCTTCAACGACGTGTTCGAGAAATACGTGTCGGTGCTGGGAGCCGTGGACGACGCCTACTTGCGCGAGCGGGCTGCGGATTTGCGGGATGTGGCCGGAAGGGTTTTGGACCACCTCTCCGGAGCGGTCCATGAGCACCAACTGCAGCACCTTTCAGAGCCCTGCATCCTGGTGGCCCACGATCTTGCACCGAGCGTCACGGCCGTGCTGGATCGAAAGCATGTCCTGGGCTTCGCGACCGAGGCCGGCGGCAAGACCAGCCACACGGCGATCATGGCCCGGAAGATGGGAATCCCGGCGGTGGTGGGTCTGGGACCGATGCTCGATTCGCTTCAGGATGGCGAGTACGCCTTGCTCGACGGCCACGGTGGGGTTCTCACACTCAACCCCACCGACCAGACCCTCTTCGAGTACGGCCAACTCAAGCAGCGCCGCGCCCAGTTCGAGGAAAAGCTCGCGCTGCTCCGCGAACAACCGGCGGTGACCCTCGACGGACACGCCATCATCCTGGCTGCCAACATCGAAGGCCCGGAAGACATGGCCTCGGTTCAGGCCAGCGGAGCCAATGGCATCGGCCTGTTCCGCACGGAGTTCCTCTTCCTGAATCGCTCCAGCCCTCCCACTGAAGAGGAGCAGTTCGAAGCGTACCGAGCGGTGGCCTCCCAAACGCGCCCAGGCCAGGAAGCCATCATCCGGACCCTGGACCTCGGCGGCGATAAAATGCCCGGAGACCTTCACCGCGACGGCGAACCCAACCCCTTTCTGGGCTGGCGAGCCATCCGCATCAGCCTGGACTGCCCGGAACTCTTCCGAGGCCAACTCCGGGCGATTTTGCGAGCCGGATGCCACGGCAAGGTGCGCATCCTCTTCCCAATGGTGTCCTCTATCGAGGAACTGCGCGCAGCCCAAGCCATCTTGGCGTCCTGCAAAGAGGAACTGCGCGCGGAGGGCATCCCGTTCTGCGACACCGTCCCTGTGGGGGTGATGATCGAAATCCCCTCGGCGGCCCTGATTGCCGAAGATCTGGCCCGGGAATCCGACTTCCTCAGCATCGGCACCAATGACCTGACCGGTTATACGCTTGCGGTGGACCGACTCAACGAACGGGTCGCCCGGCTGTACCAACCCACCCACCCGGCTGTTGTCCGTCTCATCCACATGACGGTGCAGGCGGCCAACCGGCACGGACGCCCGGTGGGGGTGTGCGGAGAAATGGCCGGAGAACCCGCCCTGGTCCCGTTGTTGGTCGGCCTGGGAGTCCACGAATTGAGCGTTACGCCGGCGCTCATTCCGGCCGTGAAGTTCCTCCTGCGACGGCTACGCATTTCCGAAACCCGGGAGATCGCTGAGTTCGCATTGACCTGCAATACCGGCATCGAAATCCACCAGCGCAGCCGCGAAATCGCCCGAACGGCCGCTCCCAACCTCTTCGGCGGTCAATGAAATGGATTTGATGGGGAGCGACGGCCTATTGGCGATCCTCCTCGATTCAAATCGATCCCAAAGCATCCAAGTTGGTGCCCGGAAATCAGGAACCCGTGTTCGAGTGCAATGCGCAGCGCAGTGCCGGTCGGGCAATGAGCACCCACTGCCACAAGGGCACCATCAGGAACCACTTCCGGGCATCGTGGAAACCTGGAAGGAACAAGAAGGCATAGCCGTGGGCCAACAAACCCACCAATGAGGCCACCGAGGTGAACCAGGCCAACCGCCTCAGTCCGGGCGAGTGGCGTCCCCGCCATCCCGCGACCAGCACCAGAAAGAAGGGAAGAACCCCCCAGGGCAGCAGAAGGCCATAGATCGGTGAACCCGATCGACCTGGCTCGGAGATGAGCGTCGTGAAGATCCCGGCTGGCAGACCTCCGGCAAGCGCGGCGCACAGAACAAAGATGAAGTCCGGGGGCAACTGGTGTTCTTCAGCCCGAATCGTTTCCGGATTTATTCGCGCAGCTGAATCCGTATCCGGTTCACTCATGGCTCAGGTTCGTCCTCAAAGCTATCGGCAGCAACTCGGGCCTTAAACTCCACCCAAAGCCTTCACCGTCGCCTCAAGACTCGGAACGTCGCAGACATTCAAGGCGAGGGCCGACTTGTCGATGCGCCGGAGAAAACCGCTGAGCGCCGAACCCGGTCCCAGCTCGATGAATCGAGTGAAGCCCTGAGCCAACAAATACCGCATGCTGGCTTCCCACCGCACCGAGGAGGTCACCTGATCCACGAGAACCGGGGAAATCGCCTCGGCCGATCCATGAGGCAACGCGGTGACATTGGAAACCACCGGAACCTGTGGGTTGCGGAGTTGGATACGAGCCAAAGCCTCCGCCAAACGGGGTTGGGCCGAGGCCATCAACGGAGAGTGATAGGCACCGGCTACGGTCAGCGGAATCGCCTTCTTGGCTCCCTTGGCCTTCGCCGCCTCCACCGCGGCCGGAATCCGGTCCAGATCGCCGGAGATCACGATTTGCCCGGGACAATTGAGATTGGCCAACGTCACACCAGTCGCCTCGCACACCTCCCGACACGGAGCTTCATCGAGCCCAATCACCGCGGCCATTCCGCCCCGGGTGGCATCGCAGGCTTCCTGCATGAACCGCCCGCGCAACCGCGTGATGTTCAACCCGTCCTCGAACGACATGGCACCGGCCGCTGCCAGTGCGGTGAATTCGCCCAACGACAATCCGGCGGTCGCATCGGCCCGCAGAGAGGGCACCCGTTCCTGCAAGAGTCGCAGCGCCACCCAGCTCACCAGATAAATCCCCGGTTGAGCATTCTCGGTTTGGGTCAGCGCCGATTCTGGACCCTCGAAGCAAATCGAGGCCAAATCATAGCCCAAAACCCCATTGGCCTGATCAAACAGCGCGCGGGCGGTTGGAAACGCCGCGGCCAAATCCTTGCCCATTCCCACGGATTGAGCCCCCTGGCCCGCGAACACAAACGCAGTCTTCGACATCGCGCCAATGCAACCAGCCTCAAAAACCTCAGGAAAGCCCCAATTTCCATTCGCCGCCGCCGACAAACCAGCCCGCACGAACCTGTCCGGACAGAACCTCGTGCTCAAGGTCCACCAAGCCTGAACCACCCAGCCGTCCGGCGCTGGGGAATCGGTCTATGCTGCAGTCACGGACAAGGGCTTCCCATCTAGGCTGAAAGGGCCTACACCGGGTGTTTCCGATGTCACATCACGGACGCATCATTCCACCAGGGGCCACTCTCGGCGTGTTGGGCGGTGGGCAATTGGGCCGCATGTTCGCCATTGCCGCACGCCGACTGGGTTACCGAATCCACATCTTCTGCCCGGAAGCAGATTCTCCTGCGACGCCGGTCGCCGATCGCACTTTTGTCGCGCCTTACGAAGACCTGGACCAAGTGCGAGCCTTTGCCCGGACCGTCGATGTGGTGACGTTCGAATTCGAAAACGTCCCCAGCGCCACCAGCGATGCCTGTTCGGAAGTGGTGCCGGTACGGCCCGCGGGTCGGGTGCTGCACATCACGCAACAGCGGTTGCGGGAAAAAGGGTTCCTCCGCGACCACGGATTCCCGGTCACCCCGTTCCGCGCCATCCATTCCCTGGAAGATCTCGTATCCGCAACCCGCGAACTCGGTCTGCCTGGCGTCCTCAAAACCGCCAGCTTTGGCTACGATGGCAAAGGACAGCGAACGCTTCGCTCCGCCACGGAACTCTCGGAGGCCTTCACGGGTCTGGGTGGTCACGAGGGCATCTACGAGGCTTTTGTCGATTTCGCCCAAGAGGTCAGCGTCGTAGGAGCCCGGACCGTGGAGGGCCAATTTGCGGCGTTCCCGGTATTCGAGAACGTTCACGCACACCACATTCTGGATGTCACGGTGTCTCCCGCCCGAATCACCCCGGAGCTCGAGGCCGCAGCCCGTGAATTGAGCCGGGGCATCCTCGAGGCACTCGATGTGGTCGGATTGCTCACCGTCGAACTGTTCGTCACCCGCGACGGGCGATTGATCGTGAATGAACTGGCGCCCCGGACCCACAACTCGGGTCACTTGACCTTGGATGCCTGCATCACCTGCCAGTTTGAGCAACAAGTCCGAGCCGTTTGCGGCCTACCCCTCGGATCGACTGAATTGAAGCAACCCGCCGCCATGGCCAATTTGTTGGGTGACGTTTGGAACGGTGGCCCGCCGCGGTGGGATCAGGCCCTTTCCAACCCACGCCTGAAGTTGCACCTCTACGGCAAGACATCACCCCGCCCGGGTCGGAAAATGGGGCACATCACGGCCACGGCAGACTCCCCGGAAGCCGCGATCGAGGCGGTCCGTCAGGCCCGGTCGAGTTTGCGAGCCTAGACCTCATCCAACACGACCGATCCGACTGAATCGTTCCGGCTGAGACAGACCATCCGGCCTTCAAATGGGATCCGGCCTAATCCGGCGGATCCCGACGCGTTCGTCGGCGCGCCCCAGTTCGACCTCCGCAGATAAAAAGACAGCCGCCGAGGCACTGGGCCATCGGCGGCTGTTGATCGGGCTTTGACAGCCCAGAAGACTCAGCTGGGGATACTATTGCTTCTTCAAGCGGAACTGACGGAACTCGCCCGCACCCTCCGCCGGAATCGGCACGACCACCGGAACATCTTGTCCCAGCGTCTCGATTTCTCCCACGCCTTCGACCGTATTCCACTCCACTCCGAGGAAGGAGGTGGATTCGACACGGAAGCGGCTGCCTTCAGGCCCGGCCACCTTGAGCGCCAAGGACTGGTCGGGCTGGACCACCAGCGACAAATAAGTCTTCTGGCTCGCCTTCGTCTCGGAACCCGGTCCTGAACCCACCGCACGGACGATGATCCGGAACGTGGACTGTATCCAAGCACCACCGTCACTGACCGCAGCCTTCACCACGTTCGTGGTCAGTGCGCGATTGGCGGCTGGCGTCCATTCCAACAAACCGTTGGTGGAAACCGTCAAACCCTGCGGTCCTGAATCCAAACGATAGCTCAACTTCTGGACGGGGATATCCGCATCGGTCGCCTTCAAGGCCACCGACAATTTGCTCAGAGCCGCCACAGTCAGGTTGCTGACCGCAAAGATCGGGGCTTGGTTCGACTCCCTAACGATCACCACGAAGTTGGTCGTGCTGCTCAACGAAGTGGAAGCGTTGTCGGTCACCCTCACCACGATGTTGTTGGTGCTCGGGCCCTGATCCTCAGTCGGTTGCCAGGCGATGACGCCTGCCTCGGTCATCGTCATTCCCTTCGGAAAGCTCACCAGTGTATAGGTCAACTTCTGGGCCGGCAGGTCGGCATCACGTCCGTTCATTGTCAGGTTGAGCGGAAAACTCTCCAAGAACGACCGGCTGTAGACACTGCTGAAATACGGCGCGGTATTGGCCTCGGCGACGAAGACCAAAAACGAATTGGTCGTGCTGGCAGCCGGAGTCCCACTGTCGGTCACCCGCACCAAGACCGTGTTCGTGCTGGGGCCCTGATCTTCGGTCGGGGTCCACGTCACTTGACCGTCTTGGCTGACGACCAATCCCTTCGGACCACTCACGACTCCATAGGTCAACTTCTGGGCCGGTAGATCCTGATCGCGACCATTGAGTTTGAAGCTCATCGAATTGAGTTCCCGGACACTGCGACCGAAGAGGTTGATGAAGAACGGCGGCGCATTTGCAACCCTCACGGTCACCTGGAAGGAGGTGCTCACCGTGCGAAAGCCGTCGCTCACCGACACCGTCACCGGGAACTGGGCAGAACCTTGATCGGCCGCGGGCGTCCATGAAACCACACCCTCCGTCGGATTCACACTCATCCCCTTCGGACCTTCCACCAAGGCAAAGGTGAGCTTCTGCACCGGCAAATCCGCATCCTTGGCCACCAGACGAATCACCGTCGGTTTCATCGGATCAATGGTCTGATTCTCCACGGACGCCAACTCCTGCGCCTGATTAACCTCCAGAGCCACGATCGTGAAGGCGTTCGTCCCGCTCATCACCGGGGTACCGTTGTCTGTCACCCGGACGACCACCGTGTTGGTGCTCGGTCCCTGGGCTTCCGTCGGGCGGAACGACACCTGACCGGAGGTCGGGTTTACCGTCAACCCCTCGGGTCCG
>JARXAF010000147.1 GCA_029865985.1 Verrucomicrobiota bacterium
TGGTTCGCGGCCGCGCCGTTGCCCGGTCCGGAGTTCGATCCCGCCACCGTCGGTGTCTCGGCCGACTGGATGAAGCAGCACGGCCTGAGCGGATTCGCCGCCCACTGGAACAAGAACGCCAATCCGGCCCACCACTTCGAGGTGTGGTTCCTCAATTGGTTCCCGCGGGCCAAAACGTTTCTCTACAACGGGGGTGGTTATCTGACGCTGAGTTTCATTCCCACGTTGGGCACGATGATTTGCGGTCTATTGGTGGGCGGGTGGTTGCGGCGAGAGGACATTCCGATCGGCCGGCGGTTGGTGCGGATCGCGTGTGTGGGTTTGGCCGGGTTGGGCGCGGGTTGGATCCTCGACCAGACCGGCATCGCCCCCGTGGTCAAACGCATCTGGACGCCCTCCTGGGTGCTCTTCAGCGGCGGTTGGTGCTGCCTGCTCCTCAGTGGTTTCTATCTCGTGGCCGATCGTCTGAAGCAGTCTTGGCTCACCTTCCCGCTGCAGGTGGTGGGCATGAATTCTATCTTCATGTACGTCACCAGCCATCTCTGGGACGGTTTTTTCCGCGACAACCTGCGGACCCACCTCGGCAAGACGTTCTGGGTCGATTACTTTGGTGTGTATTCACCGGCTATTGAGGGGGCGGCCGTGCTGTCGATTTTCTGGGCGATGTGCTGGTGGTTGTGGAAGAAGCGTCTCTTCATCCGCATTTGACGGGTCACTGGTCCGCTGTGGGCATGGGTGAAGGAACAACAGGATGAAACGAGGCGTGATAACCGCAGGATTCCCGAAACCGGAGACCTACCCGGTGCGATATCCGGTGCAGTCACCCGTGCGCCGAGTGGGCAGCACTCTGGGATGGATCGCGGCGACCGCTCTGGCATCGATGTCGCTGGTAGGGTCCGCGGCCGCCGAAGGGGTCGATGCCAAGACGCGGGTGCTCTTCGACCGTCATTGCCTGAATTGCCATTCCACCGCCAAGCACAAGGGCGACCTCGATTTGGAGCAAGTGCTCCAGCCGGGTGCGGGGTCGACCGACTCCAAGGTTTGGCAGCAAGTGCTGGAGCAGGTTTCCATTCTGGAAATGCCTCCGAAGGAGGAGCCCGCGATGGACGCCAAGGCTCGGGAGCAATTGTTGGCCGGAGTGCGTGGGATGCTGGATCGCTGGGCCCGGAAAAATGCCGGGGACCCCGGACCGGTCGTCCTGCGGCGTTTGTCCAATTCCGAATACACCTACACGATCCGGGATTTGACCGGCGTGGACTCGCTTGATCCGGCCCGTGAATTTCCGGTGGATTCGGCTTCGGGCGAGGGGTTCATGAACGTGGGGCAGTCGCTGGTGATGTCGCCCTCGCTGGTCACCAAATACCTCGATGCGGCCAAGGAGGTGGCTCGCCATGCGGTCCTGCTTCCCGATGGTGTGCGGTTCTCTTCGAGCACTTCTCAGCGTGACTGGACCGAAGAACGCCTCGCGGCCATCCGGCAGTTCTACGGGCGCTACACCCAAAATGGCGGCGGCACCTCGGTCAATCTCCAGGGCATCCAGTTCGACACGCGTGACGGCGGTGTGTTGCCGCTGGCCCGGTATTTGGACGCCACGCTGGAACTGCGGGCCGTGGGTCGTTCTCGGAGCGCCAAGGACCTCGAGGCCGTGGCCCGGCATCGCGGGCTCAATGCCCAGTACCTCGGCCTCTTGTGGAAGGCGTTGAACGAAACCGAAGCCTCGCCGCTCTTGGACCAGGTCCGGGCGCGTTGGCGTGAGGCCAAGCCGGGTGAGGGTGCTGCCGTGGCCGCCGTGGTGGAGTCGTGGCAGCGTTCGGTCTGGCGATTCACCACGGTGGGTCATATCGGCAAGCGGGATGGCCCCAGCGCTTGGCAGGTGCCGATTTCTCCTCTGGCTACCGCTCGCGAGACGCGCTTCAAGCTGCCGGCTCCGGATGCCTCCGGGGAGGTCCGTGCTTTCTTGGTCACCTCCGATGCAGGAGATGGTTCGGCTTCGGATGTGGCGCTGTGGTCCAATCCGCGCCTTGTGGTTTCGGGTCGGCCGGATGTCCCGCTGAGTCGGCTGCGTTCGGTCATTCGTCGCTTGGATCAAACCCGGGGTCCGCTCTTCTTTCAGGCGGCGGCGTGTCTGAATGCCGCGGCCGAATTGACCGAGGTTCCTTCTGGCGAGGCGCTGACCGCGCTGGCCCGCTCCAAGAATCTCGACCCACAGGTGTTTGCCGCGTGGTTGGAGGCGCTGGGAATGCGTTCTGGAGGCACGCGCATTGAGGGACTCATCACGTCCACGCTCGAGAGTGCGCAGGGGTATTCCTTCATCCAGGGCTGGACCGGTGCGGATGCCTTGAGTGTCACGGCCAATTCCTCGGATCGCGAGGTCCGGGTGCCGGGCCTCATGCGGCCCCACAGTGTCGCTGTGCATCCGTCTCCGTCGCGTCGCGTGATCGTGGGATGGCGGGGGCCGGTGTCGGGAACCTTCAAGGTCGAGGGCTTGGTGCAGCACTCCCACACCGAGTGCGGCAATGGGGTGAGTTGGGTGGTGGAACTTCGTCGCGGAGCCACGCGCCAGACGTTGGCCTCCGGTGTCTCTCAAGGTGCCAAGGAAGTGCGTTTCGGGCCGCTGCCCCCGGTGACGGTGGGCGTGGGCGATGTGGTCTGCCTGTCGGTGGGGCCGCGGGATGGTAACCACTCCTGCGATCTCACCCGCGTGGACCTCCAGTTGTCGGATACTGCGAATGCCGCGCAAACTTGGAGCCTCTCGGGTGACGTTTCGCCTGCCATCTTGGCTGGCAATCCTCATGCCGACCGGATGGGCCATCCAGGGGTCTGGCATTTCTTCAGTGAACCCGAAGCCCGAGGCGGCGCCATCGAGACTTCCATTCCCGAGGGATCCTTGCTGGCCCGCTGGCGTGCGGCCGCATCGACGGCAGAGAAGCGCGGATTGGCTGCAGATCTTCAGGTGTTGCTCTCCTCCGACCTGGCCGGCTTGGGCCAGGATGCTCCCGACGCGGTCTTACGACGCCAGTGGACATCCCTTCAGGGGCCACTGCTGGGGGCCGTTCTCCGTGGCCTCTTGCAACAGCCGGAGCTGGCGATCTCAGCATCCGCCTCGGCAGCTCAGGAGGGCCCCGGGCCGGATCCGGCCCTCTTTGGGAAGAATCCCGTCTCTGCGTCTCGCGTCGCCCCTCAAGACCTTTGTGTGAAGGCCCCGTCGATGGTGGAGGTTCGCTTGCCGGCCGAATGGGCAGCCGGTGGCGAACTGGTGGCCACGGCCGCACTCGATCCGTCTGCGGGGCCTGAGGCGAGCGTTCAGATGCAAATCCTACCGCAGCGTCCGGTCTCGCTGGCGCTGGTGCCGGGAGCGGTCAGCACGAAGGGCGGAAAGGGCACTTGGTCGGACGGCGAATTGCCCATGCAGTCGGACCTTCCGGTGTTGGTGGCCGATGGAGGTGCTGCGCGTCGTCATTGGGAACAGGGGCTGGAACGCTTCCGCGCGCTGTTCCCGGCCGCGCTGTGCTACACCAAGATCGTGCCTGTCGACGAGGTGGTGACGCTCACTCTCTACTATCGGGAAGACGATGCCCTGCGTCGCTTGATGCTCACTCCGGCGGAGACGGCCGAACTGGAGCGTCTTTGGTCGGAGTTGCATTACGTCAGCCAAGACGCCTTCAAGCTGGTCGATGCTTTTGAGCAGTTGTGGCAATTCGCCACGCAGGACGCCGACCCCAGTGCCTTCACTCCGATGGGGGAGCCCATCCGCCGCCGGGCCGACGAGTTTCGCCGTCAGTTGACCGACACCGAGCCCGCCCACCTGCAATCGCTCTTTGCCTTTGCGGCTCAGGCCTACCGCCGACCGCTGCGGGAGTCCGAAATTGACGCCCTGGGGGACCTTTATGTCCGACTGCGGGGCGACGGTCTCACCCACGAAGAATCTGTCCGCGGTGGGCTGGCACGGGTGTTGGTGTCGCCGGCGTTCTTGTACCGGGCAGAGCAACCCGCTCCGGGAGTGGTCTCCACGCGGGTCAGTGACGTGGAGTTGGCCACGCGGCTGAGCTATTTCCTGTGGGCGTCAACGCCGGATGCCGAGTTGATGGCCGAGGCCGTCGCAGGGCGCCTTCATCGGCCGGAAGTCTTGCGGGCCCAGACCCGGCGGATGCTCAAGGATCCCAAGATTGGCCGCTTGGCCACCGAGTTCGCTCTGGCTTGGTTGCATTTGTACGACTTCGAGACGTTGGACGAGAAGAGCGAGCGGCATTTCCCCGAGTTTCGCGGACTTCGCGGTGCCATGCGTGAAGAGACGGTTCGCTTCTTCACCGACCTCTTCCAGAACAACGGGCCGGTGCTCGACATCCTCGATGCCGACCATTCTTTTTTGAACGCGGACTTGGCGCGCTTTTACGGACTCCCTTCGACAGGCTTTGCGAACTCCAACGAATGGCGGCGGGTATCGGGTCTTCGGCCGCTGGGGCGCGGTGGCATTCTGGGGCAGGCGTCCACTTTGGCGCGTCAATCGGGCGCTTCGCGCACCAGCCCCATTTTGCGAGGCAACTGGATCAGCGAGGTGATCCTCGGCGAGAAGCTGCCCAAGCCGCCGAAGGATGTGCCGCGTTTGCCGGAAGACGAGTCGCTCGATCAACTCACTGTGCGGCAACTCACCGAGAAACACAGTTCGGACCCCAAGTGCTCGGGCTGCCACCGTCGCATCGATGCCTACGGCTTCTCGCTGGAATCGTTCGATGCGGTGGGCCGCTTCCGTGAACGGGATCTTGGCGGCCGGGCCATCGATGTCCGAGCCAAGGCTCCCGATGGCACCATGCTTGAAGGCACGGCCGGGTTGCGGTGGTATTTGTCGCATCAGCGCAAGGAGGCTTTCCTGCGCCAATTCAGTCGCAAGCTCCTGGGCTATTCTCTGGGTCGCGGCGTGATGCTGTCGGACGAGCCCTTGTTGAGCGATTTGCAGCGGAAGCTCTCTGCCCGGGAGGCTCGAGTTCAGGGTGCCGTTGAAACCATTGTCTCGAGCTCCCAATTTGTGCGAATCCGTGGGATGGACCGCAAACCCGAAGAATAGCCTCAACCCTCCAGAACTAACGACCATGCCCCAACATTCACTGAATCGGCGCACGTTCCTTCGCGGCGTCGGCGTCTCCATGGCGTTGCCCTGGATGGAATCCCTCACGGTCTGGGGCGACACGCCGCCGGCGAGCCAACGTCCGGCGAGCGAGGCGCCCGTGCGCATGGCGGTGCTCTTCTCCGGCAATGGCTTCCACTCCAAGGAATGGTGGGCCCGGGGCGAAGGGGCGCAGATGGAGTTGGGCCAGGTGTTGGCCCCACTGCAAGACTTCCGCCAGAAGACCGTCTTCGTCCGAGGTCTCTACAATGCGGAGGCGCTCAAGGGGAACATCCACAGTTCGCAGACGGGCAACCTGCTGTCCGGTGCGCCGTTGGCCTCGGGTGGCGAGATCCGTTCGGGCACCAGCCTCGACCAGTTCGTGGCGCAGGCGCAGGGCCGGACCACCAAGGTGCCGAGCCTGGTCCTGGGTTGCGAGAAGTCCAATCCGTCGGTCCACAAGAACTACTCGATGCTCTACAGCTCGCATATTTCTTGGACCTCGCCGACGACTCCCACGCCGCTGGAAATTTATCCGGCGCTGGCCTTCGACCGGTTGTTCAAGGATTCCAACGAAAAGGGCGATCGCAGTGTGCTCGATGCCGTCTTGTCCGATGCGCAAAGCCTGCGCCGGCAAATCAGCCTCAACGACCGCCGCAAGCTCGACGAGTATCTCGACTCGGTTCGCGACGTGGAACAGCGCATCGACCATGCCGGCAAGAAGGGCGAACTGCAGGGCTGGCGGCCGACGTTGTCCAACCCCGACATGGCCCGCCCGGCGGACGGCATCCCGCAGGACATTGCCGAGCACATGAAGCTCATGTGCGACATCCTGGTGCTGGGTTTCCAAACCGACACCACGCGGATCACCACCCTCAAGCTCAACAACGATCACAGTTCGTTGCGGTTCCCGAACCTGGGGGTGGACTACATGATCCACCATTTGCTTTCGCACAGCGATTCGGCCGACTGGCTGAAGGTGAACCAGTTCTTTGTGAAGCAGTTGGCCTACATTGCCGGCAAACTAGACGCCGTTCAGGAAGGGGAACGCACCCTGCTCGACAACACGATGCTGCTGTATTGCTCGTCGATGCTGAACGGCAACCACGATGCCAACCAATTGCCGGTGGTGATGGTCGGCGGTGGCGGCGGTCGCATCCGCGGCGGTCGGGTTCTCGACTACAAGGAAAAGCCCAATCGCCAAATGTGCCGGTTGTTCCTGTCGATGATGGACAAGATGGATGTGCGGCCCGGCTCCTTCGGCGACGGTCGACAGCCGCTCGAGGAATTGTAAGCGGGCTCCGCGGGATCAGGCGCTCCGCTCGCAGGGAAGCTCGAACGAGGGGGAGCTTTCGCGCTGCGCGCGAGGGGGAGGTTTGATCGCTTC